>PMJT01000082.1:1615-6065 GCA_003158495.1 Chloroflexota bacterium | reverse complement strand
TTTCCAGGCCATCATCTTCGGCGAGCGGGGTCCGTTTGAGGTCCGGCTGGAGTCAGTTCAAGTCCGGGCAGCCGAATCCGTCTCTGGGCGGTCCATGAACCAAGGTCCTCCAACACCTGGCTCTCCAAGTCCTGGAATGCGCCTACCTGGAGCAGATGCACCCGCTCGGTGTGTTTGGCGAATCTCTCTGCCGCCTGCCGGTCCGGAAGTATCGTGAACAGTTCCAACGGCGCGAGACCGAGCACTTCATATTCGGGAGCCGGGCCTAGTGAGACACCCACCCTAGCCTGCTCAAACGCGTTCACAGAGTGCGCGAGGTGCTTGCTCCGCATAGCGATAGCCCAGTCGTGAACCTCGCGATCCAGGCCGGAAAGCTGGTCTGAGATCGCCTTGGCAGTGCCCTGCCGGACGCCTCCGCAGAAACAGCGGGCATAGGTGACCAACGCGGCGGTCCATAGGCTCCGGGCCACTGTCGTGTCGGGCCCGGTCGGCGACTCGGTCGGCCAGGAATTCAGCAGCTCTTCGACGGCGTGGCGCGCGAAGAGAACATCATGGAGTTCGGCCACGGCGTCAGCGAGTCTGCGCGCGACGGGGGTGCGCACTTCCCTCAGGGCTGTGCCGGTTTGGCCTGAGGTTGCCTCGTCCATCTGTTCCTCCCCATTTCAGAAGTCTCAAGCCGACCCACCGATCTCCATCGCCAGCTCGGTCTGCCGCAATGGTAGGAACTCTGACAGCCAGGGATTCCTGGGCGGGTCGTTACGGTGGCGATGCCGCGATGGTGTTGCTTTCGGCGGCCGGCTGAGTGATGGATGTGGGCGACCACGCTCGTACCCGAGGCGCCCACGATGACCGCTCAACCCTTGCCAGCTCTAGCCAGCGGAGACCCCTCCGCTTGGGACCAGGCGATCTACGCCTTCCTCGTCGAGAAGGGCAACCGTTCAGGCTCCCGACGGACCGTCGAGAGCTACTCCAGGATGCTGTGGCCCTTCTTCGCCGAGCGTGGCGTGACCCCCGATCGGGTCAAGCCCGGAGAGGTCTTGGCCTGGGTCCACGGCATCGGTAAGTCGGGTCGGACGCCATCTTCGACCACGGTGGGTGCCCGGATCGCCTGCCTCTCGTCGTTCTACCGCTTCCTGATCCGGATGGGCCTGGTCGTGGCCAATCCATGCGACGCCATCGAGCGACCGCGGACCGTCCAGTCGATCGCCCGCGGATACAGCGCCGACGAGGTACGGCGGCTCCTCGCGGTGGTGCCGGATACGGTCGCGGGCCGGCGTGACCGCGCGATCCTGCTGACCCTAGTGCTGACCGGACGCCGACGAACCGAGGTGATCTCGCTCCGCGCCGGCGACCTGAGCGTCGAGGGCGAGACCTGCTTCTACGCCTACCGCGGCAAGGGCGGCAAACGCGGTCGGCGGGAACTTCCTCGGCCCGCGTACGACGCGATCCTCGCCACGCTGGCCGATGTCGGCAAGGAACTGGTGACGATGGCTCGCCACGAATCGCTCTGGCAGGCGGGTGCCCGACCAGAAGGAGTCACGAGCGGGACGTTCTACGCACGCTTCCGCCGGTACCTGCAGGCTGCTGGGCTGGCGCCGACCGGCGTCCACGTCCTGCGCCATACCGCCGCGAAGCTGCGACGCGACGCCGGCGAGTCGATCGAGTCGGTGAGCCAGTTCCTCGACCACAGCTCCCTCGCGGTCACGAGCGTCTACCTGCGACGACTCGAAGGCGTCGAGGATCTGACCTGGCGGGACGTGGCCGAGGCGATCGGGGTCTGAGGGTAGGTAGACCGGCATAAGGAAGAGGCGCCGCTGCCAGACAGAGAAGCGGGCTCAGGGGCGGCGATAGCCTTTGGTCCGAATAGTGGCCGTCTTGTTGGTCGTCTGAGGCATTTGCTGGAATCGTTAGCCTTGAACCACACCGCCCGCGAGACTCGGCAGACCAAGGTGGGCGGGCTGAGATACATCCCCTAACTGGGCCCCTTTCGATGGCCATTCCATGAACAGGAGCACGTCGGTTGGCGCCCGTTGACTCTGGATCAGGGGATTAAAGGTTCGAATCCTTTCTCGCCAGCCATACAACGAACGTAAAGAAGGCCCCGGAGGCGACTCCGAGGGCCTTTCTTGATGGCCGTCACAGGTCACCGGGACGCCGGTGTCAGTGACNNGCAAACTCGCCGACGTGGTAGGCATTGTGGTCGGCGACCACCCGCACTTCGCGGAGGATCGTGTGCCCCGGAGTGTTCGGGATCGTCGCCAATAGGTCCGTGGCGGGATCTGCCACTAGCGAGTGGAGAACCTCGCGGTCGGCCTTGAAGGCCGCGATCGTCTGGCTGAACTGCTCCGGCGTCGCGGTCGCGTCGAGCGCCGGCCAGTACTCCTCGGGCCAGGTCGGAGCGAGGTAGGTGCGGTTGACGATGTAGTCCAGGATGTCCGACTGGGCGATGCGGATGTGCTCGAGCAGGTGCCAGGGCGTGTACGGGACGTTCGGCGGCCGCCGGTTTATGGCGTCGTCAGGAAAGTCCGCCACGGCGGCGTCGAACGGCATGTGGGCGCCGCGGCCATCGAGGAGTGCGAGAAGTTGCTCGCGCAGGACATCGCTACCGGCCATTTCGTGCCTCGGTCTCGTTGAAAAGCCAGACGATGGACTGGGATCGCTTCGGTCCGCCCTGATGTCGGCCGTTGCACGGATCATCCTAATGGGTTTCCGGCTGTGGTCGGCTAGCGCCGCCGCTGGTGCTTCGGCCCGATCAAGTGGTGCGTCCGGCAGCGCGCCTCGTATCGATCGACCTCGTGGGCCTGGTCGAAACCGCCCGGCAGGATGAGCTGCTCGTCCGGTCCCGCGGGCGAACCATCCGCGTGGAGGCGCTGCGTTTTGGTGGCCTCCTCGCCGCAGACCTGGCAGATCGCCTTGAGCATCCGCACTTCGTCCGAGAGGGCCATCAGCGTGGGCATCGGCCCGAACGGCCGGCCCAGGTAGTCCTGGTTGAGGCCGTTGACGATCACGATGAGGCGCTTGTCGACCAGTGCCTGGACGGCGGCGATGATCCCGTCGTCCCAGAACTGTCCTTCGTCGAAGGCGATGAAGTTGGCGCCGGCAGCCTCGACAGTCGAGAGGATCTTCGACGAGTCGGGCAGAGTCTGGGCCGGGAACGTCATTCCCGATCGGCTGCGCGCCTCGTCGGTCTCGGTTCGGGTGTCCACGGCCGGGCGGAGCAGCAGCACGTGCCGGCCGGCGATCACGGCGCGGCGCAGCTCCCGCATCGTCTCTTCGCTTTTGCCGCAGCACATGGGGCCGGTTATGACGCGCAGTTCGCCCCGTGGTCGATGCACTTGTCTCCGCTCTCCCGTGACGAGGATGGCCGAGGTGGATTGGGCCCTATTGTGACGCCCGAAGCCGGCGGACGAGACCGAAGGGCGGCAAACGCCCGCGCCGGTTCAGCGCCGACGCTGGTCCGGTGAGCGGAGGTAATCCGCCGGAAGGCCCAATCCGGATCGGGCGAGGTATTCCAGCGTTCTGCCGCTCGACACTGGGCCTCCGGATCCATTGGCCCCGTGCCAATCCAGGACGAGCAGGCGAGGCGACCTCCCTTCATCGGTGGCGGCGACCATTGCGCGCCATGCGTCGTGCGTGGTGGCGAACCGACCGAGGATCTTGTCCGACGGGATCAGCCGCAGCGAGTACCCTTCGGCGCCGTCGATCACGATGCCGAACTCCTGGCTTCGGCTGACAATGTCGCCGGCGGACCGGACGGCGCGGCGCGCTTGCTCAGGCGGGAGGGCGCTGGGTTTCGTACGCATTTCGCTCGCGCTTCGTGGCGCGCCGTGCGGAGATGAGCCGTGGCCTGTGGACACTTTGCGAGGTTACCACGGCAAAGAACCGACCCCGCAGGTCCCGTCCAATAGTTATGAACCTGGGTTCGTCAGTCGAATGACTCTCGTCGTACTACTCGATCCTGAATGGGTCTCGAAGTGCCACGATCGCGTCATCGAAGTCGACGCCGTGACTCCTGACGTTCCCGGCCTCCTTTACGGGATCACGACCGTACTCGATCACCGCCGGACACTACGGATCCGCGATCAACTGCCAGGAACCGCGGATCTACTGGAGTTCGAAGCCTTCCGTGGCGAAGTCCGCGTCCATGGCCCAGGCCCGGCGAATCCCGCGCTGACGCATGAACTCGAAGCTTGTCCGGTCAACCAGCGACACGGCCGAGCCGGTTGCGGCGCGAAAGGCTGCGATGGCGCGGGAGCGCAGCGATGCGTCGACGTCGGTCACCTCGATGGCCGGCAGGACATCGTCGATCAGTCGGGCAGCAGCGTCGGCGCCGAGGCGGCGACAGACCAGCGAGACGAGTTCAACGACAACGTAGCTGTGTGTCACCAGCTCCTCGCCGAGCAGGAGTGCGGTGCTGCCGAGCGCACGCTCGTGGTTCGAGTCGCCGGCG
>PMJT01000082.1:0-1560 GCA_003158495.1 Chloroflexota bacterium | reverse complement strand
GTCGACGGCGTCGCGGATGATGGCCGCAATGGAGGTGTGCCGCCGCCGGGCCTCGCGTCGAAGGCGATCCATCTGCGCCTCGGTCAGCGATATCTGCGTGCGTATCACGGTTGACATGATATCAGTCCACCCGGGGATGATGTAAGGCAAGCCTATTCTGGGCTCGCTTGCGATCCGTCCTCCCTCCGCGGGCCGGAATTCGTGGCCGGGCCGGAATACCTGCGGCCGACTCGGCCATGTCGACCAGCCCCGCTCCGCTGCTGATGACGTATCTGGCATGGCCGGGCGCGTCATCGGTCGGAGCGTTGCAAACGAGGGTAAGCCCGAGCGGGTCCACCCCTCGGTCGACTTCGGCCAGAACGGCCAGCAGGGGCACCTCGCTGGTTGCGGACTCCTCGCCGATCGGCCGGCCGTCTTCGCCTTCCAGCCAGTACGCGGTCGCCTCGTCGATCTCGACGATCGAGGGGCGGTTGAGTAACTCGTTGAAGGCGCGGATGCGCTCTTCATCAGAACGAGCCGGTTTCGTACGCATGTCGTTCGCGCTTCGTGGCGCGCCGTGCGGAGATGATGCGAATAGTACCGGGAGACGTCTCGGCGGTCACTACCGCAAGGAGTCGACCAGGATAGCTGTAGCCAACAACCAGGAGGCGCTCTTCAATCTCAGCGTGTTCGAGATCGATGCGCGTAACGCGGTTTGGGTCCCTGAGAGCTGACATGGCCTCCTCGAAGCCGACGCCGTGCTTGGCCCGATTGACGCGCTCCTTTCGCGGGTCCCACAGGTGTCGTACCACGCTGTGGACGGTAGAGGGCGGATATTCACTGCCGATCATCTGGGCCTTAGTCCACGCCGCACGCGTAATTCACGGCTCCCGGAGCGTCCTCACGGAGTACGCTTGGACAAATGCGTGTGTACCGCGACGAGCGCGGCCACACGCGAGGCAACCGTCAGCGTCCGAATGGGGTGGAGATTGAGCCCACGCGGAGCCCGAACCAGCCGCGCCTCCGGCGGCCGATCTACGCGTGCCGGCGCCGCCACTGACCCGGCCACGGCCACCGCCACAACCGGCCTCGAGGCCAAGCTCTGGGCCTCGGCCGACATGCTCCGCAACAACATGGACGCCGCCGAGTACAAGCACATCGTGCTCGGGCTCATCTTCCTCAAGTACATCAGCGACGCGTTCGAGGCCAAGCACGACGAGCTGACCGCCGCGGCCGCCGCAGGCGAAGGTGCCGACCCCGAAGACCCCGACGAATACAAGGCCGCGAGCATCTTCTGGGTCCCGCGCGAGGCTCGCTGGTCCCACCTCAAGGCGAGCGCACCCCAGCCGACGATCGGCCGCACGGTCGACGACGCCATGGACGCCATCGAACGCGAGAACCCGACGCTCAAGGGCGTCCTGCCCAAGGACTTCGCCCGCCCCGGCCTNNCGCCAAGGACATCCTCGGCCGCGTATACGAGTACTTCCTGGCCCAGTTCGCCAGTGCCGAGGGCAAGAAGGGCGGCCAGTTCTACACGCCCAGCCGCGTCGTCCGAGTGCTCGTCGAGATGCTGGCGCCGTA
>PMJT01000086.1 GCA_003158495.1 Chloroflexota bacterium | reverse complement strand
AGCATCTCCCATTGAAGCCGCGCCCGGCCCCGAGTGGAGTGGCGTTCCTCGTGCGTGTCCTTGTACGTGGGGCACATGGCCCCGCCCGATTCGCGCCGGCACTTGCCGACACCGACGCATCGTGCCGTTGCCCTGGCCAGCGAACCGCCATCGTCGGGGAAGCCGAAGACGGTCTTCGGCGCGGCCAGTCTTCGGGCCGGCCGGAGATCCGCGTCGAGCGGCAGCGGGTCCACGACCTTGCCGGGGTTCATCCGGCCGCGCGGGTCCCAGATCGACTTGAACTCGCTGAAAGCGGCCACTCCATCCAGGCCGAACATGCGCGGCAGCAGCTCCGCTCGCGCCTGGCCGTCGCCGTGCTCGCCCGAAAGGGAGCCGCCGTACTTGACGACAAGATCGGCTGCCTGCTCGATGAAGTCGCGGAAGGCGCGCAGCCCGGCCGGAGTATCGAAGTCGAAGGCGGTTCGCAGGTGCAGGCAGCCGTCGCCGAAGTGGCCATAGAAGGTCCGCTCGAACCCGAACCGACCGATCAGTTCGTCGAGCTCGCGCATATAGCGCCCGAGCTTATCCGGCGGGACGGCCGAGTCTTCCCAGCCGGGGTATGTCGGCGGCTTGCCCGGTACGACCGCGGTTGCACCCACGGCCGACTCGCGCAGCGCCCACATCGCGGCCTGGCGGGAAGGGTCGGTTATCACGCGGAAACTCGACGAAGCGCAAATGTCAGCAGCGGCCAGCGCCTTCGCCTCGGCTTCGGCCGGGTCCGCGCCACCGTATTCGACCAGCAGCCAGCCGCCGCCGATCGGCAAGTTCCCGATGGCGGCCAGGTTGAGGCCCTTGCGCCGGCAGGCCTCCACGAGCTGGTCGTCGAATCCCTCGAGGCCAATAGGGCCCGTTGCGAGCACCTGGGGCGATGCGTCGGCCGCCGCGAACACGTCCGAGAAGCCGAGCATCAGAAGCGCTCGACCCGGTGGGCTCGGCACCAGTCGGACGGTCGCCTCCAGGACGGTGACGCAGGTTCCTTCCGTCCCGATCAGGGCCCGCGCAACGTCGAAGCCGTTCTCGGGGAGCAGCGCGGGTAACGCGTAGCCCGAAACGAGCCGTGGCAGCTTGGGGAAGCGCTGGCGAATGAGTGGCTCGTGGCGGTCGCGCAACCCGCGCAGTGAACGGTAGATCTCGCCGCGACGGCTCGGCTCGGCGCAGATCCGCTCGAGCTCGGCTTCGTCGGTCCGACCCACGGTCAGGCGCGTGCCCAGGTACGTGAGAACGTCCAGCGACTCGACGTTGTCGCTGGTCCGGCCCGCCATGATGGAGTGGGCGCCGCACGAATCGTTGCCGATCATTCCGCCGAGTGTGCAACGGTCGTGAGTGGCCGGGTCAGGGCCGAAGGTGAGCCCGTGGCTCTCGGCGGCGGCACGCACGTCGTCCAGCACGACGCCCGGCTCGACGCGGGCAATCCGCCGCTCCGGGTCGATCTCCAGGATGTGGTTCATGTGGCGCGAAACGTCCACGACCACGGCCACGTTCACCGCCTGGCCGGCCAGGCTCGTTCCGCCGCCGCGCATCGTCACCGGCGCGTCGTGGTCGCGGCAGATGCGGATCGTCTCGATCAAGTCGTCCGCATCGAGAGGCCGCACGACGCCTATCGGGAGCTGTCTGTAGTTCGAGGCGTCCGTCGAGTACAGCGCGCGGTCGCCGGCCCCGAACTGGACATCGCCGCGGATGTGGGCGCGCAGGTCCGCGGCGAGCTCGTCCCGCATTGCCGGAAGGGCAGGGGAGCGGCGACTCGGCGCCGGCAACGACGGCAACTCGGGCAATCGGGCTGGGACAGTGCCGGCGGGGGTGTCTTCCACGGACGGAGCATACCGGGTTGAGCCCCGTCTCAGGCCAGCAGTTCCCCCGGTTTAGGCTCGCTCCTGTGCTACGATCGGAGCCTTCACGGCGTTGACCGAGAGGAGTAGCGCCGCCTGTCGACTAGCGCCGCCCCCTTCGGGCGATCGTGACTGACCGCCTCGGGGTGGTCGGCGTAGAGAGCGGGGCCGCTCCGTTCGAGCGGAGCAGGCTGAAAGCCCCGTAGTCGAACCGGCGCGAACGTAGCTCGCGAGCCGTGCGGGAGGCGCCCGATAGCGCGCCGAGAGGGCCGAGCCGGGCGACCGCAAGTTGCCGAGCGCGGCGGCGATGAGCCGCCTCGGGGCGAGGCCAAACCAGCAGGTGGTACCACGACCCGTTCGTCCGCTGGACGAGCGGGTCCTTTGTCGATGGAGCGGACGATGGCGGATGTGGCGAAGAAGGGGTCCGGCGAAGCGGCCGAGGAAACCGGCCTGGCGAAGGCATATCGACCGGGCGAGGTCGAGCATGACATCTTCCAGAGCTGGGTCGATGCCGATGTCTTCAACCCCGACGGCGCCGGTTCGCGGGCCGACTGGACCAAGCAGCCCTTCGTCGTCATCCAGCCGCCGCCCAACGTGACCGGCTCGCTGCACCTCGGACACGCACAGCGGTCGACTGTCGAAGACTTGATGACCCGCCACGCCCGGATGCAGCGCAGGCCGGCGCTCTTCCTGCCCGGCCTTGATCATGCTTCGATAGCCGCGCAGTACGTCCTCGACAAGCAGCTCGCGGCGAAGGGCGAAACCCGGGCCACTCTCGGCCGTGAGAAGTACCTCGAGGCGATGTGGGAGTTCGTCCGGACCACGCGCCAGACGATCCTGAGCCAGCAACGGCGCGTCGGTGCCTCGCTGGACATGACGCGACTCCGCTTCACGATGGACGACGTTTCAGCCCGAGCCGTGCGCGAGGCATTCCTGCGCCTCTACCGCGAGGGCCTTGCGTACCGCACAGAGGCGCTGATCCACTGGTGCCCCGGCTGCCGGACGAGCGTCTCGGACCTGGAAGTGATCCCGACCGAGACCCAGGGCAGCCTCTGGACGCTGCGCTACCACCTCATCGACGAGGCCACGGGCGCCCCGGATCCCAACGCGTGGGTCGCGGTCGCGACCACTCGCCCTGAGACCCTTCTCGGCGATACCGCCGTGGCAGTCAATCCCGAAGACCCGCGCTACACCGCGCTGGTCGGCCGCCGGGCCATGATCCCGTTCGTGGATCGAGCCGTCCCGATCATCGCCGACGCCGTGGTGGATCGGGCATTCGGGACGGGTGCGGTCAAGATCACTCCGGCCCACGACCAGGACGACTACGACACCGGCAAGCGCCACGGCCTGGCGATGATCACGGTCCTGGACGACGCCGCGCGCATCAACGAGAACGGGGCGGAGTTTGCGGGCCTGGATCGCTACGAAGCTCGCCGCCAGATCGTGGCCGCCCTCGAGGCGCGCGGCGACCTGGATTCGGTCAAACCGCACGTGTCGTTGATCGGGCACTGCCAGCGTTCCGACGATGTCGTGGAGCCGCGCCTCAAGACGCAGTGGTTCATCCGCGTGGCGCCGCTGGCCGAGGCTGCTCTCAACGCCACTCGATCCGGCAAGACGCAGATCCTGCCGGAACGCTTCGTCAAGGTCTGGGAGCACTGGCTCACGGAGATGCGCGACTGGAACGTCAGCCGCCAGCTCTGGTGGGGNNCTGGGTCGCCCGGATGATGATGCTCGGCATCCACCTGACCGGCGAAGCACCGTTCCACACCGTCTATCTTTCTGGCCTGATCCGGGATCCGTACGGGCAGAAGATGTCCAAGACCAAGGGCAACTCGGTCGACCCGCTGGAGACGATCGACGATATCGGTGCCGACGCACTGCGGTTCGCTCTGATCAATGGGACGGCGCCCGGCAACGACGCCCGCCTCGGCCCGGAGAAGCTCGAGAACTCGCGCAACTTCGCCAACAAGCTCTGGAACGTGGCCCGGTTCGTGCTGGGGGCGCGGCCGGCGTCCATCCCGGCGACGTCGCCGCGGCAACTCCCGGATCCCGCCCATGCGGGCCCGGCCGATCGCTGGACTCTGTCACGAGCCGCGGCGGCCGTCGCGGCCGTCGACAAGGCCATGGCCGTCTACACGTTCGGCGACGTGAGCCAGGTCCTGTACGAGGCCATCTGGAACGAGTACTGCGACTGGAGCGTCGAGCTGGCCAAGATCCGGCTCGGCGACGAAACGCTGGCCGCGGCCGACCGCGAAGCAACCTGGTGGGCTCTCGTTTCGGCGCTCGACACATACCTGCGCCTCCTACATCCGGTGATGCCGTTCATCACCGAAGCGATCTGGGAGCGGCTGCCGCACGCGGCCGGAGACCCGGCGCTCCTCATCGTTGCCGACTGGCCCGTGGTCGACGCCGCGGCGACCGACAGCGCCGCCGAAGCCGACGTCTCGGCCCTGATCGACCTGATTCGGGCCGTCCGGAACGCGCGGGCCGAGGCACGGATCGAGCCGGCCTCCTGGCTCCCGGTCGACGTCTTCGTGCCAGATCGCCTGGGTCCAACATTCGATGCTCTGCTGCCTGCCGTCGAACGGCTTGGCCGCGCCCGTCCGCTTCGCCGCGAGAAGAAGCTCGACTCGATCCGGCAGGGCGTGGAGGGCGGTCTCTCGGTCATCGCCGGCGAGATCGAGGCCGTCGTTCGCCCCGAGGCAAAGGACGAAGCCCAGGAAGGGCGCGATCGCGCCCGGCTCGAGCGCGAACTGGCCGAGGCCCGGGGGCTTCTGGAGGCGGCCCGCGCCCGGCTCGCCAACGAGGCCTTTACTTCGAAGGCGCCGCCGGCCGTCGTCGAGGGGGCCAGGTCCCGGGCCGCCGAGCTCGCGGAGCTGGTCGCCAGGCTCTCCCAACGGCTCGCCTGAGTTCTCGCCGATGGGTTCGGGCGGGCGGTCTCTGTCCCGAAGGCGCAAATCGAGGGTTGAATCGGCGGTTGCCCACAGTCGGGGCGACCGCGCTGGTAGGATACGTAGAAGGTCAGTACAACCTTTCGTGGAGGGAAGGTGCCACTCTTCGGGAAGCTGAACCGGGCCGGCAAGGATCAGTCGTCTTCGCCGCCTCCGCCACCGGCGGAGGTTAGTTCTCACGAGTTCTCGTTGAAACTCTCCTACGGGGCGAAGAGCTCAGAGGGCATGCGTCTGAAGGCCGGACCGGGTCTCGAGCAGCGTCTTCACAGCATGCTTGCCGGCTACGTCCAGGGCGAGACGGAACTTGTCGAGCCGTTGCCCGTTTCGCTTGCCCAGGCCACTCCGTATATCGCCCGGATGCCGGGCAGTGGCCAGTGGCTGCAGTACCACCACAAGCGTTCGCCGGTCACGCGCCACGCCCTCGTCGTCCTGGAGTCGGTGGACGCGATAGACCCCGTCTACGAGACGCTCGTCTGCGGCCTCCTCGCGGGTGAGACGGATACCGCTGGCTACCCGGAATACAACGCCATCGTCGGCGGAGTCGCCTCCCATTTCGACGAGCTAACCGGCGACATGGTCGTTCGGGCAGTTGTCGGCTGGGGCGGCAAGGGCGTACGCGGCGACACGGATCGCAACGCCGCCGGCGTCCTGGCCGGTCTCTTCAACAACATCGCCGGCGATACGCATGCCGTCGGCCTGGTTTCGGGCGAACGGCCAATTGCCACACCCGGCGTCGGCGGCCCCGCGTGCTCTCATTGCGGATTCAGCTCAGGGCTCGAGAGAGCTTTCTATTGCCCCAAGTGCGGCATGCGGATGCTGCGCGGCTAGCACAAGGGGTAGAGGATCAGATGCCGCTCTACGACTACGTCTGCGCCAATTGCGGCCACGAGGTCGAGATCATGCACTCCGTTCACGGCGATGGCCCCACGGCCTGTCCCGTCTGCGGCGGTCCGATGAAGAAGGCGATCGTCGCTCCCGCCGTCCATTTCAAGGGCGGCGGCTGGGCCCGGAAGGAACGATCCGGCAGTTCCTCGAGGCCGAGCCGTAGTTCATCAGATTCAGACTCGAACTCCGGGTCGGGCTCGGGCCCGGGCTCGGAGTCGAGCAGCGGCTCGAGCAATGACTCGTCGTCGAGCGGCGGCGGCAGCGAATCGAAGGCTGAAACGGCGGACTCCGCCGGCACCAAGAAAGACCCGGACTGACCGATGTCCAAGCTACCGTCCGACTGGATCTCACTTTCGGAGGCGGCTGAACTACTCGCGTCCTCGAACATCAAATTCACGCCCGGTACGATCGGCCGCTGGGCTCGCTGCGGCCAGCTCCAGAGCATCAAGCTCGGCAATCGCCGCTTCGTGCGCCGGGCCCAGGTCCGATCGCTGCTGCGGCCGCAAGGCATAGTCCACGGTGAAGAATTGCAGCAGGGCCTGTTCGAAGACCTGGACGACTAGCGGAGTCAGTCCTGAGCGGTTCCGCAGCGGCGGCAGAAGCGGGCCTGCGTGGAAACCGGCAAGGCGCAGGCGCGGCAGACGCGGACTGAGCCGCGGTTCATCACTTCCTGCGACGACTGGACCCACATATCGGCGACCGTCGGAGTGGAGATCCGCTGGGCGGCTACGGCGGCGGGGACGACGGTCGCTTCCGGTGCCGGCCACGGGGCCGTCTGGTCTTTGCGGCTCGGCCAGCTGGCGCCGAGGGGTGGCCAGGCGGTCGCGGCCGGGACTTCGGGAGTGGGTCGTTGGGGTGCGGCCGCGAGGGGTTGCACGGCGGGCACGGCGGGCATCGCGGGCATCGCGGGCATCGCGGACGGAAGCGCGACCGGAACGACTGGCGTGGCCTCGTTCGGCGCGGGCTCGGCAGGGACTAATTGCCCGATCTCCGGCGCCCGGGCGGATGCGGCTTCCGAGGCCTCACGCTGGACCCTGATCCAGGCCGGTTCGTGCGGCGTCGCCGGCCGGCTTGTCGATTCTGCGATCGGAAGACCGAACAGTGTTTCGGTCGGCTGGGCCGCGGCCTCGACGGCGCTGAGCCGCAGCGCGGCGGCAGAACGCGGGTCCATATTCACGTACCCGGCNNATGTATTCGGGGGTCACGTCCTGGATCGGCGTTTCGGCGGTCCATGTCTCTGCCCGCGGCGCCTCCGTCTCGAACCCCCAATGGCGACCATCGGTCGGGCGCTCAGACCAGCGAGTGGCGTGGGGCCATGGCTCGGCGTAAGGCCGGCCCTTGCGCGAAGCCTGACGCGACCCATTGCCGACCTTATCGTCGGAAGGGCGGCGGCCGAACAACCTCGCCACGAGACTTCCCGGCTCCGCCGGGGCGGACGGCGGTCCAGCGGATGCCAGCGGGGGTAGAACCGGGGCGATTAGCGTCCGGCGAAGGAGGTGCGGCGAGAGGTCCGGCGCCTCATCTTCGGCGACCGACTCGGCGGCCCAGTCTTCGTCGACCTCGATCGATGCAGGGTCGCCGGTGGACGCGAACTCGACCCCCGCCGGTTCGGGCGACGGCTCAGGGACGATCTCACCGTCACGCGCCCATGCCTTGTCAAGACTCCACTCGGTCGACGCGTCGACGTCGGCGGGCCGGCGATTCCACCACGTCTGCGTGACCTCGAGAAGCGGTGGCGTGGCTTCGGCAGGTGGC
>PMJT01000088.1 GCA_003158495.1 Chloroflexota bacterium | reverse complement strand
CCTGCTTGGCGGAGCCACCGGCCGAGTCGCCCTCGACGAGGTAGAGCTCGCTCTTGGCAGGGTCGCGCTCCTGGCAGTCGGCCAGCTTGCCCGGCAGCGACATGCCTTCGAGGGCGCCCTTGCGGATGACGAGATCGCGGGCCTTGCGGGCCGCCTCGCGAGCCCGAGCGGCGGTCAGGGACTTCTCGATGACGCGCCGGCCGTCGGCCGGGTTCTCGTCGAAGTACTGGCCGATACCCTCGGTCACTGCGGCTTCGACCGGGCCCTTGACCTCGGCGTTGCCGAGCTTGGCCTTGGTCTGGCCCTCGAACTGCGGATCGACGAGCTTGACGCTGATGACGGCGGTCAGGCCTTCACGGACATCGTCGCCCGAAAGGTTGGCGTCGGCGTCCTTGAGAATGCCGGCGCGGCGGGCGTAGTCGTTGAGCGATCGGGTCAGGGCGCCTCGGAAGCCGGTGAGGTGCGTGCCGCCGTCGACGGTGTTGATGTTGTTGGCGAAGCTGAACACGTTCTCGGCATAAGAGTCGTTGTACTGGAGCGCGACTTCGATCGCGACGGAGCCTTCGCGGCGCTCGACGTAGATCGGCCGGCTGGTGAGGGTCTCCTTGTTCTTGTTCAGGTGACGGACGAAGGAGACGAGGCCGCCCTCGAAATAGAACGAACGTTCACGATCTGCCCGCTCGTCGACCAGCCGGATCCACAGGCCCTTGTTCAGGTATGCCGACTCGCGCATGCGCTGGGCGATCGTGTCGAAGCTCAACTCGACGGTCTCGAAGACCGTGGGGTCGGCCAGGAATATCGTAGTAGTGCCCTTGCGATCGCCCTGCGGCCCGATCTTCTTGACGGGGGTCGTCGGGATGCCGCGGGAGTACTCCTGGGCCCAGACCGCACCGTCGCGGGCCGACTCGACGCGGAGATAGACGGACAGCGCGTTGACGACGCTGACGCCGACGCCGTGGAGACCACCGGAAACCTTGTAGCCGCCGCCGCCGAACTTGGAGCCGGCGTGGAGCTTGGTGTGGACGATCTCGAGTGCGTCCTTGCCCGACTCGTGCCGGCCGACCGGCACGCCGCGGCCATCGTCGGTCACGCGAACCGATCCGTCCTCGAGGATTCGGACTTCGATGTTGCTGGCGTGGCCGGCCATTGCCTCGTCGATCGAGTTGTCGACGACTTCCCAGACCAGGTGATGGAGGCCGCGGGCATCGGTGGAGCCGATGTACATGCCCGGGCGTCGACGGACGGGGTCCAGGCCTTCGAGGATCTGGATGCTCGAGGCGTTGTACTCACTGCTCGCCGACTTGCGGGCACGGGTCGCCGCGGAGGGTGACGGCGATCCGTTTGCGGAGCCGTTGGCCGATCCCTTGGCGGGACGAGACAGGTCCTGAGTCAAGAGACTCCTCCGGTCAGGCGGTCGAAGAGGCGGGAAAACTCCTCGTCGCTGTAGTACTCGATCACGATTCGGCCGCCCTTCCGGGAACGGGCCAGTTGAACCTTGGTGCCGAGGGCTCGACGGAGGTCCTCCTCCATGCGATCCATCTCGGTATTGGGATCTGCCGCGGGTGCTGGGTCTATCGCGGGTTTATCGCGAAGGCGGCGAACCAGTTCTTCGGTCTGGCGCACCGACAGATCCCGAGCCATCACGGCTTCGACGAGTTGCCGCTGACCGGAAGGCGATGCTCCCGCGAGGGCTCGGGCATGGCCCTCTGAAATGTTACCTTCAGCGAGCGCTTCCTGGACGGGCTTCTCGAGATCCAGGAGCCGCAGCGTGTTTGCGACGGTGGACCTGGCCCGTCCTACGCGGTTCGCGATCTCATCCTGCGTGAGCCCGAACTCGTCGGCGAGTTGCCTGTAGGCATGGGCTTCTTCCATGGCGTTCAGGTCCGCGCGCTGGACGTTCTCGACGATCGCCACGGCCAGTTGGTCTCGCTTCGCTATCTGGCGCACGATCGCCGGTACTCGATCCAGGCCGGCCATCTGCGCGGCCCGAACGCGGCGCTCGCCGGCCACCAGCTGATAGCCGTCGAAGACCTCGGTTACGAGCACGGGCTGAAGCACGCCATGCACGGCGATGCTGCTGGCCAGGGCCTCGAGGGCGTGCTGCTCGACACGCAGGCGCGGCTGATACGGGTTGCCGCGGATCCGGGAGATCGGGATCTCCAAGGGCGCCGCGCCAGCCGGGCTGGTCTGGGGAATCAATGCTCCCAGTCCACGTCCAAGACCGATGTGCCGCTCCGTATGCGGCGGAGTCAACTCGAACTCCCGCCGACGGCCGGCGTGGAGCCTCCCGGGGCGGTCCCGGCGGCGCGGGAGACAGGTTCTGGTCTGCCGTCGCGCTCGCGCATCTCGGCCGCAAGGGCGGCGTAAGCCTCAGCGCCCTTGGAATCGGGCCGATAGAGTGCGATTGGGAGCCCGTAGCTTGGAGCCTCCGAGAGGCGGACGCTGCGCGGAATAACCGTCTCGAATACGGCCCGGCCCAGGTGCTTGCGCACTTCCGCGTCAACCTCCGCCGACAGGTTCGTCCGAGGGTCGTACATCGTCAGGACCACGCCCTTGATGGCGAGATCCGGATTGAGGTGGTTCCGCACGAGGTTGATCGTGGCGATCAGCTGGGAGAGACCCTCCAGGGCGTAGTACTCGCACTGGATTGGGATGACGACCGCGTCCGCGGCTGTGAGGGCGTTGACCGTTAGCAGGCCGAGAGAAGGAGGGCAGTCAAGGATTATGTAGTCGTAAGCGGCTACCAACTCGGTGAGAATCCGGGCCAGGCGGCGCTCGCGTTGCGGCAGCGGGGCGAGTTCGACTTCGGCGCCGGCGAGGGAAATCGACGACGGCACGATCGAGAGGCCGGGAATACCCGTGCCAGCGATCAGGTCCGCAACCTTCGCGTCCTCGATGATGGCTTCGTAAACGGAATGGTTGATCTCGCTACGATCCAACCCAAAGCCGCTCGTGGTGTTGCCCTGCGGGTCGAGGTCGATGACGAGAACTGTGTCGCCGGCAAGGGCCAGGTACGTCGACAGATTCACTACGGTGGTGGTCTTGCCGACGCCGCCCTTCTGGTTGGCGCAAGCGATGATCTGGCCCACTCAGGCCCCCAATACGGTGGTCGGCACGTTCAGATTCTATCATTCGGGGCCGTTCTCCGGATCCGCTGGCCCGTGGCGTGACGGCTTGTGACCGCCTGAGGGCTCGCTGCCGACACCCCGAATGGACCTCTGCGACCGTATCAGTTCCGGCTTCGCTGGCGCTTATTTGTTGGTTTGCTGGTGACCGCGTTCAGGGTGCGCGATCTCGCTGTTCAGCTGTTCGGCGATCGGCTGCGGGAGCCCCCGCGGTTGCACGAGGTTTCACGTGGAACAACGGGCGGCGTGGGGCAAGGTAGTCGACAACCTGGTGCGAGCGAACGCGGAGTGGACGTGCCCCGGGTTCGGGGCGGTCGTCGGTGGGACCTGGGACCGAAGGCGTTCCCGTCGCCGATGGGGGCTCTGATGAGCCCGGCAGCGCCGACCCTTGTGGTCACGGGTTTCCCACTTGGAACACGCGCCGGCGACGTTTTCCTCGTGCACGGGCCGCACCGGCCGTGGTGCTGGCAGCGGCGGACCCTTGTCGTCTCGGACGTTGCACGTGGAACATCCGATCATGTAGCCGCGCCTCCATGCGAAACAGGGCTGACCCAGAGAGGCCAGGCGGCCGCTTCCCAGGCCCGTGCGACGCAGCCTCAGCTGCCAACGCGGTCGGCCCGGCCGACCACTCGGCCACACTAAGCGACCGACTGCACGAACCTTCCGATCCCCTACAGGCTGGCTTCAGGGTCCCGCCGCGGCCCTTGCCGGCGTTGTCCGAAATTGCCGGTGCGCCCTATACTCCCCCCGTCGATGCCGCTAGTCGGTCGCACTCCAACGCCGGGGTGCCCTTCCACCTCCGCTATTGAGGGCTGGCCGCAATGGGTCCCGCATTCGCTGCGGTCGGCGCCGGCGTCGCGGCGCTCCTTGAAACAACGATTGCGTCGCGATTCCAGTTCGCTGGCGCTCAACTTCAGATGTCGCTCGTCTTCGCGATCACCGTGACACTGGTCTACGGCTTCGAGGAAGGCATGGCCTGGGCCTTCGTAGGCGGGCTGTGCCTCGACCTCTTCGCCCTCCGGCCGCTGGGTTCCAGCGTCTTCGAGCTCCTCAGTGTCGTCGGTCTGGCGACCATCGCCGCCCCCATCTTTTCAAGGTCCCGCTACCCGGGGTGCGTCCTCGCCGTACTCGTGTTGACCCCGATCTTCCTGCTGATTTCGGACGTGACCACGGGTCTCCTGCGCCCCTCGGCCCCGCCCATCTCGATCACAAACCTCGTCGCGGCCGGCGTCGTAAACGCCATCGTCGCGGCAATCGCGGCCCCGCTCGTAATCGGACTCAAGAGGCGATCTGAGCAGCGGGAACGCGTCCTTTGGTGGAGGTGACCCGATGAGTGCCATCCCGGCTCACGAACAGGGCGACTTCAAGAACGCCTACCGGTTCGCCATGTTCGCCCTCGCCGTCGTCGTCGGAGTGACGGCCCTTACTGCCCGGCTGCTCTTTCTCCAGGTTCTGCCTGGCACACAGACAGGCGTGCAGGCAGCCGGCACGACCGATTCGACCGCTCTGCAACAGGTCGACCCATCGCGTGGCCTGATCTATACCGCCGACGGCAAGGCGCTGGTCAAGAATGTGGTCGACTATACGGTGACAGTGACACCGAGCGATCTGCCGCTTGATCAAGAGCCGGCCGTTGCCACGCGCCTGGGCTCGATCCTCAAAGTCGATCCGGTGTCCATCGAGGTGCAGATCGACAGCAAGACCGGATCCCTCTATCTACCCGTCAAGATCGCCGACGGTATCGACGCGGCCGTCGCCAGGTTCATCCAGGAGAACTCGGCCGTCCTTCCGGGCGTCAAGGTCGTAGTCACGTCCAAGCGCCAGTACCTGACGCAGAAGCTCTTCGCCGAGATCGTTGGGTACGAGGGCCAGATCACCGAAGCCCAGTACACGCAGCTGGCCAGCCTCGGCTACACGAAAGAGGACATCGTCGGCCAGGCCGGTCTCGAGGGCTATTACGAGCAGGCGCTCCGGGGCACGCCGGGGACCGAAACGGTCGCGCTGGATACGGACGGCAAGCCGATCCCTGGGCTCGTAACGCCCGGCAAGGCAGCCATCCCGGGCGACACCCTGACCCTGAACCTCGACTCCACTGAGCAGACCTACGCGCAGCTGGCCCTGCAGACCGCGCTGACCAAGGCTCACGTAACGAAGGGCGTGGTCATCGTCGAGAACCCGCAGAATGGGAAGATCCTGGCAATGGTCAGCCTGCCGAGCTACAACGACCAGCTCTTCGCGGACGGCATCAGCTACACGGACTTTCAGGCGCTCCTTTCGAGCCCGGACCAGCCGCTGCTCAACAAGGCGATCGGCGCGCAGTACGCGCCGGGTTCGACTTTCAAGCTCGTGACGGCCACGGCAGGTCTCGTCTCGGGACCTCCCGGTCTCGTCGCGACACAGCTGGCGCCGGATCCGGGGTCGGGGACTTTGACCGCCGCCCAGAAGCTGCTCCCGTCAATCGATACGACCACCAAGATCCTCTCGCAGCCGTTCATCAGGATCGGTGGGTACACGTACCGCGAGCACGACAAGAAGGCTTGGGGCCTGATCGACATCTACCAGGGCATGTCCTACTCAAGCGACACCTTCTTCTACCAGCTGGCCGAGATGGTCGGCTTGACAAAGCTCACCTACTGGGCGGACCAGTACGGGTTCGGCAAGCCGACCGGCATCGACCTGCCCGAGACGGCGACCGGTATCGTGCCGACCGATGCCTGGAAGCAGGCCAACGAGGGCCTGCCGATGTTCGAAGGAGAGCTGGTCCAGGCCGGCATCGGGCAGGGCTATGACGCGGCAACGCCGATACAGCTGCTCAACGCCTACACCGCTCTCGCCAACGGCGGGACGGTCTGGCAGCCGCAGGTCGTCAAATCGATCACCGACGGCGCCTCGGGCAAAGTCAACGAAGTACAGCCGGTGGCACTAAACCACCTCCACGCCGCCGACGGGACCCCGGTTTCGCAGCAGGTCCTGGCGGACCTGAGGCAGGCGACGCGCGATGTCGTAACGAGCCGACACACCGGCAACCTCGTGGAAATCGCGAATCCCGCCACGGGCCAGAGGCTCGCGGTGGCCGGCAAGACGGGCACCGCCGAGTTCGGCAACCCGGACAAGCACGGCGTCCTGCCCTACCACGAATGGTTCGTCGGCTACGTGCCCGCCAATCCATACTCGGACGACTTCTCCAAGCCGGACTCTCAGCTCGCCGTCCTCGCCTTTATATACGGCGGCAACAGCGAGGGCAACGTGGCCACTGAGGTGGTCAAGAACTACCTCATGCTCCACTTCGGACTGATCTCTCGCGAAGCCCTGGCGTTCGATCCCCGGACGCCGGGCTACAGCGCCTCGTGGATCTACAAGACGACCAACTTCTACTCTCCGAACGGCCGGGACTGACGTGCGGACCAACCGATGAGGATCCTTCAACCCGAAACGCTGCGGCTCCGCGGCTGGGCCCCCAAAGCCGGCTGGCTGGCCTGGCGCAACTACGACTTCCAGCTCACGACCTACGCCGTGCTGCTCACGCTATTCGGCATGGCGATGGCCTACAGCAACACGGTCGGATCGACCCATGAGCCGGTCACACTGAATTCGCCCTTCGTGCGAACGATCATGTGGGCCGTCATCGCCGCCGTGGTCCTGGGTCTGACGACCGTGTTCGACTACAAGTGGCTGCGCTCAATAGCATGGCCCCTCTACCTGATCAATATCCTGGTGTTGATCCTGACTCTCCGGATCGGCCAGGGCACGGGTCAGGCCGGTTCCGCGGCGCGCTGGGTCGTCATCGGCGGCTTCCAGTTCCAGTTCAGCGAACTGGCCAAGATCATCATGGTCGTCGTCTTTGCCGCCTATCTGGCCAACCGCCAGGCCAAGATCAAGTCGCCCTGGACGATCATCGGGGCGCTGCTCATCCTTGTTCCGCCGTGGGTCCTGGTGATGATGCAGCCGGACCTGGGCACATCCTTGGTCCTGGTCGCGACCATCACCGGGCTCCTCTTCATGTCCGGCGCGAGCCTCTTCTGGCTTGGAACGCTAGCTGCCGCGGTGGTCGCGGCCATCCCATTCGTCTGGAACAACATGCGCGACTACCAGCAGGCACGTCTGCTTACGATGCTCGACCCCGGAGCCGATCCGAACGGGGCGGGCTTCCAGGTCATCCAGGCGCAGAAGGCGATCGTGGCGGGAGGGGTGGCCGGCAAGGGCCTGACCAACGGCAACGTGCCGCTGCCCGTTTCGACTACGGACTTCGTTTGGGGCGTGTTGGCGGAGGAACTCGGGTTCATCGGGGGGATGGTCGTTCTCCTGCTGTTCGCCCTCCTGATCTGGCGAGTCCTGGTCTGCGCATGGCGGGCCAACGATCCGTTCGCGATGCTGATCGGCTCCGGTATCGCCACCGTGCTCTTCTTCCAGGTCTTCGTGAACGTTGGTATGGTCATCGGTCTCAAGCCCATTCCCGTCACAGGAATCCCGCTGCCGTTCATCTCCTACGGCGGTGCGTCGCTCGTGAGCCTGGCCGCCGGATTAGGCACGCTTCAGAGCACGAATCTGCGCCGCGAGATGCCCCAGTGGTAGCGGCCGCCGACAGCGCGGCGGGTCGCTCAAGGTGATCTGCCCGGCCGCCGGATACGCCAGCCACGGCCCCGGCGGCAGGCGATGACCACCGACATCCCGGCCTCCGTAGGGCCGTACTACGACCCCAGGTCGCTATCTGTGCCGGCCATCGAGCGCGTCCTGGGCCGCGTCCGCAAGCCGGGCCGGTACGCTGGCGGTGAGCTCAACTCGGTCCAGAAGGACTGGTCGGCGACCGCCCTCAAGTGGTGCCTCGCCTATCCCGACCTGTACGAGATCGGCATGAGCAACCTCGGCCTGCGGATCCTGTACGAGGTCCTCAACGACAGGGCCGACCTGCTGGCCGAACGCTGCTTCGCGCCTGACGTCGACCTCGAAGCCCAGCTCCGGGCGGCCGGCATCCCGCTCTGGAGCCTTGAGACGCGCCGGCCGCTGTGCGACTTCGATGTCGTGGGGATGAGTCTGGGCTTCGAACTGGTGGCGACGAACCTTCTATCGATGCTCGATCTGGGCGGCATCGCCCTTACCACGGCCGAACGGACCGATGAGGATCCGCTCGTCATCGCCGGCGGGTCCATCGTGCTCAACCCAGAGCCGGTCTCCGATTTCGTGGATGCCGTCGTGCTGGGTGAGGGCGAGGACGTGATCCTCGAGATCAGCGACGCCCTCCGGTCGGTCGGTTGGAGTCGCAGCCTGCACTCCGGCGCCGCGTCGGCGCGTGAGTGGGGTCGAGGCGCCGACCGGGCCGCGGCGCTCCGGGCCCTGGCCGCCATACCCGGCGTCTACGTGCCATCCCTCTACAACCCTCGCTACCTGTCCGACGGCCGGTTCGACGGGCTCGATCGTCTCGACGCGATCGCCCCCGTGGCGATTTCCGGGCGTATCGCCGCCGACTTCGAGACAAGAGTGCCAGGCATCCGCCAGCTCGTGCCGAACATCGGCATCGTGTTCGACCGCGCCCAATTGGAGGTGATGCGCGGCTGCACTCGTGGCTGCCGTTTCTGCCAGGCCGGCATGCAGTCGCGGCCCTTGCGCGAACGCGACCCGGAAGTCGCCGTGGCCGCGGCCGAGGCAATCCTCAAAGCCACCGGCTGGGAAGAAATCGGCCTGACGAGCCTCTCCACAGCCGACTACACGCACGTCGGCGAGGTTGCGACCGAACTTCGCCGGCGCCGGCCCGGTACCGTCCTTTCGATCCCGAGCACCCGCGTCGACGCGTTCACGGTCGAACTTGTCGACGCCATTGCGCCCGGAGGACGGAAAGGCGGCTTCACGTTCGCCCCCGAAGCCGGGAGCCAGCGGCTTCGCGACACGATCAACAAGGGCGTGAGCGACGACGAGATCGCCCGCTGCGCGCAACTCGCGTTCGATCGGGGCTGGAGCGCCGTGAAGCTCTATTTCATGATCGGACTGCCCGGCGAGACGATGGACGACGTGCTCGCGATCGGGGCGATCTCGCGTCGCGTCCTGCAGATGGGCCAGCGGCGCCACGGCGGTCGGGCGTCGGTCAAGGCCAACATCTCGACCTTCATCCCCAAGGTCATGACCCCGTTCCAGTGGGACGGCCAGGACACAAGGGAGCAAATAGAAGCCAAGGTCGAGGCCCTGCGCAAGGAGATGCACGGCAAGGGGCTGGTCATGTCGTGGCACGATCCAAGCAGTTCGATCCTGGAGGCCGCGCTCGGGCGCGGCGACCGGCGTCTCGGCCCGGTGATCCTGTCGGCGTGGCGCAAGGGCGCCCGGTTCGATGCCTGGGACGAGCACTTCCACTACTCGACCTGGCTCGAGGCCTTCGCCGAACACGGCCTCGACCCGGCCTGGTATGCCCAGCGCGACATTCCCACAGACGAAGCCCTGCCGTGGGCCCACATGGGAGCGACGGTCACGCCGGCATTTCTCCTGCGCGAGCGAAAGCGAGCCCTCGCCGGCCTGACCACGGCCGATTGCCACTGGGGACCGTGCTCCAACTGCGGCGTACCGGCAGCGACAGGGTTTGCCTGCGACACCGGCGAGGAGGGCCCGCGCCGGCTGCTCGTCGAGGTTGGCGACGAAGGCCGCAGCTGGCGCTACATGGGTCCGCCCGGCGACTCGCGACGAAGCGCAGACGCCGCCGCGGTACCGAACGAAGCACCGCCGGCCGCCGGCCCGGACTGACCGGCCGCGAATTGGCCGCGCACCGCGAACTAGCCGCGCGCCGCGAATTAGCCGCGCGGGCGCCCGCGACCCGACGTGGCCCACTGCCTGGGCTGCGGCCGGCCGGGGTTCGGGACAGTGATAACGTTGAGTCCGGCCGCCGCGAGCGGAGCGGCCCCCACGCGAACTGCGGGAGTCAGATGCAGTCGAAGGATGCGGGCCTGAAGGGTCTCGCGTCGCCGGTGGAGGCGGCCGGGGGCGAGTCCACGGGTTGAATGCGGGCGACACGACCCTCGAACTGATTCGGCTCTTCGTATTCCTCGTCGGCGCGGCCGCAATCGTGACGATCCTGGCCCACCGCATCAACCTGCCCTACACCGTGGCCCTGGTCGGGTTCGGAATCGTCGCCGGCGCCTTCGCCCAGCCCCTCCAGCTCGAGATCACGCCCCAGCTCGTGCTCGTCGTGCTGCTGCCGGCCCTGATCTTCGAAGCGTCGTACCAGACCGATTTCGGCAAGCTGCGCCCTTCTCTCGGCGGTGTTGCCCTGCTCGCCGGCCCGGGCGTCCTGATCAGTGCCGCGATCATCGCCGCAGCGCTGCACCTGGGAGCCGGACTCGCCTGGCCCCAGGCATTCGTCGTCGGGGCGATGCTCTCCGCCACTGATCCGGCTGCAGTCATCGCCACGTTCAAGAGGCTGAACTCGCCCCGCCGCCTGGCAACGCTCGTCGAGGCAGAGAGCGTCTTCAACGACGGAACCGGGATCGTCATATTCGCCATCGCCGTCGACTTTGTGGCCAGACCCGTCGGTCCGGCCGATGTCGGACTCAACTTCGTATTCGTGGTGGCGTTCTCGGCGGCGCTCGGCGCGGTCGCGGGCTGGCTGGCGTCACGGCTGCTGCCCAACGTGGGCGACCACCTGATCGAGATCAGCCTCTCGGTTGTCCTCGCCTACGGCACGTACCTGCTCGCCGACGCTGCCCACCTTTCCGGCGTCATCTCGACGGCGGTGGCCGGGATCGTGCTTGGCAACCAGGGCCGCCGGTTCGGTTTGTCCGAGAAGACCCTCGAGGCTCTCGACACAGTCTGGGAATTCGTTGCCTTCCTGGCCACGGCCTTCGTCTTCCTCGTCGTCGGCTTCGCGATCCCGGTTCGTTCGCTCGCGGACGTGGCGGTGCCTATTGCCTGGGCCATCGTCGCGACGCTCGCCGGCCGCGCCGTGATCGTCTACGGGTTGCTCGGCGGATGGCGCCTGGCCAGGCGGGCCCGGCTCGGCCGCGGCAGAGGGACGGCGGCGGCTTTCACGGCGGTGGCGGCGCCCGTGGTGGCAGCTCCCGTGGTGGCCGTGGTGGCAGCTCCCGTGGTGGCCGTGGTGGCAGCTCCCGTGGTGGTCGCCGTGGTGGCGCCTGTGGTGCCGCCTGCAGCTCGCCTGGCCGGCAAGGGCTCGAAGTCGCCGGTCGACGAAGGGTCCATGCCTCTCGGCTGGCTCCACGTCGTGTTCTGGTCTGGGTTGCGAGGGGCGGTGTCGACCGCCCTTGCTCTCTCCCTGCCGGTCGATTTCCCGGACCGCGCCGCCCTCCAGGGCATCACATTCGGGGTCGTGCTCTTCACGTTGCTCGTCCAGGCCACGACGGCCGACGTCGTAGTGGGCCGGTGGGGACGAAAGCCACCC
>PMJT01000119.1 GCA_003158495.1 Chloroflexota bacterium | reverse complement strand
GCGTAGCTCGGATCGGTGGCGATCTCCTGGTAGCCGGTCTGGCTGGTGTTCACGACGAGGTCGCCCTCGCCTGATCTAGGCGAGCCGAACGCAACACCCGTGAAGACGCGGCCGTCCTCGAGCGCAAGCAGGGCCGGCCCGAAGTCACCGACCCGAGGGTCGACGACCGAACTGGAGCGCGGGAACGGCGGCTGTTTGCGTGTCGATGGCAATGTCGATGTCACCTGGCGAATGTGGCGGCGTCAGCCGTGCACGCGTCGCCGTTCCCGGGGCCTACAAAAAAGCCACCGGCCCAACAGGCGCGGTGGTTCAACTCGCCGACGACCATCTGCTCCTCCTCGGTCTCGCAGGACCGCGAGTCAATGTGGCGGCAAGCCGCCCCTTTGACTTACGCCGGCCTCACAGAGCCGGCCAAAGGTTGGCCGTAGGTTATCACGGCCGCCTGAGGCCCGGCCGCCCGGTGCCGCTCGGACCGGCCGGCGCGCAGCGCACATCAACGGCGGAGAGCCCCGACCACTTCCCGATCGAACGACTCGATAGTGGCGACGAGCTTCGCCGGTTCGGTCTCCGGGAAGACCAGGACCAGCTCGCCGACGCCCAGGTCTTCGAAGGCCCGGACTTCTCGAAGCGTCGCGGCATGGTCCGCGGTGACCGGCACCCGCGCGGAGACCGCCGGCATAGGCCGCCCCGCGGCTTCGGCGGCGGCACGAACCTCGGGAATGCGCCGGGCCATCTCGTCGGGGGTCGCACGCGTGGCCTGGTAGCCGTCGCCGAGGGCCCCGGCGCGGCGCAGTGCCGCCGGAGAGCCACCTCCGATGACAATCGGCAGGGCCGTGCCCTGGACGGGCAGCGGTCCGAAGACGAAATCGGTGAAGTGGTGGAAGGCGCCCTCGAACGCCTCGGCCGAGCCGGACCAGAGATGCCGCCACAATCGGATCGTCTCGTCCAGGTAGGCGCCGCGGCGGTGGAATCGATCCGAGGCGCCAAGATTGGCGAACTCGATCTCGTTCCAGCCGACGCCGACGCCGGCGGTGACACGGCCGCCCGAGAGCACGTCCAGCGTGGCGAACTCCTTGGCCAGCACGACTGCGTTGCGCTGCGGAACGACGATCACGCTCGTCCCGAGCTTGAGGCGAGGGTGCTTCGCCCCGACCCAGGCCAGCGTCTCGAGCGCCTCGAAGGTCCGGGCGTAATCGGCCGCCGCGGCCGCCGGAACGAGGAAGTGGTCGGTCGTCCAGACCGAATTCCAGCCGAGCCGGTCCGCCGTCTCCGCGCCCGCCTCGATCGCCTCGGGACTCGACGTGTTTCCGGTATTTCGCAGGGAGAGTCCGAACTTCATCATGGCCAGATCCTACCGCGCACGAAGGCGCCCCGACACAGGCGTACGCGCGCAATCACCTGCGCCACCTCACCAATGGTTACCATCCAGCCGACGCGTCGGACCGCGGCCCGGAGCGGCGATAAGCCGGGAATAAGCGGCCGTCGCTATGGTCGCGGCGGTGGATGTTGCGCGGCCGCTCTTCGGATGCGTCGGGCGAAAGTTGCTGGCTCAGGCACACGATGGTCGCGCAACTCCCCGATTCGACATGGGAGACGGCGACGATCCAGGTCCCGTGGCCCGGCTGCAACGACGCTCCGCGCCGCTGACGACCTAGCGCCGCCCCGACCAGCCTGACCAGCCACGACCCGTCGGCGGGCGCGTTGCCGACGGCCCGCGGAAGCTCACCAGCAGAGCGTATATCTCCGGTCGCAGACGGCGGCCGACGGTGGCTCGTTGGAGCCAGTCGAGGTAATCCAGGTCATGCCGGGCGATCTCACCGAGGGACCAGCCGGCGTAGCGGCCGAAATCGAGGACGGTCCCCGAGGGGCGCCCGGGCGGCGGACCGGCATGTACTACATCAGACCACGTCGAAGCCGCGGCCCGGGCGTCCGGACGAGCTGCGGCCGGGCCATTTGGAGTGGCCACCGCCGGGCCGTCTTGAGGGGCAGCGGCCGGTGGCGGCGTTGCGGTCCGGGCGAAAGGACCCGGGGGAGCGGTCGGCGTGGCCGCAGCCGCAGCGGCGGGCGACATCGCCCGGCTCGCGTCGTACTCGGCTCGGCGAGCCGGATCGCCCAGCACATCCCAGGCGTCGTTCAGGGCGATCATGCGCCGCGGGTCACCGCCGTGGTCGGGATGGTATTTGCGCGCCAGGACCCGGTAGGCGGCGCGGACGACCTCCGACTCCGCCCGTGGATGGACCTGGAGCACCTCGTAGTAGTCCGGCATCCGCAGAGCCTACAACGGCACGGGCCCGGCCGGCATAACCATCAGGCGGCCGCTTGGCCGACCGGATCGCGTCGCCGCCCGGCGGCCGCCATCCCCGTGGCAAAAGATAAGCGGCCCGGGGAGGGAGGACCCGGACCGCTTGATCTGTAGGAAGAACACCCCGTCACTGGCGTCTTCCGGAGGAGTTGGAAGGAGGACTGGCGAGAGAATAGGCTGCGTATCTTGAAAACGTCCTGAACCGACGGGCATCTCCCGAAAGGCCGATATCTATCTGGACGAGATCTTGGCCGCCTCGCCCGAAGCCCCGGTTCGTCTATCGCGGCTCGCGCCCGAACCCGGCGACTGCCTGGCCGCGCCGCGAGCAAGTGCGAATAGGGCACGGGACTCTTCCGCGGCCGCGGCCACGTCCTGCGTCAAATGCGTCCGCGCCCGGCTTTCGCGCGTTTCGGCGGCGTCGCGCAACAGCGTTTGGAATCGCTCGTTCAACTCGGCTTCCGCAGCCGTATCGCGGCCGGCCGGCCGGCTCGTTGCATTGCTCATGGTGATCCGCCCTGTTTCCGCCCCGCCGCGGTCTCGGAGCCGAGGCATCGGCACGGTCGGTCGGACAGGTTTCCAGCTTGCGCCTCAATCAGCACGAGCGCAAACGTGGCTTCGGCGCCGCCCGGCCGCCGCCGCTCGCCGGCCGCCGCCGCGCGGCAGCCGCTCGGAGGCCGCCCTTCGGCCGCCCCTCAGCCGCCGAACCGGTAAGGCAGCAGGCCACGCACTGTCGCGGCGAACCGGAATAGACCGCCGGCAAGCGGCTCCCGCGCGGCCGCCGCCTCGTCGAAGTCCTCGCGGGCAGACGTGATGTACAGGTCCGCCAGTTCCGGCCCGCCGAACGCGACGCTCGAGACCTGACTTACGGGCAAGTCGACGCGTCCGACGATGACGCCATCCGGCGCGATCCGGACGACGCAATACCCATTCCAGACCGCCACCCAGACGAAGCCATCGGCATCGACGGCGATTCCGTCCGGCACGGCGTTCGCCGGCAGGCCCACGCCGGCGCCGATACGGGTGAACGGCCGCCCACCGGAGATCGCGCCGGTCGCGACATCGAAGTCGTAGGCCGTTACCAAGCGGCTCATCGACTCGGCGAAGTACATCGTCCCGCCATCCGGGCTCCATGCCAGACCGTTGGGGATCGTGATGTCGGAGATGATCGACGCGAGTTGGAGGTCGCGGCTCAGCCGGCGCAGCGACCCCAGGCCGGCGGCATGGTCGAATGGCATGCGCTCTACCCACAGCCGCCCGCCCGAGTCCGGCTTGGCATCGTTGGAGCGGCGCGGCGGGTTCTCCCGCGCGAAGGCAAACACAGGGTCGAGCCGCCGCGTCTCTGGATCGAGCACCAGGATCGCGTCCTGCCCCACGGCGAGGAGACTGCCGTCGTGGCGGAGGGCCACGGCGCCCACCGCCTGACCGACTTCAATTGTCTCGTCGCGGCTGGTCGCGGGATCGAACGCGTGGACGATGCCGCCGAGGATGTCCACCCACCACAGGATGCCGCGATCGACGTCCCAGAGCGGTCCCTCGCCGAGAGTGGCCCGCGCGTCGACGACGAGCTCGACCGGCCCGAGCGCGGCGCCCGGCCCGTTCAGGGCCGCCGACCCAGACGCGGTCACGCCCGCGCGATCTCCCGCAGGAGCGCCTCGGCCGCATCGACGTCCATGCCAGACCCGACCTCGCGGATCTCCCAGCGCTCGTCGTGGGTCACCGAATCACCGGGCGCCAGCGCAACGAGCGGGCCGAGCGATTCAAGTTCGATGGTCCGGTCGTCGCAGTAGACCTCCAGGTTGCAGCCGAAGTCCGCGTGCCTCGCCGTCCGCGCCGGGTCGGTGCGCAGCACGACAAGGAGCCCATCGACCAGGTATCCCGCGACGCCGATGGCGCTGAGGCAACCGACCTTGACCGGCTTGTCTGCCCTGGCCCTGATCGTGATCCGGTGGTCGCCGATATCGAGTCGTTCGTCCGTGCCGGACGTATACGGCCATAGGACGACGACCTGGTTGGGCTGGAACGACGGCTTCTCGTCGCCCGACGGAAGCGGCAGGACCGCGACGCCACCGAGCTTGAATTGGGTGATCGGCCACGGCGCGTACTCGAGCGTGCTCGAACCTTCGTTCGCCAGGATGTGGCGCAGCGAAATCGCGGCCGAATCCGGATCGAGCCGGACCTCGATGGTCTTCCGAAATCCAGTCGGCGCCTCGACGCTGCCGACCATCCGCAGAGCCGGGCCGGCGGCATCTTCGATGGCCGAGAGAGTCAGACCCTCCTGGTCCGGGACGCTGCAGTCGTCGCTCTCCGGCGCGAACCAGAACCGGTGCCCGCCGAGAAGATCGTACTGACCGTGGCCTCCGTCCCAGCTGGCAGTTGGGGTTTCGGCGAACAGGTTTGGTCCGTCTCGCAGTCCCATCCGCAGGACGCGCGGCCCGCCCCCGGCGAGGACCTCGACCCAGCAACGAGCGCTCTCGAGGCGACGTGCTGCCCGGCCGAAGTAATCGACCTGAATGCCGGGGAGTCCGCTGGCCGAGCCCGCGTCTGCGTTCATTGCACCACAACCTCCACGATCACGGCAGGGGTGCCGGGCGGAGGCATCGGCACAACGTCGCCGGGCACCGGAACCCCGTCCACCGTCATGGACACCATATTGCCGGGACCTTCGCGACGCACGCTGATTTCGTAGGCTGTTCCGCGGTATTCGCGGTGGGCTCTGAAGCCCGGCCACTCCGACGGCATTGCCGGAGCCACCCGCAGGCCGTCATACGTGGGCCGGATGCCGAGGATCCACTGGGTCGAGGCAACGAACGTCCATGACGCCGTGCCCGTAAGCCACGCGTTGCGGGCCATGCCGAACGACGGGTGGGCCGGGCCGCAGATGTTCTGCGGGTACGTGTATGGCTCCACCTTGTACAGATCCGAGTCAGTGCGTGCGAGTGGCAGGATCTGGCGGTAGTACTTGTACGCCAGGTCGCCGTGGCCGAGCATCGCCGCCGCCACGATGGACCACGTGTTGGCGTGGCAGAAGATCCCGCCGTTCTCCTTGGCCCCGGGCACGTAGGTCGCCATCCCGGCGACGCGAGGATCAGCGCCGTCGTAGGGTGGCCACATCAGGGCGATACCGTATTTGGTGTTGAGCTTCTCGTCGGCTGAGGCCATCGCCTGCTCGGCCCGTGCCGCCGACGCCACCTTGCCCAGTACACACCAGCTCTGAGGGATCAGATCTATGGCGTGGTGCGGGGCGCCGGCGATGCCGATCGGCAGTCCGTCGTCGTCGAACGAGCGCGTGTACCAGGCACCGTCCCAGGCGTGGTCGTTGATCGCCGCGGCCATAGTGTCGTGGAGGCCGGCAAACCGGGCGGTGTCGGCCGGCCGATCGATCGTCTCCGACAGCTCGGCGAGGTCCAGCATCGCCTTGCAGAACTGCATCGCCGTCCAGACACTCTCCGCCTTGCCCGAGCCGTGGTCCACGTCCAGCGTGTCGTTCCAGTCCGAGAAGCCGGAGCGCGGCAGGCCGTGCGGACCGAGGTGATTCAGGGTGAAATCCACCGCTCGGAGAATGTGCTCCCAGACGGTCTCCTCGGCGTGGTCGACGTACGCGACCTTCTGCTCGAGGTAGTCGAAAGATCCGGTCTCACGCAGGTAGGCGCAAACCGAGATGATCAGCCACAGATGGTCGTCGCTGAACCACTGCGGCCACGCGGGGAACTCGGCGGCTAGACCGGGTCCGCCCTCCAGCGTGAGCGGGTAGAACTGATGCCACGTGTGGCCGTCCGCGAACTGCATCTTCCAGATCGTGGTCAGCATCCGGCGGGCGTGTTCCGGGACGGTATGCATCGTCCCGAGCGTGTCCTGGCCGCTGTCGCGCGTGCCCATGCCGCGACCCAGGCCGGTCTCGTAGCCGGAGACGAACCGCGACCAGTACAGCGTGGT
>PMJT01000137.1 GCA_003158495.1 Chloroflexota bacterium | reverse complement strand
TCGGACGCCCGCTCGCCCGAAGTGCTCGATGCCGTGTACGAGCTCTTCATGGACCTCGGCGCCGACGAGAAACAGATCGACTTCCCGGTCGTGTACACGAACGCAAAGACCGGCACGGCGACGATGGATCTGGCGACGCCCGGGGTCAACCTCAAGCCGCTCTTCGAGCTCCTGATCGAGCACACGCCGGCGCCCCGATACGTGCCGGATCACCCGCTCCAGCTGCTTGTGACCAACCTGTCGGCCAACGACTACGTCGGCCGAATGGCGGTCGGTCGTGTCTGGAATGGCACGATCAAGCTCGGCGGCCGCATCGTCATCGTCCGCGAAGAGGAAGAGAACACCGACGGTACGATCGAGCCCGGCCGGACGATCACTCTTACCGGCACGGTTACCAGCCTGACGACCGCGCACGGAATCGAGCGGGTCGACATCGATTCGGCCGGCCCCGGCGACATCGTGGCGCTGGCTGGCATTCCGGACGTCACCATCGGCGACACCATCACGGACCCGGCGGATCCTCGTCCGATGCAGCGCCTGGATCTCGACGCCCCGACGCTGAGCATGACGTTCGGTGCCAACACGTCGCCGCTTTCCGGACGCGAGGGTAAGTACGTAACCAGCCGCCACATTCGGGCGCGCCTGGAGAAGGAAGTCCTCGGCAACGTCTCGATCCAGTTCGTTCCGACGGACTCCGCGGACACATTCGAAGTTCTCGGCCGAGGCGAACTCCAGCTGGCCATCCTGATCGAACAAATGCGCCGCGAGGGCTACGAAGTCCAGGTCAGCCGCCCCGAGGTCATCCTGCGAACGATCGGCGGCGAGACTCACGAGCCATACGAACGGATCACAGTAGACATCCCGCCCGAGTTCATCGGCCCCGTCCAAGCTGCTCTGGCCGACCGCAAGGGTCGACTCGAGCAGATGAGCACGGACGCGGATGGTCGAGTCCGAATGGAATACGTCATCCCGGTCCGCGGCCTCATCGGCTTCCGCGGCCAGCTNNACGCATCGTACAAGCGGCGTGCTCGTTGCGGACCGCCAGGGCACTTCCAACGGCTATGCGCTGTACAGCCTGCAGGAGCGGTCCGAGCTGTTCATCGGCGCCAGCGTTGACGTCTACGAAGGCATGATCATCGGCGAGAACGCCCGCTCGGATGACATGGACGTCAACGCGACAAAAGAGAAGAAACTGACGAACATGCGGACGCACTCCCACGACGAGGCGATCCGTCTGACTCCGCCCCGCGAGATCACCCTCGAATCGGCGATCGAATTCATCGGCGCCGACGAGCTGGTCGAAGTCACGCCGAAATCGATCCGCCTGCGCAAGCGCCTCCTCTCCACGCACGATCGCCGCCGCGCCGCCGGCCGCGAGTACGAGCAGCGCCAGTTCGCGGACAAAGACTCGAAGTAGGGACGCGACTTCGCGAGCAACGTCTACAGCAGGTTCCCGATGCCGTGCTGGCCATAGAACAGGACCGTGACGCGATGTTCGGGACGATGTGAAGCGAGACCGCCAGGCAGCGGTAGCCCGAACTGCCTGGGCACAGATCCCGATCGTCGAACCGTATTCGCCGACGATCCTGCCGCAGTAGACAGGGCGTATCATCGCGGTCGTGGGCCTTTTGCGCGGCAGCTGGGGAGGGTGAGATGCGTGATCGGGTGGTCCAAGTGGTGAAGGCCGCGGTCGGCGGCTTCGTCCTGGTATTCCTGGTGGGGATCAGTGTGATCTCGGTAGTTTCGATTGTGGGGCTAGTAATGGGCGCCTCGGCGATCGACCTCGGGATCGGGCCGGTGCCGCTCCTGACGTTCCGGAACGGTGTCGCCGGGTACAGCTTCCAGTCGGAGTGGGGGATCGGGGCGCTGGCCTACCTGGGCGCGGCCGTGGGTGCCGGCATGGTCGTCCGGCGGCAGCTCAGGGAGCGCCGGACGGCGTCGCCGGGCGGTTCCTCGCCGCTCAGCTGAGGGCGGAAGCGGCCTGCGGCGTACAATCGGCCGATGCCGATATACCTCGACCACGCCGCCACTACGCCGTTGCGGCGCGAAGCCCTTGAGGCGATGCTGCCGTATCTGACCGAGCACTTCGGCAACGCGTCGTCGCTACATAGCACCGGCCGTCGCGCGCGGGCTGGGCTGGATGAAGCCCACGAGACCGTGGCGCGCGCCCTCGGCGCGACCCCCCGCGAGATCGTGATCACTTCCGGCGGTACCGAGGCCAACAACCTGGCCATCAAGGGCGCCGCGTGGGCCGGCAAGGCGCGGGGGCACCGGATCATTACGAGTTCGGTCGAACATCACGCCATCGGCCACACGGTTCGATATCTAGAGAAGTTCGGCTTCGAAATCGTCGAACTGCCGGTCGACCGGTACGGCCGCGTCGATCCGGACGAAGTCGAGGCCGCGATCACGCCCAAGACGATCCTGGTCAGCATCATGCTGGCCAACAACGAGGTCGGCACGATCCAGCCGATCGCGGAGATTGCGGAGCGCGTGCGCCGCTATAAGGGCGTACTGCTGCACACCGATGCCGTCCAGGCGGCGCCTTACCTGTCGATCGACCTTGCCGTGCTGGACGTCGACCTCTTGACGATCGCTGCGCACAAGTTCGAAGGACCGAAGGGCGTCGGGGCGCTGTTCGTGCGCCACGGGACGAACATCCTGGCTCAGCAGCAGGGCGGCTCGCAGGAGCGCTACCGCCGCGCCGGGACGGAGAACGTTGCCGGGGCGGTTGGGATGGCGCGCGCACTCGAACTTGCGGCAGCCGAAAAGGCGGAAACGGCGCCACGCCTGCGCCGGCTGCGCGAGGCCCTGACGTCAGTGATAGGCGGAGCGGACGGCGTCGTGGAGACCGGCCACCCGACCGATCGGTTGCCGGGTCTGGCGTCGTTCGTCGTGCCCGGGCTCGACGGCAGCGCGGTCGCGATGTCGCTGGACCTGGCTGACATCGCCTGCTCCACCGGCTCAGCCTGCGTCAGCGGGTCAACCGACCCGAGCCACGTCCTGCTCGCGATGGGTTTTCCGGCCGAGGAGGCGAGGGGAGCGCTGCGGTTCTCGCTCGGCCGAACCACGACCGACGCTGAGATCGCGCGGGCGGCGGAACTCGTCCTGGCGACGCTTGCGCATCAGCGCGAAGCGGCGGCCGCCTTCGCGGCCCAGCGCGTCGCGGCGCTCGCGCGGCCAGCGGCGGTCGCCGCGGCGGTGGCGCCGGACGCGGCAGGGGTCGAGGCGTCGGCCGGGTGACCGGGACGGCAAAGGTGAAGCCCCGCGTGCTCGTGGCGATGTCCGGTGGCGTCGACTCGTCGGTTGCCGCCGCCATGGTCAAGGCGAGCGGCGCCGAGCCGGTCGGCGTCTGGATGCGACTGAGCGAGGTGGCCGACAGCTATTCCGAGTTCAAGCGGAGCTGCTGCTCCCTCGACGCGGCCGAAGACGCGCGCCGCGTTGCATCGCAGCTGGACATCCCGTTCTACATCCTCAACCTCGAGCGGGAATTCGACGAAGGCGTCCTGCAGCCATTCCTGCGCTCCTACCTGGAGGGCCGGACGCCGAGCCCCTGCGTCGAGTGCAACACCGAGGTCAAGTTCGGGGCGCTGCTCGGCCGCGCCCGGCTGATGTACGACTGCGACGCGGTGGCGACGGGCCACTACGCCCGTGTGGGCGAGCCGGTGGGCGACGGCGCCCCGTACCGCCTCCTGCGGGGCATGGACCCCAACAAGGACCAGAGCTACTTTCTATATGGGCTCGGCCAGGAGCAGCTCGCCCACACGCTGTTCCCGCTCGGTGAGATGACCAAGCCCGCGGTGCGTGACACTGCCCGAGCCCTCGGCCTCGCCACGGCCGAGAAGCGCGACAGCCAGGAGATCTGNNTTCGTGCCGCGCGGCAACTATCGCGAGGTTCTCCGCGATCGGGCCGGCTGGACGGCCGAGCCTGGGCCTCTGCTGGACGTCGATGGCACCCAGGTCGGCGAGCACTTCGGCGCGGCGTCCTACACCGTCGGCCAGCGGCAGGGGACCGGCGTTGCCCTCGGCGAACCGCGCTATGTCTGGAAGATCGACTCGGCCGCAAACATCGTCAAGCTCGGCCGGCGAAAGGATCTCGAGGTCCGCCGGTTCGAGGTCGAAGAGGTCACGTTCGTTGCCGGCGACCGACCGGCCGATGGTTCCGCCATGGCCGAGCCCACCGCCGACGATCCCGGTTTCCGCGCAGAGGTCCAGATCAGGCACCGCGGCCGCCCCGTCGCAGCGACGATTCGTCCGATGGAGTCGGGCCGCTGGGGAGTCGAGACCGACGAACCCGTCTGGGCCGCGGCTCCCGGCCAGGCCGCCGTCTTCTACCGCGGCGAATTCGTGCTCGGCGGTGGCCGGATCGCTCGCTCCGCGGATGCGGTGGCCGACCCGGTCGGCTGATTGGTTGCCTATACTCGCAGCGTGTCAATCGGCCCCGCGCCAATTCTCGCTCTGCTAGTC
>PMJT01000244.1 GCA_003158495.1 Chloroflexota bacterium | reverse complement strand
ATCTTGAACATGTTGGGGATCATGAGGAGGAGGCCCTGGGACGCGGTGAAGGTCGTTGCCAGGGCACCCTTCTGGAGAGCACCGTGCATCGCGCCTGCGGCGCCGCCCTCAGACTGCATCTCCACCACGTCCGGAACCTTGCCCCACAGGTTCGGCCGAGTCGCCGCCGCCCAGTCGTCGGCGTGCTCAGCCATCGGGGATGCCGGTGTGATCGGGAAGATCGAGATCACCTCGCTCAACGCGTAAGCGACCCTCGCGGCTGCTTCGTTACCATCGATGCATTCCCACCGCTGGTCCATCTCCGAGCCTCCTTGGGTTGTGCCGCCCTTGTGGCGGGATGCCTCCTCATCGTGTCTCAGGAGGACTGACGCTCTCCATTTCACGCCGGACCAGGAACAGGTGGACTGCGCCGGCGGGGCGAGTCGGATGAATCATATTCCCACGGACTGCCGGCCCGGCGAGATGCCCCCGGCCCCTCGATAGGTCCGAACGTCACGGTACAGGACCGCACCGAGAAGCGTGCTCTGGCGCTGGACCGGGCAACCGGGGGGTCGTTCACAATAGGCAGGCCAGTCGTGCGTTTAAACGCCCGAGTACAGCCCGGGGAAGCTGGCTCTATCGATCGAGTAAGCCCTGAATCGGCCAGGTCCGACCTGTCCAGCGGGGCGCGTTGTGGAACCTGTACGCTTGGAGGACGGATCGATGGATATTGACGCGGCGATCTTGGGGCGCCGGTCCGCGCGCGACTTCACGACCCAGACCGTGGATGACGAGACCATCCGGCGTCTGATTGATGCGGCCGTCCAGGCGCCAAGTGCCTCGAACGTGCAACCGTGGACTTTCACCGTTGTTCGCGACCAGGCTCTACTCGACCGAATCTCCGACGAAGCGAAGTCCCACCTCCTGGCGGCCCTGCCCGCCGGGCCAGAGTCAGAACGGCGCCGGGCGAGCCTCACCGACGAGGGTTTCCAACTCTTCTATCACGCCCCGGCACTGATCGTGATCTCGGGGAGCTCCCAGAGACCCTGGGTCGCCGAAGACTGCGCGCTGGCCGCCCAGAACCTGATGCTGGCTGCGTATTCAGTCGGGTTGGGCACCTGTTGGATTGGCCTCGCGCAGGGCTATCTCAATACGACAGATGGGAAGACCGCGCTCGGCCTCCCGGAGGCCTGGGTGCCCGTCGCACCGATCATCGTCGGCCATCCGAAGGCAGAGACGCCGCCCGTCGCGCGAAGGGAGCCGGAGATCCACTGGGTCGGCTGATTGCCGACCTGTCTTCCTACTCCGGCATCCGGTCGTTGCCGCGCCACGCGCGCTGCCACAAGCTCCGCAGGAGCAGTCCGGCGGTCGCGGGCATGTTTCGTCGTGGCGTGCGGCGCCGGGTTGTCCCGGACTGTGCCGTCACTCGAGCCGAGTTCGAGGTCGCCTCGATCGGTCGCGCCGCGACCGCTGCCGACGTGGCCACCGAAGAAGCGATCAGGTTGTCGATCTCGTCCCAGCTGCGCGGCTTGCTCTTGGCGCTGCGCCACTGCCGCTCGACATCGACGGATGGGGCGAGCGTGCCGTCGAAGAGCGCCTCGAACTGGGCGCCGTCGATTCGCTCGTGCTCGTACAGGAACGCGGCAACGCGGGTCAGCCGCTTCATTTCGATCAGCAGTGCCTCGCGGGCCTGCGAGTAGGCCCCGTCCAGGATTGCGTTGATCGCCCGATCCATCGCCGCACGGACACCAACGGAGAGCGACGTTTCGTCGTCGACTACCCTGAGGCTCAGCGTGCCGCGCCCCGACACGCCCAGGTCGCTGCAGTCGGGGTCGTGGCCCATGCCCCATTTCGTGACCATCCTCGTGGCGATGTCCGCGGCCTTTTCGAGGTCGTTCGCGGCCCCGGCGGTCACGTCTTCGAAGAGGATCGCTTCCGCTGCCCGGCCGCCCATCAAGGCAATGAGCGTCGAGCGCAGGTCCGACTCGGAAGGCAGGTAGTCGTCTTCGGCCGACGACACGGTAACGCCAAGGGCGTCACCGTGGGCGAAGAGGCTGATCTCCTCCACGCGCCGGCGATCGCCAAACAGCCGGCCGCAGACCGCGTGCCCGGCCTCGTGGGCGGCAATAATGCTGCGCTCGCGCTCGTCCATCGATCGCTTGCGCGACGTCCCGAGCAGCGACTTGAGCCAGCCGTCGTGGATGTCGACCGGCATGATCGTCTCGTGGCTGCGCCGCGCCGCGTAGATGGCGGCCTCGTTCAGGAGGTCGGCGAGCTGGGCGCCGCTCATGGCCGCGGTCCGACGCGCGATCGCCTCTATGTCCACCGCTCCGTCAAGCGGCTTGCCGACGGCGTGAATGGCCAGGATTGCGCGCCGCCCGTCGATGTCTGGCAGCGGCACGTTCACCTTGCGGGTGAACCGGCCGGGGCGGAGGATCGCCTGGTCGAGCGTGTCCATCCGGTTGGTCGCGGCGATCACGACGATCGACTCCGACGTCGCGAAGCCGTCCATCTCGGCGAGGAGCTGGTTGAGCGTCTGCTCGCGCTCGCCGTTCGACTCGTTCCCGCCTCGAGTCTTTGCGATCGCATCGATCTCGTCGACGAAGATGATCGCCTTGCCGAACTTGCGGGCGACGGCGAAGAGGTTGCGGACACGCTTCGCGCCGACACCGACGTACATCTCGACGAAACCCGAGCCGGATATCGAAACGAAGGCGACGCCCGCCTCGGTCGCGGCGGCGCGGGCGAGCATCGTCTTGCCGGTGCCGGGAGGGCCGTAGAGGAGGACACCGCGCGGAATGCTCGCGCCGAGGGCGCGGAATCGCTCGGGCGACTTGAGGAACTCGACGACTTCGGTGAGCTCGAGCTTGGCTTCATCGCAGCCGGCGACGTCGGCGAAACTGACAGGCCTGACGACGGAACGGCGTTCGCCTTCGTACCCGGGATCGGACGGGGGGATTACCTGGTAGTTGCCGGATCCACTGCCGGAATTCATTCCCGTCCTGCGCATGAAGATGACGACGACCACGAGCAGGATGACCACCATGGCGATGCCGGGAATGGCGCCGAGTGGATCCGAGGAGTTGGAGTCGGACCCCGAGACGCCGTTGGTCGCCGGCATCTGTGCTACTGAGTTCGCGGCAATGAGTCGCCCGAAGCCGAGGCTTCGCAGCGCGACGAGGGCATCGGCAGGGGAGACGTCCAGGCTCACCCGGACCCACTGGCCGCTCGTGGTTCGAGCAGCGAGGACGTCCGCGGCGCCGGAGGTGGTGGCCGCGCCTCCGGGACCACCGGACGGCGCCACGAGCGAGATCGTAGCCACCTCACCCGCCTCGATGTGCCGCTCGAGGTCGAGGATCGTCCAATCGGCAGTGAAGGTATATGTGTTCGCCGAAGGGGCTTCGGGGGTGAATGCCCCGGTCACTGCGGCCAGGGAGAGGATGCCGGCGACCGCGAAACCGGCAACGGCGAGGCCCACGGTCAACGCCGTGTGGCGCCGAGCCATCCTCCATATCCGTGTGCCAAACCGTCGCATCGGAGTTCTCCAGTTGCTGTCCGCGCCGACGCCCTTCACGTCGCGGCCGAGAGCGTCGGCAAGATCGCGCGATCATCCGAGCCTGATTTGGTCGGCAGGACCGTCAGGCGGAGGTGATGGGGTGGGCACGACCACCTTACGCCGCCGGGACGTTTCTGTCGTCACGAACGAAAGGCATCGCAAGGGGGTACGACGGCTACCGCCGCTTCCGCCGAAAGACCCGACCCGTACGGGTGGGCTCGGGCCTCCCGCCGAGCAGTTTTCGAGGCTCGAGGCACGTCGTCGGGGTCTGTGGTCGCCCATGGGCCCTGGCCTCGCCGTACCTGTATGTCTGCCAGTCCTACCCGGCCGGAAATCCGTGGCCGTCATCCTCGACAGGCCCGTCGTCGAGTGGCTGCTGGACAATCCCAGACGAGACTTAAGTCTCAGCCAGGGCTGGGGCGGCGACCCCATGGAGCCGACCGCCGGCGGGCGCATAATCGAGGGCGCAGACGCAGGCGGCGGCACCTGGAGGATTCATGACCCAGAGCGAGTACAAGGACCTTCGGGTCCCGTTGGATGTCTGGGGAAAGGCGCGCGCCGGACCAGCCATCAGCAAGGAACAGGCCCTGAGACGAGCCGCGATCAATGCGTCTCCGCAAGCCACGCGGATGATCGCCGAGGTCCTCGGCGTCGAAGGCGCCTCGGGCTGGCAGCCTGAGGGACCGACCGACCTCCCGGGCCTGCTCCTCGCAGAACGGGTGGTCTGGCGTCAGACCGGCGGCATCATGTTCTCGTGGAAGTTCACATTCGACTCTGTGACTCTCCGCTTCCAGCGCCCCGTGTCGCGCGTGGATTCCGCCCAGCTGCCAGCTCGTCTCTGCGACCAATGCGGGTCGCCGGTGGACGCCGAGGCGCGTTTCTGCTCCTCTTGCGGCGCCGCCACTGCGGCGCCCGCCGGCGAAGGAAAGGCACGCGGCGGCGCTCGATGCAGCTTCTGTGGCAAGAGCAAGTCCGAAGTACGCGTACTCATATCGGGCCAAGGGGCCTACATCTGCGACGAATGCATCAGGCTCAATCAGGAGCTGGCGGCACAGTAGATTCGCAGGTCAAGCTCATCAATCGACGGGGTGACACCTGTGATCCTTGTCTGCGGCGAAGCGCTCATCGATCTCGTTCCGGGTCCAACCGGGGCCGAATTCGCCTACCTTGCGCGCCCGGGAGGGTCGTCGTTCAACGTGGCGGTTGGACTCGGACGTCTGGGGGCACCTGTCGGGTTCCTGGGACGCGTCTCAACCGACCGGTTCGGGCGAATGCTGCGGGGCCGCTTGGAGACAGATGGCGTGGACTGTCGGCTCGTGACGTCGGGCGACGAGCCGACGACGCTTGCGGTGGTCCACATAGAGGCCGGTGAGCCCGCGTACGCGTTCTACGGCGAGGGCACCGCCGACCGTCTGTTCGGTCTGGATGGTCCGCCGCCCGCCTTCCCCGACGAGGTCACGGCGCTCCACTTTGGATCGATCTCCCTCGTTCGCGAGCCCGGTGCGTCGGCGTTCGAGGCGGTCATGCGCCGCGAGTACGGGCGCCGAATCCTGACCCTCGACCCGAACGTCCGGCCGAGCCTCACTGGCGATCGCGCAGGTTACCTCGCGCGCCTCGAAGGCTGGGTCTCGTTGGCGGACGTCGTCAAAGTCAGCCGTGCTGACCTGGCCTGGCTGTACCCCGAGTCGACCCCGGACGCGGTGGCCGCGGCGTGGCTGGCGCTCGGTCCCAACCTCGTCGTTGTGACGAGAGGCCGCGACGGCTGTTTCGGCGTCACCCATCGCGACCGAGTTGAGACCCCAGGCATCCCGGTCGTGGTGTCCGATACTGTGGGTGCCGGCGACGCCTTCACCTCGGGTCTGCTTGCGTGGCTTCACGCGGCCGGACAACTCGAACGAGGCAGCATCCGGGAGATCCAGGCGGACACGCTCGCCAAGGCCCTGGAGTTCGCCAACCGGGCTGCGGCGGTCACGTGCACTCGAACCGGCGCCCAACCTCCGACGCAATCCGAGTTGGCTTCCTTCTGAGGTCGGGTTTGGTCGGGGATTTGCGTGCGCCCGAGTGGCCGGGAGCAGCGAGCTGTTGAGTGAGCCCGCGAATCACTCGGCCGGGTCTGCGGCTCGCCTGGTGGCGACGAGAAGGCAGGACTGCGGCGCTATGATCGCCGGGTGATTCCCACCCTGATCCGGCGAAGGTCCTTCGCTGCCGGCTTGGGGTGTGCTGCCTTCCTTCTCATCGGCTGGAGCGGCCTGCTCGTCCCGTCGCTGACGCGCGAGATCGAGGATTCCTTCGGCCAGACCGACGTCGGGCTGGGGCTCTTCTACTTCGTCGCCGCGGCGGCATACGCAGCCGGCTCCGTGCTCGGAGGGATGGCGACCGAGCGGATCGGTCGCAGGCCCGTGCTCGTGCTGGCGGCCATGCTCCATGCGGCGGGGCTCGTCGGGCTGGGCCTGGCACCGGGCTGGTCGGCGATCATGGCAGCAGGGGTCGTCAGGTCGCTCGGCGCGGGCGGGATAGACGGAGGCGTGAACGGCCTTTTCGTCGACCTGTTCGGCAAGTCGCGCGGCCGGGCGTTGAGCTTCGTACATCTCTTCTATGCCCTCGGTGCCGTTGGGGCGCCCTTCCTGCTGGCGTTTCGAACGTCGCTCGGCCTCTCCTGGCAACTGGTCGTGGTCGCGACCGGGATCGCCACCGTTCCGCTGGGTGTGTTCCTCGCGGTGACGGACCTGGTCGACGGGCGGCGGCATGCCGAGACCGAGCCGAAGGCCGGGCAGTCGAGCGTTCTCGTCCTGCCGTTAGGCTTGCTGGCAGTGGCGATCGGCTGCTACGTGGCCTTCTCCAATGGCGTCTCCAACTGGCTCGTGAGGTTCCTTGCATCGGCGCCGGGAGGCATGGCTACCCTGGCGCTCTCGTTGTTCTGGGCGGGTCTCATGGCCGGCCGCCTGGTTTCGGCCTACATTGCGGACCGCTTCGATCATGTGAAGCTGGCCACTGCTGCAGCCGCGGCTACGTCGGCTGCCGTCCTTGCTGCCGTCCTCGCTCCAACGCTGGAGCTCTCGATCGTGCTGTTCGCGGTTGCCGGGTTCACGGCCGGTCCCGTCTACCCACTGATCATGGCGATCGGAGGCGAGCGTTTTCCCGGTCGGTCGGCCGCGATGAGCGGCATACTGTCGGCCGCTGCCATCGGCGGGTCGCTGGCCTACCCGCCGCTAATGGGCGTGATATCGGTTACGGCCGGCCTTCCGACCGCGATGGCCGGCACTGCCGTCTTCGGAGCTTGCGCTGCCGGTGCCCTCGTGATCGCCGGGCGGATGCCCGCGCGGCCCGCTCGCCCTGGAGAATGACGGCGGCTAATTCGGCCGGGATCGCCAGGCGGCATCCGGGTAGCGCATAGCGGCGTCGATGGGTCCCCGGGACATACTGGAACGAGCGGAAATGCCAGTCCAGCGACCCAGCCGTAGAGCGGTTGTGGCCGATCGGGAGATACCAGCCATGCGCCGAACACGTCTCGTTTTAGCTGTCATCCTGCTTCTCATCGGGGCAGCCTGGATCGGTCAGGGCACCGGCACGGTCGCCGGAAGCGCGATGAGCGGCCAGTCCATGTGGGCAATCGTCGGCGGTGTCTTCGTCGTCGCCGGCCTTGCTCTCGGGTTGCTCGAACTCACCAGGAAGCCCGCCGGTCGGCCGTAGGATCAGGCCACGTTCACCTGTACCTGTGGGTAGCCGGTCGAGCCGGCCGGAGCGGGACCGCCGAAGGTCGAGGTCTGTACAGCGCCGGCCCCATCGGTCGCCCGTACCTGGATGACGTGCGAACCCGGCGTCGCCTGCCAGCGAAGCCACCACTGGACCCACGTGGCCTTGGAGATCGCGCGGCTCAGAAGCGCGGCCTGCCAGGGCCCGTTGTCGATCTGCACTTCCACGCGCTGGATGCCGCGGTCTGGTGCCCAGGCGACGCCGTCTATGTCGATATTCCCGGTCGAGAGCTGGGCTCCGACGGACGGGTGGTCAATGCGCGACTCGGTCACGATCGGCCCGTCCTTCGCCCAGCCCAACGGAACCCAGTAGCCGTCGAACGCCTCTCGAGTGGTCAGCTCGATCTCCGAGAGCCACTTAGTCGCCGACACGTAACCGAAGAGGCCGGGCACGATCAAGCGGGCCGGGTATCCGTGCTCGGCGGGAAGCGGCTGGCGGTTCATGCCGACGACGATCATCGGCTCCCTGGCCGGGTCGAGCGCGTAGTCCGTCGGGAAACCTACCGTGAACCCGTCGACCGAGCGACCCACGATCTGCGTGGCGCCGGACTGGACCCCCGCCTGCGCCAGCACCTCCTTGAGGTGCACGCCCGTCCACAAGGTGTTGCCGACGAGGTTGCCGCCGACCGTATTGCTGACACATGCCAGGGTCACGTATTGCTCGAAGAGTGGCATCGCCAGCAGCTGCGGATAAGTGAAAGTGAGGGGATGGTCGACCATGCCCGTGACCTTGAGTTGCCAGGTAGAAGCGTCCACTTGCGGGACCAGCAGCTCCGTATCGATGCGGTAGAAAGCGTCGTTGGGGATCACGATCGGCGTGATGTCGGGCGCAGCCAGCGAGTCCACTGCGGTCAGCGGAGCAACCGTTTCGGCGGCCGCGGGCAACGCCGCCGAAACCGGAGCGCTGTTCGGGTGCTGGCGGTCGAGGAGGAATCGACCGAAGACGCCAAAGGCGATCGCGCCGACGGCGAATTCGATCGACCTGATCAGGAAACGCCTGCGACCCGGCTCCGGGACGGCCGACGATGCGGGCCCGGCCGGGATAGGCCGTCCGCCGGTTCGGCCCCGTCCCCGATACGCGCCGAGGATGTCCGGCCGGAACCCTACCGGGGCCATGAAACCGGCCTCGGCCAGAAGAATCCGCAGGGCTCCGATGCTCGCGGCCATGGAAATCACGACGCTCACGGCCGCCGGGACCGGCGAGCTGAGCGGCTGAAGGGCGGTCGCCAGGAACGCGACGAGACCGAATGTCAGAAACAGTCTTGTCCCGTAGTCGAAGCTGCGCCGGCCCAGGATGCCCGCGGCCGTCGCTACGATCAGGGCCACGAGGACCACCGCGATGTTGACGACGAGCTTGTCGTTGGTCCCGAACAGCGAGACCACCACGTCCTTGGCGCCCGGCGGTTGGAGGGCGATGATGAAACTCCCGACGCCCACGACCAGCGAGGGGGCCCCGGGAATCAGCCCCGCGAGAAGTTCGCTGGTGGCAATTCCCACGCCGCCGGCGACCGCGCCCGCAACGCCGGCTTGTAGAAGGAGTCGAGCGGAGGAGAATCGCGATGGAGCGGGTTTCTCTGTCATTCGCCTGGTCTTTACTCGGCAGCTTCTCTGAGCGGTGCGGCCGGGTCTGAGTATGCGCAGCGGCGTCGAGGATCGCTCCGGCGAAGTTTCGCACGCCGCCTCTTCAGGCGATTACGGGCGGCCTTCCGTGCCATCGTGCGGCCCGGGCACTCGTGCGGGCAGGGAGACAACCCTGTAGCCCGTGGCCTGGGCGATGGCATTGGTGATGGCGGGAGCGGTGACCATGTTTGAGCATTCGCCCACGCCCTTCATCTCCAGCTCCTTGGGCTCCCGCGCCTCTCCCACCAGGATCGTGACGATCTCGGGCACATCTCTCGTCCTGGGGATCCGGTACTGCTTGAAGCCCGTCGTCTCGCCTGGAAGGAACTCCTCCTTGAGGGCGAAGCCGATGCCCATGGCGACGCCGCCTTCGACCTGGCCGACGACTCCCTCCGCGAAGACGGGCCTGCCAACGTCATGGGCCGCGACCATGCGCAGAACGCGGATCTCGCCCGACTTCGTGTCGACTTCCACCTCTGCCATCTGGGTGCCCGTGACGAACATGGCGTAGGGCTCGCCCAGATCGCCGGAGGCATCGAACGCCGGCAGCTCGGGGTCGTAGTAGCCATCGAACGTGTTGGCGAGACCTGCGTCGCGTCGGGCGCCGGCAACGTCGGACAGCGCAACGCGAGTTTCGGGATGCCGGCGCACCTGGACGTAGCCCTCGCAGAGTTCCAGCCCATCGGCGGGCACACCGAGCAGTTCCGATGCAGTGGCCAGGATGCCTTCGCGGAGGGACTCCGCCGCCGCCCTGACGGCGTTGCCGACGATGAACGTTACCCGGCTCCCGACCGTGGGACCGGCGTCCGGGGACGTCGAGGTATCTCCCGAGCCCGCCCCGACACACGCCAGCGGCTGGTCAAGTACCCCGGCAGCGACCAGGGCCATGGCCGTCGCGGCTCCCTGGCCAAGGTCCATGGCCGAGGTTCGAACGAAGATGCTGCCATCGTCCAGGAGGTCCACTGCGGCCCGCCCCGGTGCCCGCCCGACGGTTGCTGCCGGATCCAGGCCTGGAACGGGACCTCCGCCTCCGCCGCCGATCCCGTACCAGATCGAGGCCAGGCCCACCCCGTGTCGGAGTGGGCCGCCGGCCTCGTTGAACTCCGAGCACCGCATCAGCGCTTCGGTCCAGTAGGGCCTGACCGCCGCCAGGGTCTCGTCGTACGCGGGTTCGCCCTCGAGGATCTGGCCGGAAAGGACCCGGTCACCCTTCCGGAGCCGGTTGCGCTCCCGGAACTCGAGCGGATCGATGCCGAGCCGGGCCGCGAGCAGGTCCATCTGCGACTCGACGGCGAACGCCACCTGGGTCGTTCCCGGACCGCGCATGCAGCCGGCGCTCGGGTTGTTCGTGTACGCGACTCGGCCATGGAGCTCGACGTTCGGCCAGCGGTACGGCCCGGCGGCCGACCCGAAGGCTTTGGTCATCAGCCCGGGGCCGAACGAGGCATACGCTCCGGTGTCGGCGAGTATGTCCATCGACAGGGCGGTGATCTCGCCGTCGCGAGTGGCACCAGCCCGACAGCGCATCGCAAAGGGGTGGCGCTTGGTAGTGGACACGAATGACTCGGCCCGGCTGTAAACGATCTTCACCGGCTTGCCGGTCCGGTATGCGGCGAGCGCCGCCAGGCACTGGCACGAGATCTCGGTCTTGCCGCCAAACGCGCCGCCGCAAACCGTGGGTTCGACCCGGACTCGCTCGACCGGCAGGCCCATCGTGGTCGCGATCTCCCACCGCTGGTAGTGCGGGAACTGAGTCGCCGTGCGGACGACGAGGGTCTCGCCGTCCCAGGAGGCCAGCGCCGCCTCCGGCTCGAGGTAGGCATGCTCATTCGATGGTGTCGTATATGTTTCCTCTACCACGACGTCCGCCCGCGCGAACCCCTCGGCGACGTCGCCCAGGCGAAGCCACTTCTCTGAGAGCAGGTTGCCGCCGGCGACTATCTGCGGTGCCCCATCCGCCAGGGCATCCTCGGCGCTGAATACGCCTGGGAGCTCCCGGTACTCCACATCCACCAGCTGTAGTGCCTCGGCCGCCACCTCCGCCGACGTGGCCACGACGAGGGCCACGGCATCTCCCAGCTGTCGAACCCTGTGTTCCACGAGCACCGACTGGTCCTTCAGCCGGCGCCCATAGCTGTTCCTTCCCGGGACGTCACGAGCGGTCAGGACGGCCACGACGCCGTCGAGACGCAGCGCGCGATCGGCATCGACGGCGACGATCTCGGCGTGGGCATACGGGCTCCGCACGGCCATGGCATGCAGCATTCCTTCGACCACCAGGTCCGCCGCGTATACGGCGCGCCCCGTGGCTTTGTCCATCGCGCCCAAGCGGCGGTGCCCCGCGCCCGCCGGGACTCGCAGCCCTCCATCCCGTGCTTGCGACGCCGGCATGGTCTCGGCCGAGGGCCGGCCGGCCTCCACCGATTCGATTGCGCGCACGATGCTGTTGTAGCCCGTGCAGCGGCAGAGGTTGCTGCCGAGCCAGCGGCCGATCTCGCTCCGGCTGGGCCGAGGATTGCGTTCGAGCAGGGCCGCGGCCGCCATGATCATCCCGGGCGTGCANNCCTTCGATGGTCAGAACGTTCTTCCCGACCACGTCGGCGGCGGAGGTCCGGCAGGCGCGCACCGCCTTGCCGTCGACCATGACGGTGCAGGTTCCGCAGGTGCCGTCATCGCAGCCTTCTTTGGTCCCGGGTAGTCGAAGGTCGTCGCGAAGCAGGTCAAGCAGGCTCTGGCGCGGGGGGACTTCCAGCCGGCGCGCTGTGCCGTTCACGACGAGGTCTACGCTCGTCACCTGGTTCATTGCGCAAGTCCTCCTGTCGGATCCGGCCGGCCGGGCCTAGAGATCCCCTCGCCCCGGGTCGCACAGGTGGCCAGGTGCAATCTACCCCATCGACGG
>PMJT01000114.1 GCA_003158495.1 Chloroflexota bacterium | reverse complement strand
AAGCCGTGCATCATCGACGCCAGTTGCGGCACGGGGATCCGGGTGTGGATCGCCAGGGCAGTCTCATGGATCGCGGCGGAGGCATCCGGTGCCACGACCGAGGCGCCGACGAGGGTTTCGGTCCGGCGGTCGACGACGACCGCCAGGTGGCCGAATTCGGCCTCGAGCTCATAGCCCCGCGTCGACGTCGCAAAATCGGCGACCTTCTCGAATGCGTCGATGCCCGCCGCCTTGGCCGCCTCGAGGCTCAGCCCAACCGACGCAAGCTCCGGCTCCACGAACACCGCGCGTGGGATGGCCCGGTAGTCCGGCACGAGGTCCTCGCCGAGGGCCATTCGAACGGCGACGATGCCCTGGTAGTGGGAAACGTGGGTGAACATCTCGGGTCCCGCGGGATCGCCGATCAGGAAGACGCCGTCGGCGATGCGGAGGCGGCCGTCCGGCTTGAGCTTGCCCGGGTCGACGCCGACCCGGTCCAGGCCCAGGTTCTCGAGACCGAATACTCGGCCGAGCGCGAGGATGATCCGATCCCCCTGGACGGACTTGCCGTCGCTCAGCTCCACGACGTGCGCGCCGCCCTCGCCGGCGCCGGCCCGCAGGCGCAGGGTCCGGACTCCGAGCCGCAGATCCACGCCATCGTCGCGCATGATCCTCGCGGCCGCCTCTGAAACGCGGCGGTGATCCTTGTCGATCAGCCGCTCATGGGCGTGGACCAGCGTCGTGGCCACTCCGAACAGGGCAAAGAACTCACCCAGTTCCACGCCCATCGGGCCGCCGCCGAGGATGACGACGCTGCGCGGCAACGTCCGTGTCGAGGTGGCTTCGCGGTTCGTCCAGGGCTCGGCCTCGGCCAGGCCTTCGACCTCCGGAATCTTCGGCTGCGAGCCCGTCGCCAGGATGATCGTCCCAGCTTCGATCCGGCGGGCGGCAGCTCTCGGCGATGCCGGGCCCGGCCCGACTTCGACGAGCCCGGGTCCCACGATCCGGCCCTCGCCCATGTAGAGCCGGGCGCCGGCTGTCTCGAGCGCCTTCACGTGGCCCGAGTCGTCCGGCCAGTCCCGGCGTTCGCGATTGATCATGTAGTCGCGCCGGGCAGAGGCACGCTCCCATGAGTAGTCGCCACGCCGATGTTCGGTTGCCGCGTGGAGCAGCGCCTTTGAGGGTATGCACGCCCAGAACGAGCACGATCCACCGACAAGCTCGCGCTCCACGACCGCGACCGTCCTGCCGCGCTCCAGGGCTGCGTTAGCGGCCGATTCCCCGGCGGCGCCGGTGCCAATAACGATGAAGTCGAAGCGATCCATGCGTGCCTCTTCCGGTCGAGCAAAAGGAGATCTCGGCCATCATCAGTCCGGTCCCGGCCGGGCGGCCGCCACGATCCGCCCAGCGGACCGGCCGGATCGTCGTCCGCCGCCACCGCGGGCCGCCTACTATTCGCCCGTCGACCTGCACGGGTCGGCGGCTTCGGCTCTGCAAGTTCGGAGGTTCAGCGATGGTCGTCAACATCGGCTTGGGCGCCGTGTTCGGAGGCCATGCCGGCTCGTCACCGTCCCCGTTCGACGCCGTCAACGGTCAGCGGCTGGCCGGCGGCGAAGGCAGCCATCCCCTCCACTCGGTCGCGGCCGAAGAGCTGCTCCGGCCAACGGACGGCGCGGTCACTGGCGAAATCACGCTGGACCACCCGGCACAGGTCGGCGACGGAATCACCGGCCATATCAAGCTGACCGCGATCAAGGCCATCTCGTCGCGCAAGGCATACTTGCGGCTCGTTGGGCTGCGGCTCGACGAAGTTCGCCGTTCCGAGGAGCATCGGAACTCGAAGGGCGAAATCACCTACACGGAACGCTGGGTCGAGACGAGCGGCAACCTCTTCTCGCACGACGCGTTCCTGGATCCCCCGGTCCCGACGAACCTCGCCGCCGGCGAGTCGTGGGAGGCGGGCTTCGCGGTTCCGGCGCCGCCGCTCGGTCCGCCTTCGGCGCACCTCGGCGAGTCGATCATCGCCTGGGCACTCGAGGTGCGCTGGGACGTGCCGATGGGCTCGGACCATTTCGTGGCCACGTTCCTGCCACTTGCCCAAGCCCCGGACCTGATGCGCGCCGGCGTTGGCAAGCAGGGCGGCACGAGCCTGATGGCGGGCGTCTCCGTCGGCGACGCGACGATCAGCGTCGAGTCGCCGCTGCCCGTCGCGGCCGGGCAGCCGGTCGCGGTCCGGGTGTCGTGGCCGTCGGCGCCGCAGGGCCAGAGCGCGCGCATCGAGCTCCACCGCCGGACGAACGCGCCCAACGGCGAGGAAGGCATCCTGGCGTCGGCGCCGGTCGCCACGGCCGACCTCGCCAGCGGCATCGCCGCAGCCCAGCTGCTCGTCCCGCCCGGTTCCGCGCCCTCGTTCGACGGCGCGGGCCTGGAGATCGACTACGTGATCCGGGTCCTTGTCGACCGCCGCTTCCGCACCGACGCCGCAATCGAGAGGCCGCTCGGCATCTGCTAATAGGCGGACATGCCCCAGAGAGTCTCGCCCGTGTAGTAGTCGACCGCAAGCGACGTAACTCCGGATCGCGGTGACTCGCACGCGTTTCCATTGGGCGGGCATATGGGACCGGGTTCAGGGCCAGTGTCCTTGTTCGCCGGGCGACTGCTATGTCTTCCGGGCCTGGGTCGGCCCATTCCACGCAACCGTATTTGACCTACGTTCCCCGGTGGCGTACTTTGCCACTAGGTTATATAACCAAGTAGCTAAGCAAGAGATGCCGAACAACCACCCCGACCCACTCAGCGCTACCTTCTCCGCCCTGGCCGACCCGACGCGTCGGGCAATCCTGGCCCGGCTCGCGGATGGCGAGGCAACTGTTACGCAGATCGCCGCCCCATTCGACATGAGCCTGCCCGGTGTCTCCAAGCACCTCCGGGTGTTGCAACGAGCAGGGCTCATCGAGCAGGGCCGCGACGCCCAATGGCGGCCGTGCCGACTCGACGCGGAACCGCTTCGCGACGTCGCCGCCTGGGTCGGCCAGTACCGCCGGTTCTGGGAGGAGAGCTTCGACCGGCTCGACGATTACCTCCGAGAACTCCAGGCAAAGGAGAACAAGCGTGACAACCCAAATCCCTGAGTCGCCGGCCACCGGTCGCACCGTCCAGCATTCGACGTTTGTGATCGACCAAACCTTCGACGCGACGCCGGCGCAGGTATTCAACGCCTTCGCCCACCCCGCGACAAAGGCCCGCTGGTTCGTCGGGCCGGACCGATGGCACAGCTCGGACCACAGCCTCGACTTCCGGGTCGGCGGCCGCGAGCACGTGAGCACCGCCGCCCCCAACGGCGTGACCCATGCCTACGACGCGGTCTACCAGGACATCGTCCCGAACCGCCGCATCGTCTCCACCTACGAGATGCACCGGGACCAGAAGCGCATCTCGGTCTCGCTTTCGACGATCGAAATGTTCGCCGAGGGCGACTGCACACGCCTAGTCATGACCGAACAGGACGCCTTCCTCGACGGCGCCGACCTTCCCGCCGAGCGGGAGCGCGGCACCCGCGACCTCCTCGACAACCTCGCCGCCGAACTCCGGCGCGCCTAGCACAGCTCCAGGGCTGGAAAGGGACCGATCGATGGCCCAGACAACCGCCAACAAGATGACGTTGACCCTCTCCTCCGACCGGGAAATCGCAGTGACCCGCGCGTTCGATGCGCCGCGGAGCCTCGTGTGGGAGGCCTGCAACAGCTGCGAGCACATGAAGTACTGGTGGGGCCCGCGCGGGTTCGACCTGGTCGAGTGCAGCATGGACCTGCAACCGGGCGGCAAGTACCGCTTCGTCCAGAAAGCGCCAGACGGCACGATCCACGGCTTCAACGGCGTCTATCGCGAGATCGCGGCGCCGGAACGGATCGTCTTCACCCAGATCTATGAGCCGTTCCCGGACCAGGAGGTGCTCGTAGCCACGACCCTCACCGAGACCGGCGGCAAGACCGCCCTCTCGCAGACCCTGACCTTCGCCTCGAAGGAGGCGCGCGACGGGATGGTCGCCTCGGGCATGGAGTGGGGGCAGGCCCAGACCTTCGAGCGGCTCGAGGAACTGCTGGCCAGCCTGCTGGGCGGCGAGGCGCCGTCGGGCGTGGGAGCCGGGGCATCAACGGGCGCGGCATCGTCGCCACTGGTGGTAACCCGGGAATTCGACGCGCCGCGCGACCTCGTCTGGAAGGCCTGGACGGAGCCAGACCGGCTGGCCCGGTGGTGGGGCTCTCCTGGCAGCGCGATCGAGGTCGCCAGGCTGGATCTGCGCCCGGGCGGCGTCTTCCACTACAGCATGAAGACGCCGAACGGCACGCCGATGTGGGCCCTCTTCGCCTACCGCGAGATCGTGCCGACGGAGCGGATCGTGTTCGTCAACTCGTTCTCCGACGCGGCCGGCGGTCTGACCCGTAACCCGTGGATCGCCACGTGGCCGCTCGAGATCCTCAACACGCTGACCCTGGCCGAGAGAGGCGGCAAGACAACCGTGACTCTCCGCGGCGGCCCGATCAACGCCACGGCGGAGGAACTGCAGGCCTTCGAGGCAGGGCGCGCCGGGATGCAGGACGGCTTCGCCGGTACCTTCAAGCAGTTGGACGGCTACCTCGCCGAGGCACAGGCCCGCGCCTGACCCATTCGTATGAAGCCGGGGCGGCCGTCGGGCGATCCACCCGGCGGCCGCTTTCGGATTCGTGCCGGCCCTTCGGTCCATCCGTCGCGGACCGCCCTGCGCCACCGATCGGTCCATTCGCCTGGGGCCGCCCGCGGTCGGGTCACTTGAACGGCGGCTCCAGGTAGGTCCATCCCGTGTCCGGGTTGTAGCCGCAGGCGCCATCTACGTGGTCCCCATCCCGGAGTACGACACTGCCGTTCTGATCGAGGATTTCGATGTTCGGCGTGAAACGGGCGTGATAGCCGGCCGGCCACGTGACGTCCCTCCGGGCATTGGTGCCGGTGTTCTCCAACCAGGCGACCATCGCGTCCGTGGGGCTGCCGCGCAGGACGGCATCCAAGCCGACGCCGGCGCATGCGCCGCCGGGCAGCCAGTTGACCGTCGGGAGCCGGTACAGCCCGCCAGGGAGCGACGGTGCCGCCGACGGCGAATACGACGCGGAGTTGGCCGGTACGAAGCCCCAGCCGCCGGCGCCGCGGACGTGGCCGCTCGCGTCGTCGACGATCATCCAGCCGCCGTTGCCGGTGCCCCAGGCAAGGGCCGGGAAGCGCGGCGGCGGCCCAGCCACGCGCACGTACCAGATGATGTCGGCTCCGTTGCCCGGTACCTGGTTTCCCTGGCCGGTGATGGTCGTAATGTCGCCGAGTTGGACTGCGGCTATCGAGGCTATTTCGTCCCCGGGATCGAGAGAAGAAGCCAGTGCCGCAGCCACGCCGGCGCCGTTCAGGCGCGGCGTGAGGAGCTTGCCGGTGTCGTGTTCCCCGCCGATCCAGACGTTCGGGCCGAGAGTCCGGCCGTCGAGCCACGCCACCTGGTCGACGACGAACGCGGCTTCACACGCGGCGCGCTGATCGGCGCTGCACTCGGCAGCCCTGACATCGTGGAAGTGGCCGACGAGGATTGCTTCCAGCGGGCGGTACGGGCTGACAGTGGAATTCCCAGCGTCCAAGATGGATGAGATGACCGGGTCGACGTAATTGCCGATCAGTTCGCGGGCGAAGAGATGAGGGCCCGACGGCGAGAGTTCGGTCTCGGACATGCCGGCTTCGACGGGTTGGAAGGTCACGAGCGTCTGCGCGGTCTCGGTCATGAGGAGCTTCCGCGAGGTGCAGGTATCCTCGAGCGCCGGACTGGGCGGCTGGTACGGGCAGGCTGGCATTAGCTCCTGGACGATCCAGCCCCGAACCGCCGCGAGGTCGTCGCCGTGGATCGAGCCGTTCGACTCAGCCGCGAGAAGCTCGCTGACGGACCGCACGGTCAGGCCGTGCGCCGGTGCGAGGCTTCCGTTCGTGCCCGGACCGTACGTCGGGCGCAGAGCCAGGCTGCCGATGAGGATCGCGACCAACGCAATCGCGACAAGGCCGCCCGCAGCCACAGACCGCGGCCTGCGCCATTCGCCGCCGTCCCAGCCCCACCTGCGCCCGACTCGCGGAGCTGCTTCCGCGGCGGCTATCGTGCTCCGAGTCAGGTCCGCCGGCACAGGAGCGGCCGCCAAGGAGCGATATGCCGCCGCCAGCCGATCGTCGTCCCAGCCGGCGTCGTTCGGCCGCCCGGATCGTTCGTTCATCGCCGTTCCTCCCGCAGAGCCTTGTCCAACTCCGAACGAGCCTTGAAGAGCCGGGATTTGGCCGTGCCGACGGGGATGCCCAGGATTTCGGCGACCTCCGCCACGGGCCGGCCTTCGAGGTGATGGAGGGCCAGGACCGCTCTCTGATCGAGCGACAGGTGGCGCAGAGTCGACCGCAAAGTCTCCGCGTCGGGGCGGGCCGGCGCCGCGCCGAGGGCGCTCTCTTCGGCGCCGCCGAGCTGCGTCATCGGGATCTCGCGAACGCGTCGCCTTCCGCGGGCACGGAGCGTCATCCGGCAAGCATTCACGGCGACGCGCTGGAGCCACGCGTCGAAGCGATCGAGGTCGCGCAGGCTCGGCAGCTGCTGCCAGGCTGCGACGAAGGTTTCCTGCGTCGCGTCGGCCGCGTCGGCGCCATCGCCGAGGATCGCGAGGGTGAGCCTGTACGTGGCATCCATGCGGCTTCGCACCAGCGACTCGAAGGCAACCGCATCTCCAGAGCGGGCAAGGTCGACCAGCGAACGCGCAGCGAGCGCCCCGTTCGCCATCTTCCCTCCCTCGATGCGTGGAATGCCTTCACCCACTCGATGCCGGTCGACCGGCCGAGGTTCACGTTAGCACCGCCGATTCCATGTCGACCGCCTCGGTAGCGGCAGCCGGCCAACACTGCGTCGATCGATCTAGACTTGGACGTGACCGGCGACGTCGGCGAGTGGGCCGCCGGAGGGAGCGCTTCCATGAGCACGGGCATTCGACCATTCCGGCCGGAAGACGAGCAGGCGCTGAGGCGCGTCATGAACGCCTCGCTCGAATTCGACGCCCTCCCCGGCTTCACCGCCTGGGATCTCGAGCTCGAGACCGTCTCAATGCTCGGCACTCCCGAGGGAGTCGCCGTGGCCGTCGACGACGGTGTCATCTGCGGCTACACGGGCCCGCGCCACGAAGATCTCACCGTCCACCCCGACTACCGGCGCCGCGGCCATGGCCGGCGGCTGTTCGCCGCGTGCCTCGAGCTTGCCGCGAAGGCCGGCCAGGACGAGGTCCGCCTGTTCGTACCGTCGAGCGGTCCGGCCCAGAAATTCGCCCGGGCGATGGGCATGACCTATCGGTCGAGCATGTGGCGGCTCAGCCTGCCGGCCGGGGCGCCCGTGCCTGCGCCAGTTCTACCGGCCGGTGTTGTCGGCCGAACATTCGGCGACTGGCTGCCGCTGGCGCAGTACGTGGACTTGCTCAACACCGCCTTCGTCGACCATCCCGGGCCCGTTTCATGGACTCTCGGCCAGATCGAGTACGGCCACAGCCGGCCCGACTTCGACCCGACATCGATCCTGCTGGTCTCGCCGGTCTCCTGCCCCGAGGAGCCGATTGCCTTCGTTCGGACAGCGCTCGGACCACCCGAGGGCGACGACCCGGCGCCCGTCGGTGAGGTACGCATCGTCGGCGTTATGCCGGACTGGCGGGGCCGCGGCCTGGGCCGCGAGCTGCTCCGCTGGGGAGTCGCCGACCTGCGCAACCGCGGTGCCGGCCCGATCCAGCTCAGCGTAGAAGCGGAGAACGAGCTGGCACTCGGGCTGTACCGGCGGACTGGCTTCGAGCCGGTGGTGGAGTGGCCGCACTGGACCCATGCCGTGCCGAAGCGCGTTCCCGGCAGGCAGTAGTCGGGCCGAGTCGAGCGCCACGACGCAGCCGAGTCGCGAGGCGAGATCGATCGAGGCCAGCGGGCCGATCAGCCGGTGCGGCGGACAAGCAAGACCGGTACCGGGGAGTGGTCGAGGACGAACCGAGCCACGTGACCGACACTCCTGGGCCCCGGTTCGGTTGGACCGCTCCTCGGGCGGGCGCACAGGATGACCGCGTCGACGTTAAGCCGGGCGGCCGCGGCGACGATCTCCTGCTCCGGACGGCCCCGAGCAACGAGTAGCTCGAGACTCGCGCCCGGCATCGCCGAAGCAAGTCGGTCTCGCCAAAGGGCCAGGAGCGCGGCCGCCTCCTCGTCATCCGCCTCTGCGAGGCGCCGCTCGATCGCATCCCTGCGGGGCAGCGGCCAGAGCCCTCGACGAAGTGCCGGATCTGGGCCCACCAGCTCCTTTGGCCCGCTTTCTGCGACGTGGAGAAGCGTCATCACCAGTGCCGGTTCGCCGGATCCGACGACCTGCGCCACCTGCGCGGCCAGGGAGCCGTCCTCTGTGCCGGCCAGGGCCACCAGCAAGCGACGGGGCTCGCTCACGACCGGCTCACCACGCCACTCCAATGAGCAGCGCCACGGAGACTGCAGCGACGATCGTGACCGGTGTCACGATCAGCCCGATACGGATGTAGCCCCACGTCGATACCTCGAGGCCGCGCTGGCGAAGCAGCACGAACCACAGGAGCGTGGCGACGGATCCGACCGGCGTCAAGTTGGGCCCTAGATCCGCCCCGATGATCGTGCCGATAGCGGCGGCATGAGCACTTGCCGCGCTCAGCCCGGCACCATGGACGGCGTCGGCGAATACGAACGCCGCCGGTAGGTTGTTGACGAGGTTCGAGCCAACCGCGGCAGCCAGTGCGGTCACGACCATGACCGCGGCCGGTGAGTCGCGCACCTGCCCCAACACGATCTGCGCCAGCCACGCGGTCAGGCCGCTCGACGAGAGGCCGTAGACGAGGACGCCCATCGAAGCAACGAAGACGAGCAGGGACCAGCCGATACCCTCGAGCGGCCGGTCCGGGCGATGGCTCGTCCACTCGACGCCGAGCAGCAGCAACCACACCGCCGCCATCGTCGGCCCGAGCGGCACGTTGAGTGCCGACGCGACCGCGAACGCACCGACCGCGACGCCGAAGGCCGCCAGGAGCCGTCGCGGGACCACGGTCCAGGCGGTCCACGAGTCGGAGGCCGGCGCGAGGGGCGCCCGCGTCGGAAGCTGGCGCCGGTAGACGACGAACAGGCACCCGAGCAGAGCGACCACGGACGCGACAGCGGCCGGCAGCAGAACGGGCACCAGGCTCGAAGCGCTGACTCCAAGGCGGTCGCTGACGATCACGTTCACCGGGTTGCTGACCGGGAGCGCGACTGAGGCGGCATCGGCCACGAAGGTGCCAGCGAGCACATACGGGAGCGGGGACAGACCGAACCTCGCCACCAGGACATAGACGACGGGCGTCAAGAGGAGCGCCGCGGCATCGTTCGAGAGGAACGCCGCGACGATCGCGCCGACGACCACGACCGAGACCAGGAGCCGCCTTGGGCTGCCGGCCGACGCCCTGGCGGCGGTGCCCGCAAGCGCCTGGAAGAGTCCGCTTCGCTCGGCGACGGCGGCCGCCCCGGTCAGGCCAACGAAGAAGAGCAGGACGTTCCAATGTCCGGCGACGTCCGAGACAGCGCTGCTCGGCGACACGAGTCCGGCCAGGACCATCGCTCCCGCGCCCAACAGGGCTGCAGAAGCTTCGGTCAGGCGCCACGGGCGAGCGATCACCAGGGCGATCGTCGCGAGGAAGACAGCGACGGCCAGAGGCGCAGCCGGTGTTAGCGACGAGGGGATGATCAAGGGAGCCAATCGTCGCACAGCCGCCGCCCGAGCACCATTCCGAGCGCCATTCCGCCTGCCCGGTTCCCGTCGGTCGGAGGCCGAAGATCAGTGCTCGACTACCGCTCGCGCCCTGCGGTCGGCGTGGGTTTTCATCCTCGCGGCGCCGGCAGTGTCCGGCCAGTCTTGAGGTAAAGCGGCGATTTCGGGATTCCAGACCGACGTCGCCTCAAGAGCCGCCGGCCCGATCGAGCACGCTCGGGCCCAATTCCGAGGAGATCCTCATGCCCGCCGTAATAGTCATCGGCGTCATCGTGGTCGTCGCGATCCTGGTTGTCATCGCATGGTCGACGGCAAGACGACACAGGAGCGATACGCAAGCACGGACAGAACAGCTCCGACAGAGATTCGGGCCCGAATACGACCGTGCCGTCGCCGAGATAGGCAACGTCCGGAGAGCCGAAGCCGAGCTCACCGCGCGGGAGAAGCGCGTCGCCGGGTTCGACATCAAGCCGGTCGCGGCCGACCAGGGCAAGCAGCTGGCCGACGAGTGGCAGGCCGCAAAGGCCGGCTTCGTCGACGATCCGTCGATCGCTCTTCGCGAAGCCGAAGCGCTCGTTGAGCGAGTCATGGCGGCACGCGGCTACCCCGAAGGCGATTTCGACCAGCACACGGCCGACATTTCAGTCGACCATCCAGTGATCCTCGCCCATTACCGTGCCGCCCACGAAGTCTCACTTCGCCTTGCGGAAGGGCATGCTGACACCGAAGACCTGCGCCAGGCGATGATCAACGACCATGCCTTCTTCGCCGAGCTGTTGGGCGAGGACCCGGTCGTCGAAGCGGTCGTGCCGACCGACGCCGCTGCCGACGCCAGCCCGGGAGCCGACGCAGGCCCGGAAGCCGAGGGTCCTGTCGACGCCGGCCCGGAATCCGAGGTTCCAGTCGCAGTCACCTGATGTGAAACAGTCGAAATCGGGCCCGTCCGGCAACGGTCCACCGGACGCTCCCAGGCCTCGGGCGTCAGAAGACCCCGGGCCGGCTACCCGGCAGTCCTGGCCCGGTTTTCGGCGGCTCGGTATTCGACGATTCGGCGGATCAGGTCCAGGGGCATCGGTTTGTCCAGCGGGAACTGGACCGAGCCCCTTCCCTGCTTGTACGCGGCGAGCTCTTCCCTGAAGGCTTCGATCCCCGACGGGATCGGATAGAAGCCGATGTGCTTCGCGTAGCCCGCGAAATGCACGAGGTGGCGGCCGTTCAGATCGAAGGTTGGGATTGCGTAGCTGATCTTCTCGGTCGCATCGGGCGCGACGACACGGATCAGCGCTCGCACCTGCTCCAGCGCCTTCCTGGTCGCGGGCGGGAAGCCGGCAATGTAGTCGTCGATTGACGTGGCGGTCGCGGCGCTGGTCATTCGTGCACCTGCTGAGCGATGGATCGGTTCACGCCGAATGTTACGAGGGGTCTCGGGTCCGCGGGTCCGCGTTTCGCCGGTCGATCCCGGCGGCGGTGGGTTTTCATCCTCGTTCCTCGTCCCGACGCAGCCTAACGTGGCCAATCCGGAGGTCTGGCGATGCGCATGGCCCCGGTGATCCGGGCGAACGGCAGCCAGTTCGAGCGCCACC
>PMJT01000096.1 GCA_003158495.1 Chloroflexota bacterium | reverse complement strand
GAAATCGAGAAGGCCCACCCCGAAGTCTTCAACATGCTGCTGCAGATCCTGGAGGACGGGCATCTCTCCGATGCCAAGGGCCGCCGGGTGGACTTCCGCAACTGCATCATCATCATGACCTCCAACCTCGGCGCCAGGCAGCTCCAGACCAACTCGTCCCTCGGCTTCCGCCAGCAGGGCGAGACGGATGAAGCACGCGCCACGGCCTCTCACGATCTAATGAAGGAGAAGGTCGACAAGGAGCTCAAGGCGACCTTCCGGCCCGAGTTCCTCAACCGCATTGACGCCACGGTCGTCTTCCGGTCCCTCACCGTCGAGGAGATCCGCCAGATCGTGGACCTGATGCTGGTCCGCGTCCGCGACCGCCTGAAGGCCCAGGGAATGTCCCTGGAAGTCACGCAGGCCGCCAAGGACCACATCATCAAGATCGGCTACGACGTTGCCTACGGCGCACGGCCGCTCCGCCGCGTGATCCAGAACATGGTCGAGGACGTCCTCGCGGAGCAGTTGCTGCTCGGCAAGTTCACGCCCGGCATGACCATCCTCGTGGATAAGGACTCCGAGGCGGGCCTGAACATCCATCCCGTCGAAGAGAAGCAACCCGTAGAAGCCGCAGTCTGAGCCGGGGTCGAGGGTTGGCCCGCCAGCAAAGCCGCTACATCTGCCAGACGTGCGGTGCTGCCCATCTCCGTTGGGAAGGCCAGTGCCGGACCTGCGGCGGCTGGAACACCCTGGTCGAGACCGTCATCCGTGAGTCCGACGCTCGCCGCAAGGTGGGACCGGGCCAGGGCTCCACGGACAGGGTCGATCTCCCTCAATCGCTGGCCGGACTCCGCGAGGCCGAGCTGGTCAGGATCCCGACCGGTATCGGCGAGATAGACCGCGTTCTCGGCGGGGGACTGGTGCCGGGCTCGGTGGTGTTGCTTGGCGGCGAGCCGGGCATCGGCAAGTCAACACTGCTGCTCCAGGCGGCTGCCGGCCTGGCCGTTGGTCGCGCCTCGGGCCGTGCGGACGGTGGCGCCGCGATCCCGGCCGGCCGCGACGGCGTCCTCTATGCCACGGGTGAAGAGTCGGCCGGCCAGGTTCGGCTCCGGGCGGGACGGCTTGGTCTGCTGGAAGGCCTGCCCGCCGATCGAATCTCTGTCGTGGCGGCGAGCGAAGTCGGCCGCATCGTCGACCTGGCCCGCGAGGCGCGCCCGATCGCCCTGATAGTCGACTCGATCCAGACCGTGACCGTGGACGAACTCGAAGGTCCGGCCGGCAGCGTCGGCCAGGTCCGCGAATGCGCCCTGCGGCTGATGGAGATGGCCAAAGGCGACGACATCGCGGTCATAATCGTCGGCCACGTTACCAAGGACGGAACCCTGGCCGGGCCCAAGACCCTCGAGCACCTCGTCGACGCAGTCCTGAACCTGGAGGGCGAGCGAACCTCCACCCTCCGGTTGCTTCGTGCCACCAAGAACCGCTTCGGCTCCACCGAGGAGGTCGGCGTCTTCGAGATGGCGGAACGAGGCCTTGCCGAAGTCGCCGACCCGGGCCGAGCTTTCCTCGCTGCAACGGACGAGCATGCTCCCGGGAGTGTCGCCGGCGCGACCCTCGAAGGATCGCGGCCGCTTCTGGTAGAGGTACAGGCTCTCGTGGCGCCGGGCGGCTATGGCACACCTCGGCGAACCGCCTCCGGGCTGGACGCGAATCGCATGGCCCTCCTGGTCGCGGTCCTTGGCCGGCGCGCCGGGATCGGCCTGGGCAGCCATGATGTCTATGCAAACCTGGCCGGCGGCCTCGAGCTGGACGATCCGGGCCTGGACCTGCCGCTATGCCTGGCCCTGGCGTCGTCGCTGCGCGACCGGCCCGTGCCACGAGACATGGTCGCGATCGGTGAAGTTGGGCTGCTCGGCGAGCTGCGGCCCGTCCCGGGCCTCGAACGCCGGCTGCGCGAGGCGGCTCGACTTGGGTTCCGCTCGGCGATCGTGCCGGTTTCGCGGCGAGGTGATCTGCCCGTCATCTCCGGCATGGAAGTGATCGCGGTCCCGAACCTGAGGACGGCAATCAGTCACGCCGTGGGGGCTGCCCAGGCCGGCCCGAGCGACCGCAACGGCGACCACAACGGCGACCACAACGGAACCGCCCCGGCTCGGTCTTCGGCGGCCGCGTTTGAGGCCCGTACCGCCGGCGGTCGTGACCCCAGTCGCGACCCCGAATAGACCCGCCTGGCCCGGGCCTCGGCCCGGCGGCAATGGCACGCCGGGTCTTCGCTCCGGCTCTAGGACGCGCCGCTGCCCCGTGGCCTGGTGCCGATGCCGGCAATTCTCACGTGACCTGTAGCAGGGCGCGACGCTCAATGCTAGGCTGACGAGACGAAGCGTCGGTTCTGCACTCATTGTCCGCCATTCATCCCAATTCACCCGCTTCGTCGCTAGGCGTGGCATCGTGATCCGCATAATTCGCCTGATCGGGGCGGCCATGGGTGCCCTGGTTGGTCTGGCATTCGTGCTCACCGAAGACGCGGCGTTCCAGAAGACGGGCTCCCCGGGCCTGCTCATACCAATCTGGACGGCCGCCTGGATTTCGGTCGGCTTCCTCCTTCTGCCGTACCTGACAATCGTGCCCGCCGGTCGGCTGGTCCGCGGAGTCCAGGCGATGTCGACTGCCGAGTTCGTCGCCTCCGTCGTCGGTCTGTTGATCGGCCTCCTTATCGCCCTCCTGCTGGGGCTCCCGCTGTCCCTCCTTCCGGACCCCTTCGGTCACTACCTGCCCATCGGCATCTCGATCTGCTTCGGCCTGGGGATGCTCGGCCTGACGGTCGCCAAACGCGAGGACCTGGTCGCGGCTGCGGAAGCCGCGGGGATCCTGCGGAGAGTCGACGGACAGGACCAGGCGGCCGGCAGCGAGACGGAAGTGGTCGTGGACACGAGCGCCATCATCGACGGCCGAATCGCAGACATAGTCGACTCGGGCTTTCTCTACCACCGGCTGCTCGTCCCTCACTTCGTGCTCGACGAGCTCCAGCGGATAGCCGACAGCTCGGACACGCAGCGCCGGGCCCGCGGCCGCCGTGGCCTGGAAATCCTGGCCAGGCTCCAGAAGGACGGGCCCACCCCGGTTGAGATCGTCAGCGACGATCCGACCGAAGTCGGCGACGTCGACTCCAAGCTTGTCGTCCTCGCCCGGGCTCGCGGGGCCGCAATCCTCACCAACGATTTCAACCTTAACAGGGTCGCGGACCTCCAGTCGGTCCGGGTCCTGAACATCAACTCGCTGGCCAACGCCCTCAAGCCGGCGCTTCTGCCGGGCGACACGCTCCGAATCAAGATCATCACCGAGGGCAAGGAGGCAGGCCAGGGCGTTGGCTACCTGGACGACGGAACGATGATCGTCGTCGAGGGCGGGGCGCGCCTCGTCGGCCACGAACTCGATGTGCTGGTGACGCGAGTCCTCCAGACGGTGATGGGCAGGATGGTGTTC
>PMJT01000078.1 GCA_003158495.1 Chloroflexota bacterium | reverse complement strand
GTTGACCACGGTGACGTTGCCTGTCACAGCGGTGGCACCCGCGGGGACGGGGCTGCCGGGTCGGTTTTCGGCACTGACCCAGAACGTGGCCGGGGTATTGGCGCTGATGTGGCCCGAGAGGCCGTTGGCAGCGCGGGTGTCGAGCAGTCTTGCCGGGGTCAGGGGCACGTAGCGTGAGCCAGTGGCATCGGGCGTGTAGTAGCCGGTGACATCGAACACGAGATCTGTCGTGTTGCCGCTATTGGAGACATAGGTAGCGGACAGGCTGCCACCGGCTCCGAGGGCGACCGTGAGGTTGTTGCCCTTGATGTCGCCCTTGACGAAGTTGATCGTGCTGGTACCGGGGGCCGGCGTCGGATCGGGACCAACGTATATGGCCCAGGCGAAGGTCTCGTTGACCACGGTCACGTTGCCGGTGACCGCGGTGGCACCCGCGGGGACGGGGCTGCCGGGGCGGTTGGCGGCTGTCACGAAGAACGTGGCCGGGGTATTGGCGCTGATGTGACCCGAGAGGCCGTTGCCAATGCGGGTGTCGAGAAGTCTTGCCGGGGTCAGGGGGTGGTATGTCGCGCCACTCGCGTCGGGGGTGAAGTAGCCGGTCACGTCGAACACGAGATCTGTCGTGTTACCCGGGTTGGAGACATAGGTGGCCGAGAGGGTGCCCGTGCCCGAGAGAGCCACCGTGAGGCCGTTGCCGGTGATCTGGCCGGCGGTGAAGTTGATCGTGGAAGTCGACGGGTGCGCGATCGGGGTCGGACCAAGATAGATGGCCCAGGACGAGGTGCTGTTGACCACCGTGACGTTGCCGGTTACCGCAGTGGCGCCGGCCGGAATCTGATCTCGGCCGGCTACCTGGAACGTCGCAGGGGTGTTGGCCAGAAGCTTGCCCGAGAGGCCGTTGGCGAAGCGGGTGTCGAGGACGCGCGTCGGGATTATGGCGTGGTAGGTGCCGGGGGTGCCCGTAAACGATCCTGTCCAGGTAACGGTGACGGTAGAGGACGTGGCCTGGATCGACGTGGCGTTGGGCGGCAGGGCCACGATCGCGTGGTACGTGGCGGACCCGGGTGAGCTCAGCGAGTCGGTTACATAGCAGGTCGTTCCACTGTAGCAATACCAGCCCGTGCCGTCGTCCCTCAGGATGTACACGTCGTAGTTGGTTAGCAGGATGTTCTGGTTCGTCGTGGCCGTGATGGTGACTTGCGTCCCAGTCGCAAGGGACGTCGCGCTCGCCTGGATCGAGATAGTCCAAGGCGCAATCAGCGCCAGCTGCGCGTTGATCCCGGTGACAGTCGCCGTAGTGACCGGCACTGACGTGGCCGAAGTGTAATCAACCGGTACGCCACCGCCGCTGTAGTAGCCGTTGAAGTGTGTCCCGGTCGGGTCCTGGAACCAGACGTCGTAGGTGTCGGCGGGGAGGCCATCCACGGAGTACGTGCCGTCGGCGGCGGTCGCGGCGGTGTAGTAGTTGGAAGAGGTGGTGGAGTCCGCCTCGACCCCGATGGACGAGAGCGACCCTCCGCCGACCGCGGTGACCGTGCCCTCGATCGAGTAGCCACTCGTCGCGGGCACGGCCTGAGGCACCGCCGCCGCATGCGCGGACTTGGACTTTGCGCCGCCTGTAGCGGTGATCCGAGTCCCGGCCACCGCGGGCAAGGCGCCAGGTACAGGAGTCGGAACCGTTGGATAGGCCGCCAGGGCCGCCGGCGTGATTACGGTGGCCACGATCAGGCTCACCAGAACGGCCGCGCCCATGCGCGTCACCCGCGACGATGTCATCTCTCTCCTAGCCCTCTCCAGACACGCAGATTCGCTTCGTGCGTGCCGCAGCCCGGACTCCCACTTGTCCAGGACGCTGACGGCGGACCGATGTCGCGGAGACGCCCCAAGGTCGCGACAGGGACCCGTTTGAGGAATGGTAGCCCGATTGCCGTCCGACGAAGTGGTCATCGTGACGACTCGGGGTGCGCGATCGCGACTGGCCACGGCGGCCCTAAGAAGGGTTCTCGGAACCGCTGACCGATCCGACCGGTCGGCTGTGAATTGGGATGTATGCGTTGGTTGAGCGGTCGGAGTAGGCGTCGGCGTCGGCGTCGGACTTAGCAGTGGCGCCGAGGTCGGGCTGGCGGTCGGCGATGACGTGGCCGGACTTCCTGAGCAGCCCACCAGAGCGAGGCTGACTAGAACACCCGCCAGGGCCACGCAGATCGCCCGTGTGAACGCCCCCGCCGGCAGGTGCGCAGGACGAGTGCCCGGCCTAGTGAGGCCTTCAGTAGATCCATGACGTGTCCCCATGTGCAGACTTCCCTCAGTCGGGTAACCGCGCTCGAGCGCCGCTCCGGCCTCTATAAGGACGAGCATAGAGTCGCCTGCGGTTGGGCATCCGGACTCGTCGACATTGGCCTCCCCGCCCCGGATCGAGATCCAGTTAGCCGCCGCTCAGCGGCTTCCAGGATCGCTTGTCACTTCGGTCTGGATGCCGGCCGCGGACTGTCCAACTCGACCGGGTGATCGTGCCGAGCTCGGGGCCTGGGACCGGCGAGGCCCTGCCAAACGGCCTGTCAACCGATCGCTTCGAGCCATAGGGCGAAGGGGGTCTCGCGGTCGATGGCGAAGGTAGCGAGCAGACGACCCGGACAGCCCGACGGTGAACTCCGCTTGGGTCGAGGTACCTTCGAGTGATTCCGCGTCGTGACGCCGGACCGTAGCGTCTCGAGTTGATGACGCCCGACACGCCTTCGGATCGCCTCCACTTCATCCTCCAGCGCACGCCCGAGGATGTCTTCGAGCCCGACTACGCATCGGACGTGCCTCTCATCCAGTTCGCCGCCTTCGGCAGGGACCACCGGATGTTCGGCTGGGTCCGCCTCATCGCGGACAGGCTGACGGACCTGTTGAACTCTCACAGCGAGCTTCTGCTCACCCACGTCGAAACCGAGAGCTTCGAGGACGGGTCGGTGCGATCGGCCGACGAGGTCCTGATCCGCCGCAGCGAATTGATCGCCGTCCACGCGAGCGGGCCCCGCGGGGACGCGCCAAGCCGCCGGCGGACCCGGGCCCACGCGATCGCCATCCAGTCGGGCAACTACCTGATCGGTGGATATCTCCACGCACCTCCGGGCAGCGACCCGATTGCGCACGTGGAAGAGCGTCCTCTGATGGTCCCACTGACCGACGCCTGGATTGAGTACTGGACGAGGAGCAACCGCACGACGCAGTCGATCGGAACGATCATCGTCAACCGCGAGCAGGTCGACTGGATGCGGGTCGTCACCGATGAAGACCTGTTTGGCGGCCTACTCCGCCCAGCACCGATCCCCTGACTCACGCGATGGTAGAGATCTCCTTGGCCTTACGAACTGGATGCATGTGGAGCCGACCAATCGTGCCCCGTCGATACGACTCTTGGCGTCCAGGCTGAAGCCTGCGTGCCGATCCGTATCGCCGTAGTCAGGGCGCTACGCTGGACGAGCAAGCGGCGATGGTGATTGCGCGCCTGCGCCACAGCCAGCGGCTACGAGCGCGACGACGATCGTCAGCACAACGGTACGAAGCAGCTTCAACCTCTCAACCCCCATGGTCACCATCAGGACGGTGGTCAGGCAGACATCGATCCCGGTCGCTCGCGCCGGACTGCCAGACACTTCCCAGGGAGCATAGCGTCTCGGATAGACGATCTGAGTGATACGAAGCGGATTGCACTCGTCACCACGGCCCGATCGTGGTGCGACGAGAGGATTTGCGCGGACGCTATACGGCTGAACGTGACGTGCGCCGGGGCCATCGCGTCGAGGACCAACTTGGCAGTCGATTGCCGACGCAGTTGATAATCGAGCTAACGGCCTGGCCGTAGTCAAACCGGGTCCATGTAACAAAGCCCCGGGGATTGACCGTCGCCACGGCGCCGCCGGCGGCGTCGTAGTAGGTCCGCGTCGTGACGTTGGCCCCCGGATCGGTCGAACCGGTCGCCCACCCACACTTCGGCACGAATGGCCCTGACGTATGTACCAGCGGCCGGCGGATACTTCGGTGTCGTCCTCGGAAGGAGCCGACGCGCGGCCTACGGAGGACGAGGAGGCCATCATGAAAACCATCGTCGAGTCCCCCGATCTCGTCGTCGTGACCAAGTACACGCGTGGCGTCGTCGGGCCGAGCCTCGGGACCGCTGGGACTGTCAGAGACGGCGGACGGATCCGCACCGTAACACCGCCCGGCTGCTGGGGCCCGATGATCACGCCCGTCTTCGCCGGAGGTCACGAGGTCTCCTGGCCAGTGGCTGTGGACGGCGCCAGGGTGGGCGACGCCATCGCCATCAGTATCGACAAGGTCGAGGTCCTTTCCCGGGCGACCAGCTCGGGGACAATGACCACCAACCAGGCCGCGTTCGGAAGCGACCCGTTCGTCGACCACAAGTGCCCCGGTTGCGGCACGCTCTGGCCGGAGACCCGCCTCGGGGGCACCGGTCCTGACGCCGTGCGCTGCGTGAAGTGCGGCGCGGAGTGCAGCCCGTTCAAGTTCGGCGAGGGCTATACGATCGCGTTCGACGACGATCGGGTCGTGGGCCTGACGGTCGACGAGCGGGTCGCCCACGCGTTCGCGCTCGACGCTCGCAAGGTTGCGGCCTTGCCCGAGGGCAGCGAACAGCACTCGATCCTCGTATATGAACCGCACACCATTCCCGGCACCCTCGCGCGACTGCGCTCGTTCATCGGCAACATCGGCACGATTCCGTCGAAGGACATGCCCGACTCCCACAACGCCGGCGACTTCGGCTCATTCCTCCTGGGGGCCTCTCACAAGTTCGCCATGACCGAGCAGGAGCTCAAAGAGCATCGCACCGACGGCCACCTCGATTGCGACTCGGTGCGCGCCGGAGCCATCCTCGTGGTCCCGGTCAAGGTTGACGGTGGCGGGATCTACATCGGCGACTCGCACGCAAACGAGGGCGACGGGGAACTCGCGCTGCACACGACCGACATAACGGCAGAGGTCGAGGTGAGGGTAGACGTCCTGAAGGGGGTTCACCTCGAGGGACCAGTGCTACTGCCAGTCGCCGAGGATCTGCCCTGGATCGCCCGGCCATTCACGACCGAGGAGGTCGCGCGGGGGCGCAAGCTCGGCGAGCGCCACGGCGTGCAGGTCCACGCGGACGTCGCCCCGGTCCAGTTCATCGGCTCCGGGCCCACCATCAACGACGCCGCCGACAATGCCATCGCGAGAGCGGCCACATTGCTTGGAATCAGCCAGGCAGAGGTTCGCAACCGCTGCACCATCAGCGGTAACGTCGAGATTGCCCGGCTGCCGGGGGTTGTGCAGCTCACGATGCTGGCCCCCCTCGACCTTCTCGACCGTGCCGGTCTCGGTGAGCTAGCGCGCAGGCAATACGGTCTCTAGCCCCCTGCCGAAGAGGCGAGCGGAGCCGTCTTCTCCGTGGCGGCTACCGATCGTCATGAATAGAGGCGAAAGCCAGACCTAGCCCAGACCTAGCCCAGACCTAGCCCGCGTCCGATCCCCGCGCACGAGTGGGCGATGCTGCTTTGAGCGGCGCTGCCGCGCCGACAAGGAGAGGCCCCGGGGCGGCTTGTGCTGCCGTCGGGGCCTCAGGTTCACCCTAGGAGCGCCGGTGCTGCCGCCTATCGTCGATTCACGTCGTAGGCGGCCGCCACACGGCCTAGGTTCCAGGCTTGTACTGGAGCTGGTTCCCGTCGAAAGTGCTGACCATCGAGACCATCAACCCGTCGTCGGTGATGTAGGCATCGGCACCGTAGTAGGTTGCCGCCAGGAACGGGGCATCGAAAGCCCAGGAGACCGCCACGGTCTCATCGGTGATCGACATTGACAGCGTCGTGAACTTGCCTCCGCACAGACCACCTGAGGCGTGCGGCTTCACGAACCCGGCGAACGTCGCGGCAGCCGCCAGGCGGCCCGAGACGAGCGCCCCTTGGCCACTCTGTCGGAGGGTGTACCCGTCTGGGTACTGCTGCATCAGGCCCAGCCAGTCACAGTTGTTGAGGGCTGTGATGTGCTGCTTGTAGACGGCCAATGGCGTCTTCTCACGGACCAGTTTGTGCGACACCTGCGCAGGGTTGTTGGGGTTAGCCACCGAGATCGCGGTGTACTTGTGGAAGTCCTTGTCGCCTGAACTCGCATATACGGCCGTGGCGCTTCCTGCCAAAGCCACCACTACCAGCACGGCCACGATGAGCTTCTTCACGCTGCTCCTCCATCTCGGCCAGCCAGAGGCTGGCCAACCTACAGATGTGACTGGCAGCTCGTCCGCCCGGCCGCGCAACGGCCCGTTCCCCCCGAGGGAGCAAGTGGCGTCCGCGCTCGGGCGGAACTTCCTGCCGAGGTCGAAGGGTCGAGCCCAACTCCTGGACAAGCAAGGGCCTTATGTCCCTAAGAATCGATTGTCGATGATCGATGGTTTGGGTGGAGCCAGTGGCACAGGATCGTGCAGAGATGAGCGTTCGTGGGAAGACATCTCGCAGGCGACTCTGAAGCGGGGAATCGTCGATCACTCGCTGAGCCTGTCGGCGTTTGGATGGGAGGCAATCCGGCTCGCCGATCGCGTTCGTCGTTCGCTCTACGGCAGGATCTCGAAGCTCCCGCCGTCGATCGGCCGAATGACCCCGAAGTGCCGCCGATCGAGGGTTACGACGGTTCGTGTCTGATAGCGCGCGGCAAGGATGACGATCGACGCGTCCGCTAGCCCGATCGATTGGTCGGCGTAACGTTCGACGACCGCCTGCGCCTGTGCCAGGTCCTCGGTACCGAATAGGGCGAGATCCCAGGCGCCACCCGCCAACTCGCGCAGCACTGCCAGCTCGGCCGAGACGCCGAGCCGCGACGCGACCAGGTAGTCGAGTTCGGCCACGACGTGTGGCGAGACCACCAGAGGCTCGGTCGCGATGTCCAGGATGGTCGTGACCGCCGCATGATCAGGCTCGTCGGTATCGAAGAATGCGAGGAGGGCGCTCGTGTCGACGATCACCGCTCGCCAAACCCGGGCAGGTGGTCGTCGGTCTCGCGGGCGATTGGCGCACCGCTTGCGAACAGGCTGCCATTGGGCCGCGGCCGCTCAGCGCCGACCGCGATGCGAATCGAATCCCGGATAACCTCCGCCTCCGAGACGCCCCGTCGTCGAGCTGCCCGCTTGACGGCCGATAGGAGTTCAGGGGGCAGGTAGATGGTCGTCTTGTTCATTGATGTATGGTACCACCGCTGTCACTGGCTAGGATGCGCCCGGCGGCCTCGCTATTTTGCCCGGTTCGAGCCTAGTCGAGCGTCAACCGCATGTCGTCCTCTTGTGACCAGAAACCCACGGACTCGTAGAGCGGTCGCCCCGCGTCGCTGGCGCGCAGCCAAATGCGGCGCACGCCCGCGGTCCGAGCCTCCGCGATCAGTCGTTCGATCAGCGCCCGCGCCAGGCCAATGTGCCGTGCCTCGGGTCTGGCATATACGTTGAGGATGTAGGCCTCGACGCCGTTCGGATTGGCGGGAACGGGCGGATGATCGAACCACATCAGGGCGGCCGTGGCGGCCGGACGGCCATCGAGATCCGCGATAAAGGCCACGAAGTCATGGCCGATGTGCCTATCGAGCCATCGCTCGCTATCTTTGAGCAGGGTTGCTCGGTCGGCAATGCCGGAGGCGGCCGCATGGGGCCCGTGATGGGACGCCGCGTCTATGTCCGCCCACATCGCGAACCTGAACTCAAGCAGAGTCGACCTATCCTCAATGGTCACCGGGCGGATACGCACGCGGTCGGGATCGACCTTCAGTGTCATGCGCAGATGATGGCGGCCCAAGAACAAGAGCGCCCGCGGGGACAGGTAGCCGAGCGGCGCCTCAAGCGCGTGACCGGGTGCGAGTTGAGAGCAGACCCCATCAGCCCTGCGGGCCTGCCTGGATAGCATGCCAGATACCGACTGCCCGATCGGTGCCGTGGACCATCGGGTTCGCCGCGAGCGCCCGGATCGCGGCCTCCTCGTCGGCCCCCGGTAACAGAGCCCGCACGGCGAGGGACTCGTACGCCGCATGAGCTTGTAGCAGCGAAGCCGGGAGTCCGGGCAGAGTCACCGGCTCTATGGGTCTGAGATCCGCGGGGCCGGAGATGCGGTGGGGCAATTCGATGACGACGTCCGACGGCAGGCTCGGCACGAGATTGGCGTTGAGGATGCCTGCGATCACGGGACCCTCGCCCGTGCCATAAATCCAGGCGTCAAGGTATGCGAGCACCGCCATCCGGTACCAGACCACGGCCCCGCGGCGGGGGAGATCCGCAGCGGGATCGGCCCTGTAGCCCGCAAGCAGAGACGCTTCCAGTTGTTGGAGAGTCTGGGCTCGGGTTGGCTTACCCTGCTGCGCGGAGAGGATACGGTCCGGGTGGAGGTAGTAGCGGACGTATGGCGCGGCAATCGCACCCTGGAGACGGACGTCCAGCGGGTCGTTGCCGGTCGCCAGGTCCGCCAGCGATTCGAGCAGATCGGGTCCGTCGCAATCCTCGGGCACCCACCAGCCCACATGGTTCATGCCAATGTATCGAGCCCACACTCCGGCTCGGTCGCGGCCGAGCCGCTCGGCGATCCGATCCAGGATCGGCATCGGCGAGTCGCAGACTGACACGACCTTGAGCCCGGGGTGCTCCGCCAGGGCCGCGGCCTGGACGATTCCAGCCGGGTTCGTGAGGTTCACCACGAGCGCGGTCGATGCGACTTGCGCGATGTCGAGCCAAGTCGGCCGCAGCGCGGGCACGGTCCTGACGGCGTTCGCAAATCCGCCGGGCCCCATCGTCTCCTCGCCCGGAATCCCAGCCTGCCAAGGGAACGACTCGTCGAAGGCACGCGCCGCGTAGCCGCCGATCCGGACCTGGTTGAGGACGACATCGGCCCCTTCGAGGGCGCGCCGCCGATCCGTGTCGCCTGTAACCGTCAGGGCCGGACCAGATCCGATCCGGGCCCGGCAGGCCGCCACGACGACATTTAGCCGCTCGGCGGTCCGGCCGACAAGCACGACCTCAAGCGGGGGTCGTCGCTCGATGCCGCCGGGCCAGTCCGCCAGCGCGTCGAAGAGCTCCGGCGTGGAGCTGCCGCTTCCGCCCAGCACGACGAGGCGCATCGCCTAGTCCGCCTTGTAGAAGGCGCGAATGCCCTGGGCCACTCGCTCGATCTCGGCGTCGGTGAGTTCCGCGAACATCGGCAGGCACAGGATGCGCTCGCCGGCCGCGCGTGCGACGGGGAAGTCGCCGATGCGGCGGGCCGTATGATCCTGGTAGGCGCCCTGGTCCGGGACGAGCTTCGGATAGATGATCTGGGTCCTGATGCCACGTCCGGCGAGGAACTCGGCCAACTCGTCTCGCTTCGGGGCCTGGATCGTGAACATGTAATAGGCATGGCGTCCGGTTACATCGGACGCGGGAGTTACGACCGGCGTGCCGGCGAGCAGCTCGCGGTATCGTGCGGCCACTCGCTGCCGGCCGTCGATCTGCTCGTCGAGGTGGCGGAGCTTGACCGACAGGAATGCGGCCTGCATCTCGTCGAGCCGCTCCTGGTAGCCAAGTTCCTGGTGTTCGTGCTTCGGGCCGGCCTGGCCCATGTAGCGCAGCTGGCGCAGGTGCCGATCCAGTTCGTCGTTCGACGTGGTGATCGCGCCGCCGTCGCCGAGGGCGCCCATCACCTTCGTGGGATAGAAACTGAACGCGGCCACGTCGCCCAGGCTGCCGCACTTACGCTCGCCGAAGGTGGCGCCGTGGGCATGGGCCGCGTCCTCGAGGATCGGGATGCCGGGCGCAGCCGCGCGGATCCTGTCGATCTCCACGGCCTGACCGTATAGGTGGACCGGCAGGATCGCCTTTGTCTTCTCCGACAGCGCGGCCGGGATCTGCGCCGGATCCATGTTCAGCGTCTCCGGATCCACGTCGACGAAGACCGGCGTCGCGCCCGTGTACGTGATCGCGAAGGCCGTGGCCACGTACGTATTGCAGACGGTGATGACTTCGTCGCCGGGTCCGACTCCCAGCGCGCGAAGAGCCAGCGTCAATGCCGCCGTGCCGCTGCTGACGCCGATGCAGTGCGTCGTGCCGACATACGCGGCCAGCTCCGCCTCGAACTCTCGAAGCCGCGGGCCGAGCGTGAACCTGGGGGCCGGCAGGACGGTCTCGAAGGCGGCCCGCAACTCGTCGGCGATGGCGGCATGCCACCGCAGAACGGTCTCGGCGGGGATCTCGTCCACGCTGACGGCGTCGAGAGGATGAGCGGTGGTCGACTTCATCGATTGGCTCCTGTCACTTGCCTGTGCCGCTTGAACGACGCAGGACGTTGAAGGTGAAAGCGTCCCCGCGGTGGTAGTCGTGGGAGTAAAGGACCGCACGCCCATCCGCGGTGAAATTGGTCTGGACCATGAGCAGCCACGGTGAGTGAGTATCTTCGCCGAGGGCAGCGGCGACGCCGTGAGGAAGGTTCACCGCCCGCATCTGAGCGGTTGAGGTCGCCATAGCGGCACCGCGCTCGTCCAGAAGGGCGCCGAGCGAGCCACTCCAGTCGATGGCGGGCGGGTTGCCGTCCACGACGAAGCCGGCAATGACGTCTATCGAATAGATGATCGGCCGCCGATCGATGGAGCGGACGCGCTCGAGGCGCACGACCAGGGAACCGACGGCCTGCCGCAGCGCCGCGGCCTCTTCCGCCGACGCGGGCTCCATGCCGACCGAGATCACGCGGTTCGTTACCGGCGATCCCATCGCGACCATCATCTCGGTCACGCTCTCGAGCCTGGTGATCGGCCACTGGACCGCTGTCGGGGCCACGAACCGGCCGACGCCGTGACGAACGTCGATCTGGCCGTCCTGCTCAAGGAGCTTGAGGGCTTCTCGGACGGTCGTTCTGGCGACCGAAAAGAGCGCCGCCAACTCGGCCTCGCCGGGAAGCTGGTCGCCCGGTTTGAGATCGCGCTCGGCTATGAGCTCGCTGATCTCGTCGCGAACCTGGAGCGCGAGCGGTCGGCGGTCGCGCACCGTGATCAACTGACGTCTCCCGACGCGGCGGAGACACGGCGCCGCCTGACCAGTTGGAGCGCCCCCATGAGCCCGCTGTTGTCTCCAAGGGCCGCACGCTTGAGCACGAGTCCTTCGCGCTGGACCTTGATCAGGTGCATTCGCATCCGCCGGTCAATCAGCGGCAGGAGCACCTCGGCCTGCTCCATCACCCCGCCGCCCAGGATGATCGCCTGCGGGTTGAGGACCATGACGATATTCGCCAGGGCGATGCCGAGGTAGTTCGCGACGTCGTCGAGCACCGTCTGGCACAGGACGTCGCCGGAGGCGGCGGCCTCGAAGACCATCGGCGCGGTTACCCGTTCCGGGTCGCCGCCGGTGAGGCGAGCGAGCGTCGGGTCCTGGCCCTGGATCATGAGCTGGCGGGCCCTTCGGGCGATCGCTGTTCCCGACGCGATCGCCTCCAGGCAGCCGCTGTTGCCGCACAGGCAGTCCGGGCCGCCGGGCAGGATGGTCATATGGCCGACTTCGCCGGCCGCATCCCGGAAGCCGCGGTCGATCCGGCCGTCGACGATCACCGCTCCGCCGATGCCCGTGCTGATCGTCAAGTAGACCTGATGCGCGTAATCGACCCCGGCTCCGAATGCCGCCTCACCCTGGCCGGCGCAGTTGGCGTCGTCGTCGATGTAGACCGGGACGCCATCGAGCGCAGCACTGAGTCGGGCCGCCACCGGGTAGTCCACCCAATGCAGGTTAGGCGTGAACGAGACGATGCCGAGGGCCGTGTCAAGGGGTCCAGGCACGCTTACTCCGACTCCCGCGAGGGGCCGACCCTCGAGGCCCAGCTGGGCCTGAACGGATCGAATCGCACCGGCAATTCGCGCCGTAACCGCGTCCGCGCCGCCCATCACTTCGGTCGGGATCTTCTCGGTGGCAAGGATCTCGCCCTCGGTTGCGATGCCGGCGACGATCTTCGTGCCGCCGACGTCCACGACCCCGAAGAGGGATCCATCACCCGCGTTCTGAGTCATCGTCACGCCAATTCCTCGGCCGGACGGTCTGGACCCGGCTTGCTCGTGGAAGGTGGAGGACCATTGGCAGACGTCAGACGTCTGCTTGGCAGAGTATGTTCAAATCGATAGTCCGAGTCAAGCCCGCGGGCTCCTAAAGAAGGGCCTCCAGGGCACGGAGCCGTTTCAGAGGGTCGCGCTTGCCATCGCCGCCAGGTCTGCCGGCGTGACCTCGGCCAGCGACTCGACCGCCCTTGTGGCGCTGAGTTGCTCCCTGGTGGAGTAGGCCGTCACGATGCCCAGACATGCCATCCCAGCCGCGCGAGCGGCGCGCACGCCGTTGGCGGAATCCTCGATGGCGACGCATTTGCCCGGTTCGACGCCCAGTCTTTGGGCCGCGCGGAGGTAGATGTCCGGCGCCGGCTTGCCCTCCATGACCTGTTCGCCCGAAACCACCACCCCGAACGCGTCCCGCAGGCCGATGGCACCGAGGGTCGCCTCGACAACAGGCAGGAACGACGAGGAAGCGACCGCGAGCAGCACATGAAGTGCTTCGAGCGAGCGTACGAGCTCGGCGGCTCCGGGCGCGGGCGGCAGATCTACGAGCCGGCCCAGGAGGATCGGCTCGTAAGCGGCGACGCACTCGGCTACCGACTCGGCCAGCTCATAACGGACGATCATCTCCGCCCAGAATGACCGGTAGTCCAGGCCGATCGTCTCCGTGTAGTCGTCCGATCGAAGCGACTTTCCCCGGGCTGCCAGAAAGGCGGCCAGCGCCTCCTCCTGGATCGGCTCAGTGTCGGCCAGGACGCCGTCCATGTCGAAGATCACGGCAGCCGGCCGGCCGGCCACAACACGCTCCAAGTCGTGCCTCTCAGTATGTCCGGATGACTTTGACGAGCCCATTGGGCCGGTCCGGGTCGCGTCCTCGCGCCAGGGCCGCCTTCTCGGCCACGAGCTGGCCGGGAACGACCAGTGCCAGCGGCGAGAGCGACTCCGGGAGGTCATAGGCCAGGTCCAGCATACGGGCCCGGCCGGCCATCTCGCGACCGCCGATGAGCCACTGCCGCGCGCCATAAGGGGCGGCCGCTTCCAGTGCGCGATCCACGGAGGCTCCGATCGGGCCGTCGGGCCTCAGCGCGAGAAGCGGTACCTCCGGCGTGGCCAGCACGACCTGCCCGTGGAGGAAGTCCGCGGCGGAGAGTCCCGCCGTGAAAACGCCGCCCGTCTCGGTGATCTTGAGCGCGACCTCTCGCGCGGTGCCGAGATTGCGCCCACGAGATATCACGGTGGCGCGATCGCAGTCGGTCAGGGCGCCGATCAATTCGGCGCCGGCCCCGGCTTCAAGCCACTTCTTGCCCGCCTCGATGGCGTCCGCAACGGCGCTCGGTACAGCCTCCAACCCACGCAGGAGTTCCTCGTCGCGAGCCCATCCGGCAGCCAGTGCCGCGAGGAGCACGAGTTCGGCCGTGTAGCTCTTGGTGGCCGTGATCGCCTCCGGGCCGGCCCGGCATGGAACAACCACATCCGCGGCGGCGGCGAGCGGCGAATCCTCGTCGTTGACGATGGCAATGACCGGGATGCCGGCGTCGGCCGCGTCCTCGACGACCGCAAGGATGTCGGGGCCTTGGCCCGATTGCGAGATGGCGATCATCACGGCGCCACGCCAGGCAACCGAGCGGTTGTAGGTGGTGCGGACCACTGGCGCCGCGCGTAGAACCGGCACGCCCAGGATCGTTTCCGCGAGCGACCGGAAGTATGTGCCGGCATAGGCGGACGAACCACGAGCCGCGATCACGATCATCTCTGCCCCGGCTCGGCGGATCAGCTCGACCGCTTCTTCGATTTGGCCGGCTCCCTCGCGGAGAGCCCGCTCGAGAACAGCCGGCTGCTGGTCGATCTCTTCGAGCATCCGGCTCATGGGCGAGCCGCCCCTGCGGGCCACAGGCCCGAAGAATCGCCCTGCCGCATCGCCACCTCCGAGACGCGCGCCCATAGCTTCGGGAAGCGGTGAGGGAAGAGACCCGGGTCGACGATCCAGTCGAAATCGTCCGGGCGCGCGACGTAGTCGCCGTACAGCGGGCGATCCGGCGACGGGCCGGACCACTCAAGTGCCGTGAAGCGCTGGAGCGACGGGACTTCCTTGTAGAAAGGGTTCGGTCGGGCGGCGCCGTCGAGGTCGATGAAGTAGGCCATCCCGTGCGCGTCTGCAACGCCGTTGTAGTCGGAAGGAAGCTGCCCCGCGACGATCCGGCGGTCGATCACATCGCTGAAGACCGCTGGATCGCCGGCCAGGTTGATCGACGCGTGGAGCAGGAACGGCGGCAGGACGACGCGGTCTCCGGGTTTGCCGACGATCAGGGCGGCGAAACTCGAGCGTGGACCCGGAGAAAGGTCCTGGATCATGAGACCGACGGTCCCGTCGAGAACCTCGACAACCTCGGCAAATCCCAGCTGCCCGGGTGCTGGTCTCGGGTGCGTGTGGCCGAGTGTCTTGGGCCGCTCCCAGCCGATCGGCAGATCCGCGATGAAGGTGAAGTCGTAGCACAGCCTGGGGTCGACGCGAGTGGCATCTGCCTCGCGAACCATGCTGTTCCACATCCAGTATTGGATTCGGCGCGATCGCGGCGGCACGGGCGTTGCCGCCACTCGGCCCATCGCGCCGAGCCGGCGGACGGCGCGCTCGTCCACGCGGATGCCTGGTCCGAGGGCGGGCCGTCTCCGAACGAGACCCACCTCGATCCCGGCCGGCGCGGTGAACTCCTTCATGACTTCTCCTTCGAGAACCGGCTTCCCGGCGGTCTCAGATGACAGTGTGCACTCGACTCCGATAGCGGGCGAACATCCGCTCGTTGTGCGCTTCGGAGCCGTCGAGGTTGTATGAACGAACGAGCGGTGGCTCCATGCCGCGCCGGACGAGTTCCGCAACGGACTCGACCAGGACGGCATTCAGGAGAGCGGCGCCCAGCACGGTCGACGTAGCGCCGGCCGCGACCGGCGCGCCTTCGATACCGAGGACGGCGTCTCCCGGCGGTCCGCACGTGTCCAGCACGACATCCGCCAGGTCGTGGAGCCGTTTCCCGGAGGAGTGGCGCGACTTGTTGCCACGAGCGTAGTCCAGGGCCGTGATGGCGATGATCGGTACGCCGGCTTCTCGGCCGGCCAACGCCATGTCCACCGGTGCCGGGTTGCGACCGGAGTTGCTGGCGATGATCAGGCAGTCCGGCGGCGCCAGGACGTGGTCGCGCAGCAGCGACCGCGCGTAGCCTTCGACCTGCTCCGAGCGACCCATGCCCGGATCGAAGATGACCTGGACGCCGGCATAGCCGCCGGCCCGCCCGGCTGCTTCGAGGGCGAGGAGCTGCGAATGGCCGCTGCCGAACGTCTGGATCAGACCGTCGCGTTCCACCGTGTCCGCGATGATCGAGGCGGCCGCCGGGATCGAATCACGGTTCGCGACGCGCGCCCTTGCGAGCAGATCCTCGATGGCGTCAAGGTATCGAATGGCGGTGTCGGCCGTGCGCGGCGCTCCCGCGGCATCGTCCGGGTGGGCGTTCTCAGGCATCGCCGCCACCGAGGCCTTCGACGATCAGCGTCGCCACGATCTGCGCGCTCGGCTCTATGCCACCAGTCCTGAGGGCCAGCAGGGCGGCGCCGCCCAGGCCCGTCAGCACCGGGTCGGCGAGGCGGACGCGACGCGGCGTGAGCTTCTCGAGTGTGGCAAGGAACGACGAGCGGTATACGTCGCCCGCGCGGAAGATCCGGCCGAGCGCGCCGACGAGGATCGGCTCGTTCTCCCAGGTCAGCCGGCCGATCGCGGCGGCGGCGTCGGCCGCGAATGCGGCGGCTGCTCCGGAAACGATCTCGCGGGCCTCCGGGTCGCCCGTGAGTGCCAGGCCGGTTATCTTCTCGGCCAGCCTGGCGATCTCGACGTAGTCGATCTCGCGCGAGTAGACGCGGTCGGGCACTTCCGGCGGGATCGCGGAATGGGTGCCATCGAGGACGGCCTGGCCGACCGCCGACACGGTACGGTCCCGATCCCAGCGCTGGAGCATCCGCCGCACTGCGGTCGAGCCGATGTCCCAGCCGCTCCCCGGGTCGCCGAAGAGGTACGCCCAGCCACCCGTCTCCACCCTCTCGCCGCGCTCGTTCACGGCCTCGACCACGGATCCGGTGCCGGCCATTGCGCAGACACCCGGGGCGCCGCCGGTGGCGCCGGCCCAGGCGATGATGCCGTCGCCCTCGACCACGACCCGCTCCGAATCCGGCCATATCTCGGCCGCGATGGCGATGCCTGGTGGTTCGCTGGCAGTTCCTGGCACAACTGCAGTCAGTCCCAGGAAGATCACGTCAGGTGCCTTGCCGTCGATCGTGGTCTGGTCACGAAGCGACCCGAGGGCCGTCCGGAGCAGTTCGTCGCCCCGGGGCTCCAGGACGTGGATCAACCCATTGGCCTCGGCGCGGCGCAGCACGTGGCCGGTTTCGTCGACGAGGACGGCCCGGCTCCCGGTCTGCCCACCGTCGACGCCGAGAAAGGTCCGCCCGGGATCGCTCACCAGCTCACCTCCGAACTATCAATTCCGACGCGGTCTTCATCCACGGAAGAAGACGGTCCGGGCTTGCGTGTAGACGTTGAGGGCGGCGCCGCCCTGCTCGCGCGGCTGTAGCTCGAAGCCTTCTCTCCACCGAAGGGCACGCAGTAGTCCACGCCGGTCGCGGGGGCGTTGATGCGGATCATGCCGAAGTCCATTTCCCGCGCCAGTCGCCAGGCGCGCCCCACGTCGCGGCTATAGATAGCTGCGACGCTCCCGAAACGAGCGCCCTGAGCTTTTCGGGATCCGGGGGCGTGAAGGTGTCGAGGAGTCTCTCCGGTGCAGCCGGCTTGCGAACCTCGATGGTCTCATTCGTCGTCATCGCAACCTGCCGTGCTCGACCATGTTCCAGAGCGTCCCGATGCCGTAGATACGGATCTCGACGCGCTGCCCTGCCGTGAGCGTGAAGGCCTCCGGCGGCACGACACCGGTTCCCGTAGAGAGCACCGTACCGTCGCCGATCACGTTGTCGCGCAACAGCGCCCGGACGAGATCGTCGAACGACCTCGCCATCGCGCTGGTACTCGTCGCGCCTTCGAAGGCGGTCATGCCATCCGGGCCGATCACATGCAGATCGATTGCGAAGCTCGGCATCGCCTCGCCGCGGGCCAGGAGAACTGCCGGCCCCAGCGCGCAGGATCCGAAGTAGACCTTCGCCTGCGGCAGGTAGAGCGGGTTTGCTCCCTCGATGTCTCGAGCCGACACGTCGTTTGCCGCCGTGTAGCCTACGACGCGGCCGTCGGCGTCGAGAACCAGCGCCAGTTCGGGCTCCGGGACGCTCCAGACACTGTCCGACCTGACGCGGATTGTTCCCCCCGATGGGACCGTTCGCCGGCCCCCGGCGTCTTTGAGGAATAGCTCGGGACGCTCGGCTTCGTAGACGCGCGAGTAGATGTCCTTCGTGGAGGCGGCGGTCTCGGCTTCGCGAGCCTCGCGCGAGCGCCGGTAGGTGACGCCCGCAGCCCATACCTCGGGCGCGGCTACTGGCACGTCGAGGGACATGTCGCCGACCGCGTCCGGGGTGCCGGTGGGGCCAGGGCGGCCGACCCGGGCCAGGATCTCGTCGAGAACGACACTGCTCCCTGTGGGTGCGACCTCCAGCATTTCGGCAACCAGCTCGGCCGGCCACTTCCCGGCGAGTCGGGCGCGTTCAATCAACTCGTGGAGTTCGCCCGGGCCCAGGTCATAGCCACGCCCCAGGTCGTCGACGGCGGCCATGTGGCGGCGCTCGTCCAGCCCGCTGAATGCGACGATCCGGATCGCCGTCATTCCGCCCCCGCCAGCACCTGCCACGTGTCTCGCAGCGCCAGGCCCAGTGCGGCGACCACCTCGAGACGCCTGGCTCGCGTGCCGGCCGGCCGCGGCTCGACGAGCTTCGCGACGCGGACGATGCGGCGCACCGCGGCAGCCGGCGACTCGTCGACTCCGAGGGCCGCCGTCGCGAGCGTGAGAAGGCCGAGGGCGGTCGGTTCGGACGTTTCGAGCACGGCGAGCGGTCGGCCGTAGACGTCGGCCCGAACCTGAAGCCAGCCCGGGTCGGCGCTTTCGCCTGCGCTTACCGTGATCGGTCCCGTGGCGCCGACGAGTTCCTCGGTCCGGGCCAGGATTGCCTGGATGCCCTGCGCGACTCCTTCGAACGCCGCCAGCATCAGATCGGCCCTGCTCGTGTCGGGCCGCATGCCCAGCCAAGCTCCCCGCTCGAACGGTTCGCGTCGGGGGCTTCGGGACCCTTCTAGATTTGGCAGAAACACGGGCGCATGCGCCGCGGTTGGCCACGCGGTGAGGCACCCGGCAGCTTCCTTGACGGACCTGTAGCCAAGGGAGCGTGCGGCCCAATCGAGCGCGGCTCCAGCCGCGGTCATCGAACCACCGATGACCCACAGGCCGTCGATCGTGTGGGGATACAGCTCGAGTGCCCGCGTCGGGTCGGGCGTAGCCGACGCAGCAACCGCCAGGATCGAGCCCGTCGTGCCGAGGTGCTCCAGGCTCTGACCCGCGTCGAGGAGCCCGTTGCCGAGGACTTCGATGTCGTCGCCCGCGCCGATGATTACCGGGGTGCCGTTCGGCAGGCCGAGCTGTGCGGCGGCCGCCGGCAGGAGGCCGCCCGCCATCGACTCGGGCCGGCGGATCGGCGGCAGGGTGTACAGCGGCGCGCGGGCGGCTTCGGCGATCGTCTCGGACCAGCCGGCGCGGCCAAGGTCGTAGAGGGAAGTGGCGCACGCGTCCACCGGTTCCGTGGCGACCTCACCGGTCAACCTGGCCCGAAGGAAGTCCTTGCAGCCGAGGAACCAGGCCGTCTCGGACCAGCGCTCCGGCTCGTTGCGCCACAGCCAGCGAATCTTCGCCGCGGGCATCGAGGGGTCCATCACCGTCCCGGTCGTCCGGTAGACGACATCCTCCCCGACTTCCGTGGTTATCTCCTCTGCCTCGCCGGTCGCGCGGCGGTCGCCGAGGATCAGGGCCGGGCCGAGCGGCCGCAACTTGGCATTGACGCAGGCCAGGGCGTGCATGTGCGCCGTGACGCCGATGGCGAGCACGCGTCGGGATCGTCGCGTCTTCTGGGCTATCACGCAGCGCACCGCCACGATCGCGGCTTCCCACCAGGCGCCCGGATCCTGCTCTACCCGGTCCCGCGTGGGTCGACTGGTCTCATAGGGAACCGCCATGCGGCTGACGATCTGGCCGTCGAGGTCGAACAGAACGGCCTTGCAGTTGGTCAGGCCTACGTCGATTGCCAGCACGAGGTCACCCGTGCGGGCGGCAGTCTCGCTCATGACGCCCAGCTGAATCGGAGCGGGCCGAGGTCGCTCACAAAGTCGGCCACGTCGCCCGCGATGTCGGCGCCGGGTCTCTCGTCGCGCAGAGCTTCGGCGATGAACCCGGCCACGCGGGCCATGTCCGCCTGCCGGAGGCCGCGCCGGGTCATCTCCTGCGTCCCAACCCGGATCCCCTGGCCGCCCAACGCGTCGGGGAGCAACCCACCGGTCGTGATGATTCCCGCGGCCTCGAGCTGAAGCGCCATGGCGTCCGCGGTGCCGAAGTCTGCCACGCGGAGCATCAGCGTGTGCGAGGCGCTGTACCTGGGCGGAGTGCTGCCGTCGGTGACGACCGGGATACTCTCGGCCACGAGCGCCTCGCCGAGGGCCTGGCTGTTGGCGATCACCTGTTCCGCGTATGCCGGCCCAAACTCGAGCATCTCGGCCAGGGCGATCCCGAGCGCCGGCATCCGGAATGGATGGTGGTTGGTGACCAGGCCCGGGTACACGACGTCGGAGATGCGGGTGATCAGGTCCTCCCGGTTCGTGAAGACGATCCCGCCCTGGGGCCCGAAGAAGGTCTTGTGGGTGCTGCCGAAGACCACGTCCGCTCCTTCGCCGAGCGGATCCTGGAAGCGGCGGCCGGCCAGTAGCCCCATCACGTGAGAGGCGTCGTAGACCAGGTAGCAGCCGGGCACGACATTGACGGCGGCTCGGATCTCCCGTACGGGATGGGGGAAGACGAAGTTGCTCGACCCCAGGATCACCACTCGGGGCCTGACTTCGGCGATAAGCGCGGCCGCGGCGACCGGGTCCACGTTGTACCGGTCCGCGTCTATCGGCAGGTGGCGCACTTCCAGGTGGGCGAGTTCGCTTGCGGCGAACTTGCCGGCCTCGCGATGCCCGCCTCCGTCGCGGCCGATCTCGAGCACCATGTCCCCGGGCTTGCACAGGGCCATCAGCACGCCAGCCCCCGCCAGGTGACCCGCGATCGCCCGCAGTTCGACGTACTCGGCCCTGAACACCTGCCGGGCGAGCCGCTCCACCTCGCGCTCTATCTCGACCACGTAGCGCGTCCCGCGATACCGCCGCGCGCCGAGGTCACGCCCCGTGTAGTCGGCGTAGCGGTGGATCAGGTCCGAGTCGAGAGCGGCGCGGACGGCGGGACTCAGCACGTTCTCGGACGCGATGAGGTTCAGGCAGTTGGCCCGCCACGCCTCGTGGCGTGCGAGCAGGCCCGTCAGGCCGGCCCGAGCCGCGTCCGGAGTGAGTGCGTGGGTGTTGGACGATTCGTTCGGGGTCACGCCGTACCTTTCAGAGTTCGAGGCGAGTGTCGTAGTCGGTCAAGACTTCCGGCCCGTGCTCACCGATGAGCACCGTGTGTTCTATGCGAGCTCCGATGCCGCCGCCGAACCCTGCGGGCTCGAAGGCGATCACCATGCCGGCCTCGAGAACAGCTGTGGAATTGGGCACGATCCGCGGCTCCTCGTGCAGCCCCGAGCCGACGCCGTGTCCGGTGTGGTGCGGGTACGTGTAGCCTGCCTCGGCGATCTGCGAGCGGGCCAGTCGATCTAGATCGCCGGCCACGGCACCCGGCCGTGCCGCCGCCAGCACCGCATCCAGGGCCCGCCGAAGAGTGTCGTGGAGTCTGCGCATCTCGCCGGTCGGAGTGCCGAGACAGATGGTCGTGCATGAATCTGCCCACTGGCCGCCGTGGCGGGCCAGGAGATCGCACAAGGCGAGCTCATCGGTCGCCATGAGCCGATCTGTCGGCGGTCGGCCGACCTCCATCAGGCGCGGCCCGGAGAGCAGATCGCAGGACACCGGAACTCTCCTCCCGGCCTCGGCCTCCATGGCGGCATGGACGTCCGAGAAGACTTCGATCTCGCGCCGGCCGGGTCGCGCGACGAGCCTGAAGGCTCGCTGGCCGGCTGAGACGACGGCGCATGTCTTTCGTATCGCGGCGATCTCCGCGCCGTCCTTGACGGTCCGGAGCCAGCGGAGCTTCGTGCCCACGTCCACCCACCGGGCGCCTTCGAGCAGCGTCGCCGTCGCCGAGTGGCCTTCGATGGCAACGAGGCCGCCCATGTCGAGCTGGGCGCGGGCGTTGGCAAAGGGCTTCAGCCGCCCGAGGCTGTAGGCCTCGTACGTCTTTACGACGAGGCCGCGGACTGCTGGTGCCGCGGCCTCGTCGTCCGAGGAAATGATCAGGGTGCCCGAACCATCGGTCCGGAGCTGTACCAGCGTCCCCGCTGTGAACGGGTACATCGGCCCGAACTCGATGTCCTGCTCGACGCCGGTCAGCCACAGGACGGTGGCCGGATCCGTTACGAGCAGCGAGTCGGCGCCTTCCGAGCGGGCGATCTCGCCCGCTCGGAGACACCGCGCGCGGAACGGTTCCACGGGGTTACGGGGGTTCCTGCAGGTTCCTAGATAGTGCCTGCAAGTTCCTCAGGAGATGCCTGGTGCTCGTAGGCGACCTCGCCCGCCTTGAGGAGCCACTCCTCGTTGCCCTTCATTCGGGCAAAGGCGAGAACGGCGATGCCGAGCACGATCCAGACCACGACGAAGACCGGCGCGAGGTTGAACGGGAAGGCAAGGCCGAGGAGCGAGTTGTAGCCGACAAGGAGGATGGCGATACAGCTGATCACCGGCATTGCGACGTGCCAGAACCAGTTGAATTCGTCGCGACGCTCGGTCCAGTAGTAGCGGATGACGCCGATGTTGCCGAGACCGTAAACGCCGATCAGCCCAAGGGTGATCGCGGTGCCGGCCCAGAAGAACAGCTGGTCGGGAGCGAAGCTCTGGGTATTGCCGTTGCCGAGCGGGCCGCCGCCGAAGACCCAGGCGCCGCCGAACTCGAGCACGAGCGAGACCACCGCGTAGGCGATGATCGCGTTGACCGGGGTCTTGTACTTGGGATGTACTTTGCCGAACCACGCCGGGAAGGCGCCACCGCGAGCCATGGAGAACCAGACGCGGGTGCCTGCGTTGCCCGCGGAGATGGAAACGGCCAGAACGCTGTTGACGATCGCAAGGAGCAGCAACAGGTACCCTTCCTTGCCCCACAGGCGAACGGCCAGATCCATGAACGCGTTCGTGCTCGCGCCTGCAAAGGTCGTGTCGTAGGTGTTGGTGCCCCATCCGACCACGAGGCCGAAGACGCAGAACACGTACATCGCGCCCATGATCAGCAGCGAGACGATGATCGCGATCGGGAGATTGCGGCGCGGGTTGCGCGATTCCTCCGCCATCGGCGCGACGGCCTCGAAGCCGGTGAACGCGAAGATGGCGAAGACGATGCCGACGGCGGTCTTGGAGATACCGAAGTTCGAATCGATCTGGAACGGCGTGCCGCTGACGCCGCCTGGGCCCGGGTTGAGGATGCCGAACAGCCCGAACAGCACCAGGATCGCGATCTCGATGGCCGCGAGAACCATCAGCGTGCGGCCCGAGATCTTGACGCCGCGGTACATGACCCCTATCACGATCGCAACGCCTATCAGGGACATGATGCCCCACGGGATGTCGATGCCGGCGTAGGAATGGAGCGTCGTCTGGATGATGATCGACGCGATGGCGAGGTTGATGCCCATGCACGTGGGGTCGTATAGGAAGTAGAGCCACGCCGTCATGAAGCCGAAGCGAGGGTGCAGCGTCCGGCTGACGTATGTGAAGTAGCCGCCGGCAGACGGCAGGTGCTTGGCCAGCTGGATTAGCGTGAGCCCGATGGACATGCAGACGACGAACGCACCAAGGTAGGCCAGCGGCGCGCCGGTGCCGGCATATGTCGCGATGAACGCTGCGCCGGTGAGGAAGCCCATTGCGGGGGCCACGTGGGTGATCGCCTGGGCGATGACCGAACCCAGGCCGAGAGCGCCAGCCTGGAGTTCCGTTTGGGCGACCATTACCCCAGTCTCGGGGCCCATCTTCTCCGCGGAGACTGCCATTACATCCTCCTTGAAACTGCCGCATTCCAACAGGCGGCAGCGAGAAACCGGCCTGGGACGATCAGACCGGAAGGGTCGACTTCGCGTTGGTGCCACCGTCAACGAGGAGTTCCGCTCCCGTGACGTAGGCGGCCTCGTCCGACAGCAACCAGGCGACGGCGTGAGCGACGTCGAGCGGACTGCCCAGTCGGGCCATCGGGACCGCGCCATTGATGATGGTGCGGATTGGCTCGACCTGGTCCTGGGGAGTCGTGTCCCACATCAAGGGCGTATCGGTCGCCCCCGGGGCCACAGCGTTGATTCGAATGCCCATCGGGCCGTAGTCGACGGCGAGCTGGCGGACCAGGGCCGTGATGGCTCCTTTCGAAGCCGTATAGGCGTTCGTACCGCCGCCGATCGCCGCGGTCGATACCACCGAGGAGGTGCAGACGAGGGAACCACGGCCGCCCTTGACCATGCGGGCGAGAGCCTCGCGAGCAAAAAGGAAGGTCCCCCGAAGATTGACCCGGATGACTTCATCCCAGGACGCGGCCGTCTCGGTGTGGAGGAGGCCCTCCACGCGAGCGATGCCGGCATTCGAGAGGGCTCCGTCCAGCCGCCCGAAGCGTTCGTCCAGTGTCGCGAAGGCGGCCCGAACCGCCTCCTCGTCACCGACATCCGCAACGAGTGCCAGAGCCCCGCAGGCCGTGGCCACTCCCTCAACTCGGGAACGATCGCGATCGAGGGCGGCGACGTCCGCACCTCTCGATCTCAGCAGTTCGACGGTGGCTCGCCCGATCCCGCTTCCGCCTCCGCTGACTGCGTAAACGCGACCGGTTAAGTCCATCGGCAACATCCTCGCCCAAGAAGAGGCCAACTGGTCTGATGACCAGCTGAGCAGGCATGCTATGCTCCTATCCATGGCTAAGTCAACCCTCGTACTTGAGCGCGTCGACCGCCAGCGGCTTACGCAGGTAGTGGCCGAGAGCCTGCTGGCCAGAATGGATCGGGATGAGCTGGGCCCGGGCGAGAAGCTGCCGTCCGAGCGCGAGTTGATGAAGATGCTCCACGTCGGGCGGTCGACCGTGCGGGAGGCCCTCAACGGCCTGTCGCTGGCCGGCGTCGTGGAGATCCGTCATGGCCAGGGCTACTTCGTCGCTTCGCGCGCGAGGCCCGCTCCGCACGCCCTCGAGCTGGCGCTGCGCCGGGGAGTGACGGCCAGCCTGATGGAGGCGCGAGTCCTGGTCGAGGTGGAAATGGTCGGCCTGGCGGCGGAACGGGCCACTGTCGAGGACCTCACCGAGATGGAGAAGGTCCTCGCCGCATACGAAAAGGCAGTCCGAGCCGGCGCATCGACCGTGAGGCCCGCGGCGAGGTTCCACCAGAGGCTACTCGACGCCTCCCACAACGAGGTGCTGCTCGGTTTCGTCCGGATGTACATGCCAAAGGTCCTCGAGCGGGGCGACGAGCTCGAGCGCGAGGAGCCGGAGCATGCTCTGGCGGAGTACCAGGAGCACCACTCCCTGTACGAAGCCGTCCGCGACCACCAGCCGGAAGTCGCCAGGCATCGGATGCGTGTCCACCTCGAGGTAATGACCGCGGAGTTCACTCGAGTCGAGGAGGGCTGATGGTCCGCATCGATCCCAACTGGACCTACTGCGGTCTGCCGGTGGTCCGCCTCGAGAACCGCTGGTGCGCCGTGGACGTGCTGGCTCGAACGGGCGGCAAGATCCTCCGGCTGATTGACAAGACCGCCGATCGCAATGTCCTCTGGGAGAACCCCCGCATCGCTCCCCACGAGGCCCCGATCTTCGCCAGCTTCGACGATCACTGGGCTGGCGGCTGGGACGATGCCTTCCCCGGCGGAGCGCCGTCGATCGATCGTTACGGCGAGGCGACGCCGTACATGGGCGAGTTGTGGACGGCGCGCTGGGATTGGCGAGTCGTCGATCGCGATGTCCCGGAGTTGGAGCTTTCGGTCCAGACGCCGATTACGCCAGCTCGCTATACCAAGACGATCCGCCTGCGCGACGACGCGCCGGTGCTGGATATCAGCTATCGGATCGAGCACGTCGGAACGCAGCCCTTCGATTTCATGTGGGGCATTCATCCGGCGCTGGCTATCAGCCCGAACCATCGCTTCGACGTCCCGGCTACACGCGGCCTGGTCGACGAGTGGGCCGGCGGCGGGCTGGGCCGGCAGGGCGATTCGTACGATTGGCCGAACCTGCCCCTGGGCGACGGTTCGACGCTCGATGTCCGGAGCGTCCGATCGCGGGACTACGGCAGCCTTGCTCTCCACTTCCTGACGGGCCTGAAGGCTGGGTGGGTCGCCTGCACGGACACCTCCGACCACCGCGGCTTCGGCCTGGTTTTCGACCCGGTGGCCTTCCCCGTCGTCTGGCTGTGGATGGTGTACGGCGCCTGGCGCGGCTACTACCACGCCGCGCTGGAGCTCTGGACGAGCTATCCCGGGCGGCTCGCAGATACGGTGGCCGCGGGACGTGCCCCGATCCTCCGGCCGGGCGAGGTCCGCGAGGCCAGGACCAGTGCCGTGCTCTACGGCGGCGTGGACGAAGTCACCGACCTTCGGGCAGACGGCTCCGTTCGCGGCAGGCTCGCGTCGGGGGCGCAGTCCTCGTGAGGAGCATGGGCCGGTGAAGGTCACCGGGATCGACTGCCACGTCCTTCTTGCGCCAGATTTCAGCGTCGAGCGGACCTCGTCCGCCCAGGATAGCTTCGTGGTCGAGGTCCACACCGATGCGGGCATCAGCGGCATCGGCGAGACCGACGTCAACCCGTGGATCGCGAGGGCCTGCATCGATGCGCCCGGCACTCATACGATGGGCCGCGGGCTGCGTGACCTGGTTATCGGCGAGGACCCGCTGGATCCGGCCGCCATCTGGGAGCGGGTGTATGTCGGGACGGCCATGAACGGCCGTCGGGGTGCGCTTATCAACGCCCTCGGCGCGATCGACATGGCGCTCTGGGATATTGCAGGGAAAGCGGCGGGCGTCCCGTGCCATCGGCTCCTCGGCGGCGCCGTCAAGGACGAGATCGTGCCGTATGCCTCGCTCCAGCCCGACGTGTCGAGCTTCGAGGCCTACCGCTCGTCCCTTGTCGACTGGGCGCTCCGGGCCCGGGATCTCGGCTTCCGCGCGATGAAGCTAGAGCTGACGTTCGGCGGTCCATACCGACACGAGCGGATCGAAGAACCGGACGAGAGGATGGGCGAGGTCATCGCCGCGGTCCGTGCCGTCGTGGGGCCGAAGATGGCAATCATGGTGGACGTCCAATACCTCTGGGACAACCCGGAGAAGGCGGCCCGCGTCATTGCCGGCTGGCGCGACTTCGACCTCTTCTTCGTGGAGACGCCGCTCCGGTCGGACGATCTGGCCGGGTATCGCCGGCTCCACGAGGCGAACACCGGGACCCGCATCGCGGCCGGAGAGTGGCTGGCGACGCGTTTCGAATTCGAGGACCTCATGGACCGCGGTCTGGCGGACGTGGCCCAGCCGGACATCGGGCGAGTCGGCGGCCTGACCGAAGCTCGGCGGGTCTGCGACATGGCCGCTGAACGAGGGCGCCTGATCGTCCCGCACGTCTGGAAGACGGGTATATCTATCGCCGCCGCCGCGCACCTTGCCGCCGCTACGGCCCATTGCCCGTACATCGAGTTTCTGCCACCGGCGATGACCGGCTCGGTCCTACGCCAGGAATTGACGGCGGACGAGCTAGTTTTTCACGATGGAGTCATCGCCCTGCCCGAACGCCCCGGGCTCGGAATCGATTTGGACCGGGCGGCGCTCGAACGCTACAAAGTCGCCTGAGGCGCAGGCGCCGACGATTGGCATGGATTTCGGCTGGCCCGACGAAACGGCCCAGGAGGCGAGGGATGCGCATCACCGATGTTGAAACCATGATCCTGAGACGGCCCGACGTTCGAGACATCGGCGACAGTTCGCAGGACATCCTGCTCGTTCGCGTTCTCACGGACGAGGGTCTGGTGGGGATCGGGGAGGCAGACACTTCCCCCGAGGTCGGTCGCGCCATCATCGATGCGCCGCTCTCTCACGAGGTCTGCCGGGGCCTGCGCGGCGTGGTCGTCGGTCACGACCCCTTCGAGCGCGGCGCTCTCTGGCGGGCGATGTATCGAGCCACGCTGTTCTACGGCCGCTCCGGCGCCGCCCTTCAGGCCATGAGCGCTATCGACCTGGCCCTCTGGGATCTCATGGGTAAGGCGGTCGGACGGCCCGTGTACCAGCTCCTCGGCGGGGCTTGCCAGCCACGGATCCGCGCCTACGCCAGCCTGCTCATGCCCGACGAACCAGCAGAAACGGAGGCGCTGGTTGCCGAACACGTGGCCGGCGGTTTCAGCGCCGTGAAGCTCGGCTGGGGGGGTCTGGGCCGGGGCTTGCGCCACGACGAGGCACTGGTCGCCGCGGCGCGGAGCGCGGCCGGGGACCGTGCCGTCATGATCGACATGGCCAACCGAGCTTGGGACAGCGGCGACTTTCGGGCCACCGAGAAGCTGGCGCACATGCTTGCGGACCACGACGTCTACTGGCTCGAGGAGCCCTTCGCTCCGGACGACTACGCCTCGTATGCGCGGTTCCGCGTGCCCGGCCTGCGCATCGCCACCGGCGAGGAAGAGAGCAGCCCAGGCGGGTTCGATCGGCTGATGGAAACCGGCGGAGTTGACGTGGTTCAGCCCGACCCATCGCGAGCCGGCGGTTTGACCGGCTGCCTGCGGGTCGCGGAACGGGCGGAGTCGCTAGGTCTGGCTCTGGCGCCACATGCCTGGTCGTCTCCGATCGTCCGTGCGGCTGCTCTGCACCTCTGCGTGGCTACGCCGCACGCCCTGATGCTGGAGTTCTCGCAGCACGCCTCGCCAATGGAACGGCTCTTCGACACGGGGCTCGAGTTGCGCGACGGGTTCGTCGCGCCGACGGATCGCCCGGGTTTGGGCGTCGAAGTGGACTTGGAGGCGGCTCGGGCTTTCTCGGTCTGAAGGCGCGAGCCGCGGGTCTCGACGGGCCGCCGACGTGATGCAGGCGGATGTGCCGGGCCGGGGGCGCCGAGCCGGCTCCGTTGCGCCGCCGCTCTTTACACCGCTGTTTCTTGTCGCCTCAGCCGACCAGCGTGACGATCGTCATGACGAGCGCTCGAGCCGCCAACTCGACGTCGGCAAGAGCCACGCGCTCGTCGGGGCGGTGGGCGTCGACCAGGCTCCCGGGGCCGAATACCACCGCCGGAATGTCGGCGGCGGCCAGCCATGCCGCGTCTGAAGTGGCTCGCAGTCCTCCGACGATGGCAGCGCCGCCCAGCGCGCGAAGCGCCGCGGCCAGGGCCACGCAGACGGGCGAGTCGGCCGGCACCTCGACCGGTGGAATGGCCAGCGTGACCTCGCGTGTGACGTCCAGTCCGGGGCGCGCTGCGCGGACGGATTCGATCAGCGCGTCGATCTCAGCTGTTGCCGCCTCGATCGTCGAGCCGGGGAGTATCCGCCGGTCGACCTCGAGCCGGCACTCGGCGGCCACGATCGACGCCTGCAATCCACCCTCGATCGTCCCCACGTTGTAGGAGGCGGGTCCGAGCGCCGGGTAGGGAGTCGCTCGAAGCCGTGCGTGCGCGGCCTCGAAAGCCGCCACCAGCGCGGCCGCGTCGGCGATGGCACTGCGGCCTTTGTCCGGCATGCTGCCGTGGGCGGCATGGCCATGGACGGACAGCGTGACGTCCAGCTGGCCGTTGCCGACTCGCGCGATTGCCAGTTCGGTCGGCTCCGCAACTATGGCCCAATCCGCTCGGCGGCCGGCGGCTACGTTCGCCAGGGTTCCGGCCGCGCCGGCCTCTTCGTCGATCACGGCGTCAAGCACAACGCGGCCGCGGAGGTTGACCTTCGCGGCCGCGATAGCCACCACGGCCTCGACCATCGCGGCGAGCCCGCCCTTCGCGTCGCACGCACCCCGGCCGTAGAGCAAACCGTCTTCGATGATCGCGCCATAGGGCGATCGCGACCAGCCCGGTCCGACCGGCATCGTGTCCATGTGGGCGTTGAGCAGGAGGATCGGGCCGTCGCCACTGCCGAACGCGACCGAGAGGTTCGGACGGCCGGGCAACACCTCGACCGTCTCCGCTCGAAGGCCGTGCCGACCCAGATGGTCGGCCAGCACAGCTACAGTGGATGCCTCTCCGCCCGGCGGGTTCGTGGAGTCGGTCGCGACAAGTCGTCTGAGCAGCGACTCGAGACGGATCGGATCGACCACTGCGGCGCTCCCGGCAGCGGACTGCGGCTGGATGCCCATTGACTGAGTATGCCATCCGCCGCCGGAGCGGCGCGACTATGACGGCCAGCGTGTTGACGTTGAGCGCGGGCTTCCAGGCTCCGAAGCAAGCCAGGAGCCACTGATCTTGTTGAACGCGAGATTGAGGATCCGCGCCTGCTCGATCGTGAGGTCGAGATTGGGACGATCACCTAAATCGAGTCGTTGGCGATCCGCCGGCGCCGAGAGCCCCGTGGCTGACCGCCGTGGTCACCGAGACTCACGTTGTAAAGCGGGTCGGTAAAGGCCAGCGCCGCCTGGGCTCCACCGAGAAGTCGCTCCGGGTCCTCGGGCTTCGTTGGCCGGCGATCTCATCCTCGCCGAAGCCTGACAGCGAGAGGTCGACGCTTGGGTTGCTCTGCAGATCGACCAGCAGCCGCGCGAATATGCTCGACGCGATTTCCGGACGGCGATCGGTTCGCGACTACACCAGCCAGCGGCCAGACGACTCGATCATTGCCCGGTTGGTTACCGCTGCCGTGAACGCTCCCAGCGCTCGCAACGGTCAGCCATGGCGCTTCACAGCGGTACGCCGGAGACGAACGCCTCCACTAACCAATCCAGCCGACAACGGGCTCGTTGCGCGGGACTGGGACAGGCTGGCTACGCAGGGTAGCCGACGATGATCGGGGCCACCGGCACATATCCTTCCGGCAGGCTGAGAAGCCGCTTGCCCTCGGGGGTGTCGAGGTAGAACTGGACATTGCCGATCCAGCAGCTGCCGTGACCCAGTTCCAGCCCGCGAGCATCAGGTTCTGGGCGGCAAAGGCGCAATCCTCCACTGCCCAGGTCGAGGGCTCGACGGCCGAGATGAGGACCATGCCGGGGCGTGGTGCAGCAGATGGTTGGCCGGGTCGGCCATTCTGGCCGGCGCTCCCCGAGCGCCGACTCTCAGGGTCCTGACAACGATGACTTCATCGTGGGGAGCAGAACGCGGGTCGAGAACTCGTGTTCTCGTCTTCGGATCTCCCCGGCTTCGCCTGCGGCTGTACAGGAGCAATGTCAGCTAAGGTTGCCGGCAGGCGGAAATCGCCGTAAGAGCTCCGCGGCGATCGTGTCGTGATCCTCGTCCTCCAAGTTCACGAAGCGGGAGCGGCCCCCGAGCTTGAGGTCGGCGATCTTGGATGCCATCTGGGGCTGCCAGAATGAGCCGATCAGCTGAATGGTCCGGCCGAGTTCGCTCATGTCCCGCCGGCTTCGCGACGCGCTCGGCAGCACCCATATGCTGTCGCGGTCGATCGTCCAGAGGACGAATAGTGGGGCTCCGCGCCACTCGACACTGGCGATGCGGAAGCCCGGACGGCCACGGGCATCGAGGCGCCTCGGCCCGGTCTCGCGTCGTATCCTCGCCGCAATCTGCGGTGCCCGAGGCTGCCAGGAACGCCGATCAGCTGGGTTCGCCACTCCGCCAGACCGGAATCTACTATCCGACGGAGGCAAGTCTACCTTCGGTCGATCCTAGGAAAGTGACTCGTTCCGCGTATCGGTCGGGTTCTTGAGCGTGGGGCCCAACGCGCCGCCGCAGTGGACCGGCGACGCCGTCACCATGGCCGGATCGTGGGGCGAGGTTTGCTGAGCCCGGTTGTTTGCGAACGTTCTCGCACGCGGCAGAACCCGGGCCTCAGTGTCGTCTCTTGGCCGTCCCGTATTGCTATCGCTTAGCCGACTTCTTGAGAAAGGCCCAGCGCGCGAGGAGCTGGGATTGAACCGCGCCTTGGGCCCTGTTCTGGCGTGAGAAGCGTTCAACGATCGCGAACTCGGCAGCAATGTCGCCGCCTGCAGCATGGATCTCCGCCAGCTCGTGGTAGGCCCTTGGCGCCACGGGACCGCCTTCTGCCCGAGATTCAGCCTCCGTGGCGTAGACGATATCCAGGAGCAACGCCACGGCGTCCGCCTCGCGACCAGTCGTCCTCAGCCAATCGACCTCGCCATACCACTCTGGGAAGTACCGCCCTCGGACTGCACCGGCCCCGGTCAGAGTTCCGGGAGAGAGTGAGACATGCACCGGCCCAGAATCGGGCCGCAGCTGCCGCTGCGCCTGTTGCTCAGGGATAGGGTCGGTCGTTATCGGTTGATTGGACGATTCCGTGGCGGCGCTCTGCGAACCGAGAGCCCGCTCAATGTCCTGCGGTTCGGTCTCGTCAGCGCGTCCATCCACCTCGAGAGCGAAGTCGGGCGGGCTCGCCATTTGGGACGCTAGACTGGCAAAGGCCGTCGGGTCAGCGTCATCGGGCAGTTGCTCGAACAGTTGGGCGAGTTCGTCCTCGAACTGCCGCGCCAGCCCTTCAGCGCGCGCGACTCGCAATTCGACGGCGCGCTCGATTTCCGCTTGATCGTGTGCGAGGCCCTCAAAACACTGCGCCACCTGATCGTCGGTCGCGACCCTGACCTCGTCTAGTCGCGCCTTGGACCATTCCATGATGGCTGCCTCGTCGGCCTCCGCCGCCATTCGCAACGCGCCGGCCCCCTCCTCGCGGCGGGTCACCAAGCGATCGATGTTCTCAGTCGATTCCACGTGACATCGCTCGACCTCCCGCCGCCGGAATTCCTCCGCAGCCGAGCGCATCGCTTCGGCCAGGCCTGCGAGCAGTGGGTTCGGGAAATGCCGCGATGACTCGTTCGCGATGCTGTCCATGTCCTCGGCCGGATCGGAGTTGAGCGACATCGGATCACCGAGTGCGAGTCGGTGCCAACGGTGGGCTCCGTGGTGCGCTTGATTGGCTGCCAGCGACTGGTGCCTGCGCGTACCTCCCATGATGGGCTAGTCAGGCCTGGCGACAACCACCTTGCTAGTACCGACGTTCGGGCCAGAACGTACCGACCTGGCCACCCTTCAGCCGACGACAGACCTCGTCACTGGCTCATAAGTTGCCTAGATCCCGTCCGCCCGACGTTGTGTTCTTGCTCTGCGAAGCGAAGCCCCTGCTTGCAGCGGCAAGGCCGACTCCAGGTGAGCGATAGCGGCGTCGAAGAGACCCGGAAAGCGCGCAAATGATGTGTCGCCTTCGCATGCGAACCATGCCGCAAGGGACACGCCGATGCCGGCACCAGCGGTCGCAATTACCCTGTCGTCGTCGGCCGGCAGGCCCGTGCGCTCGGCCACGAGCCGGACCATGTCACGCATCATCCGGACGAGTTCCGCGAGCCCCGCTGCTCGCACTTCTGGCTCGTGCCACATCAGCTGATCTCGCTCACGCTGCGCGTCTATCTCCGCGCCCGTCATTTCGCCCAACACCGACCGAACCGCGTTCCGCATCACCTGGAGCACGTTCAGCTCGGCCGGCTGGGCGCGCACCGCCTCGATCACCCGCACGTCCAGGTCGTCGTAGATGACGAGATCTGCCTTCGTGGGGAAGTAGCGAAAGACGGTCGTGGTCGAGACCTCCGCGGCCTAGGCAATCTCTTCGACCGAGGTCTCGGAGTAGCCCTGTTCGCGGAAGAGGCGCAGCGCAACCTCCTGGAGAAGCGCGCGGGTCTTCGCCTTCTTGCGTTCGCGCAGGCCTAACTTGGGTGGTTCGTCGGCGTGTATTGCATCCATTGGTTACCTCCAGTGGTGGGTCGAGCGCAGTCCCGGAACGCCCACCGAACGACGAGCTTCGTGGCGGAGTCGATGCGCGATCTTCCTTCGGTGCAAGCTCTGAGCAGTCATTCCCAGCGCCTGGTACGCGGTCTGCGCACGTCGTGGCGGCGAGGCCATAGGCACCGGCATCGTGCTCTCCGACGGGGTCCTGCATGCCCTGATCGTGGACGTGATCGTTAGGCCAGACGTGCGCGGCCAGGGCATCGGAACGGAGATCATGAAGCGACTGGTCGCCCGATGCCAGGAAGCGGGTGTGCTTCAGGTCCAGCTCTTCAGCGCCCGGGGCAAGCGTGACTTTTACGAACGACTGGGTTTCGTGGCCCGTCCCGACGATGGGCCCGGCATGGAGCTTGGCGGACTGCCCTAGCTCGGCCGACCGGCTGGCCGTGGCTGGGGGCCTCGTGGTCGAAGCCCGCCGACGCTACGGCTGCATCGCGCCGTGGCCTCCGGCCAGCCTCGAGCACGGCAGGATTGGGGCAGCCGAGAACGCAAGGTCGTCGTATCGGGAAAGCACGACATCTCCGCCTTTGGCTGACTCGTTCAGGAATCGCGCAGCCTACCTGTCCCGCCGGCCTCGTCACGCAGCCGGTCGAGAACGGACCCGCCGCGACCTTGGTTGGGTTGCGTAGGATCGGCCAGAGGCGAGGAGCTGGGCCAGTGACTCGGCTGCGAGCGGTTTCGAAAGGTAGAAGCCCTGGGCCAAGCCACACCGCAGCTCCTGGAGCTTGCGGAATTGCTCCTCGGTCTCGACCCCCTCCGCGGTGACGGTGAGGCCGAGAGCCCGGGCGAATCCGAGGGTCGCGCTCACGAGGGCACTCTTGCCGAGCCCTGGGCCGAGCCCTTGAACGAACGAGCGGTCGATCTTGAGCCCGTCGACCGGCAGGCGGTCGAGATAACTGAGCGAGGAGTACCCGGTCCCGAAGTCGTCCACTGCGATGTGGACGCCAGCATCCCGCAGCGCGCGGAGGGTTCCGACCGCCCCAGTCTCGTCGGTCAGCAGGACGCTCTCGGTAACCTCGAGAGTGAGGTGCTCGGGAGCAAGGCCGGCCGCCGCGAGTGTATCCACCACCTGAGCGACAAACTGGGGCTCGGCGAGCTCGCGTGCCGACGCGTTGACCGAGATCGCGAAGCCGGCCAGGCGAGTCTCCTGTTGCCAGCGGCGCGCCTGTCGGCAGGCCTCAGCCAGGACCCACCGACCGATCGGCACGATGTCACCCGTGTCCTCGGCAAGCGGGACGAACTTGTCAGGTCCGATCGGTGGGCCCGGACGGTCCCAGCGGAGCAGTGCCTCTGCCGCGACAACCCGGCCGGTCGCGAGTTCGACAATCGGCTGATAGACAAGTCGGAATTCGTCGGCGGTGAGTGCCCCTCGAAGCTGTCCCTCGAGCTCAAGGCGCGCAAG
>PMJT01000156.1 GCA_003158495.1 Chloroflexota bacterium | reverse complement strand
CGGGTAGACGCCCTGGTAGAGCGCGCCGGCCTGGACGTGCGGCCAGCAGAAGTCCCGCACGAACCGTTCGCGGCCGTCGACCACGTACGCGCGAGAGGCGCCGGCGCTGATGGCCCGGCGATCTACGTCCTCCTTGAGCACGCCGCCCCCGAGGTCGACCGTGAGGGTCACGACCTCGACGTCGTACTGCTCGCGCAACCAGGCCACGGCGACCGACGTGTCGAGTCCACCGGAATATGCGAGCACTACCTTCTTCATCGAGGGGCCTCCGTGAACGTGTAGGGGAGTACGGGCGGAAGCCCCGCGGCTCCGGCCGGTTGATAGCCCTGGAATCGGACCAGCCACCGCTCGAGCGCGGCCTCGGTCTCGAACAGAACGAGGAGAGTGTTGTCGCCGGCAAGCGTGCCGACCTGGTCTTGCAGACTCGACTGGTCGATCGCCTGTGAGATCGCCCCGGCCGACCCCGGCGTCGCCAGCAGAACGAGACTGAGGCCGCTCCGGCCGACCCGGACGGGGATGTCTTCAAGGAGCCGGCGGAGCCGCGTGTCGTAGAGGTTTCCGGTCGCCGCGGTATCCGGCGTGGCGTAAACGTGGCGGTCGCCGCGCGGAACCTTGACCAGGCCGAGTTCCGCCGCGTCGCGGCTGACCGTGGCCTGGGTGACCTCAAACCCGGCGCCCCGAAGCAACTCCACCAGTTCCTCCTGGCTGCCGATCGGCGAGCGGGCCACGAGGTCGAGGAGAGTCCGCTGCCGTCGCTGCTTGACGTTAACGCTGCTGCCGTTGAGAGCCATCGTCGCCATCCGATCAGGCCGTTCCGGCCGAGGCCCCGCTGGCCTCGCGAGCGGCAGTGATGCGGGTCCCAAAGGTCGGATCGTCGAGGGCGCGGGTCAGCGCGTGGGGGTCCGACGAGTCGGCGATGACGGCCTCGGCACCGTGCCAGGCAACTGCGGCAAGGGCGGCCCGGACCTTGGGCACCATGCCTCCCTTGATGATGCCGTTCGCGATGAGACGCTCGGCCTCATCCGCGGTCATGGTGTGGAGTTTCTCGCCGGCGGCGTTGCGGACGCCGTCCACGTCTGTCATGAGGATAAGTTGGCGAGCGCCGACCCCGGCGGCGATGCCCGCGGCCGCGTCGTCGGCGTTGACGTTGCAGACAATGCCGGCCTCGTCGCGGGCGAGCGGCGCAACCACGGCTACCTGGCCCGCGACCAGGAGCGTGTCCAGGAAGTCGCGCCGGATGCCGACGATGTGGGCCACGAGGCCGAGGTGCGGTATCCGCTCGGCGATCATGAAGCCACCGTCCACGCCGCTCAGCCCGACAGCGTCCACGCCGCGATCCCGCAGGTCCGAGACGAGCTCGGAATTGACCACTCCGCGCAGGACGGCCGCGGCAACGTCCAGGGCCGCCTGGTCTGTCACTCGGAGGCCGCCCTCGAACTTGCTCGGCACGCCGAGCCGCTCCAGCCACTCGGTTATGCGCTTGCCGCCGCCGTGGACGAGCACGACGGGACGCTTGCGGGCGATGGCGGCGACCTCGTCGAGGACGTGGGCCTGGTCGGCCAGCGTCGTTCCGCCGAGCTTGAGGACGAGGACTTCGCTCACGTCGTGTACTCCGCGTTCTCGATGACGTAACCCTCGGTCAGATCGCACCCGAAGGCCTCGCCGGTGCCGCCGCCGAGACCGAGATGCACCCTGATCAGGACCTCCGGTGCTTCCATCGCTGCCCGGACGGCCGCCCGGTCGAAGAGCTGGGGAGTGCCCTTGAAGACGAGCGTGCCGCAGATCGCGATCTGGAGCCTGTCCAGGTCCAGCTCCGGGGCTCGGCCGGCGCGTGGCATGGCCTCGGTGTGGTGCAGCCCGGCCGCTTCGAGCATCTGCTCGTCGGGCAGGCGGGCGTTGCCGGCGGCGCTGGCCACGCGACCCCAGTTTGGGTCTCGGCCGTGGACCGCGGCCTTGAACAGGCTGCTGCTGATCACCGAGCGGGCGATGGCCCGGGCGTCGTAGTCGTCCGCGGCGCCGCTCACCTGGCAGGTGATCAGAGTCTCCGCGCCCTCTCCGTCGGCGGCCTGCTGGCGGGCGAGTGACCGGGCCACTGCCTCGATCGCGTCGCCGAGCAGAGCCGCCTCGTGGCTGGCCGGGGCAACGGAAGCGCCCGCGACTCCGGATGCCAGCACGAAAACCGTGTCGTTGGTGCTGGTGTCGCCGTCGACGCTGAGCTGGTTCCAGGTCCGCTGCACGATCGGGGAGAGCAGCCCGTGGAGAGTGGCCGGGGCGACACTGGCGTCGGTGAGAACGACGCTGAGCATGGTCGCCATCTTCGGATGGATCATTCCGACGCCTTTGGCGATCCCCGAAACGGTGACCGTGACCGGATCCCCGTCCGGCCCGGCCAGCTGGATCGTGGTCGTGGCGAGTTTGATCTTCGTATCGGTCGTCATCAGCGCCCCGGCCACGGCCTCGAGAGCGGCGTCCGTTGCGGCGAGCTTGGGCACGAGTTCGGTCAGGCCGTCGCGGACCTTCGAGACCGGTAGTCGCACACCGATGACACCGGTCGAAAGTGCCAGCGTGCGCTCCGTCCGCGTCCCGAGGAGAGATGCGAGGGCCTTGCATACCTCGGCCTGGTCGGTGTCTCCATCAGCCCCGGTTGCGGCGTTGGCCGAGCCGGAAGTAGCGACGATGGCGTCCGTCCAGCCGAGACGTCCGCCGCCGCCGACCTCGGTCGCGCTGAGGTGGGCCCGCGAGATCCTGATCGGCGCCGCCACGACCTGGTTGCGGGTGAAGGTTGCGGCCACTGCCGCGGAGTCGCCGGTAGTGGCGATCACGGCCAGGTCCGGCCGTCCGGACGGCTTGATACCGGCGGCCATGGCTCCGGCGCGGAACCCCAGCGGCATAGCCGCGCGCTGCTCGACGGCCGGCAGCCCATTCACCAGCGGCGGCAGGTCTGCTGCCCGGGCCGTGCCGGCGACTGAGGACCGATCTGGACCTGGATGCATCGGTTCGATTCCCTTCGGATGTGCCGGGATCGATAGAGCTGGGTTGCGCCGGCGGCCCGGCGGGTCGATTGCGGACGAGCCGAGTTGTGCTACGGGTTGAGCGGGTACTGCTCGAGGCCGGTCGTTTCCGGCAGGCCGAAGATCACGTTGAGGGCCTGGACGGCCTGGCCGGCGGCGCCCTTGACCAGGTTGTCGATCACGCCGAGGGCCAGGATCCTGCCGCTGCGCGGATCCACTCGGACCCAGATCCGGCACAGGTTGCTGCCGTACACATGCTTCGTCGACGGCGCGTCGGTTACAACCTGGACGAAGGGCTCGCCCCGGTACGCCTCGTCGTAGATGGCGTCGAGCTCGGCCTGGGTCACGGGGCGCGTAGGCCGGATGTGGCAGCTCGCCAGGATGCCGCGCGTCATCGGGATCAAGTGCGGCAGGAAGTCCACCGTGGCCACGCCCGGGTTGGCGTCGCGGCTGCCGAAGGTGCCGCGCTCGCCCTGCTGCTGGAGCTCCTGCTCCATCTCGGCCGTGTGGCGGTGATCGAACATGCCGTAGGCCTTGACGCTCTCGTTGATCTCGGAGAAGAGCAGGTCCGGCTTCGGTTCGCGGCCGGCGCCCGAGACGCCGCTCTTGGCGTCGACTGCCAGGTCGCCGATCAGCCCGGCCCGAGCCAGCGGCGCCAGCGTGAGGATCGTCGCGGTCGGGTAGCAGCCCGGCAGGCCGATGATCGTCGGAGAGCCCTCGGCGGCGGCGCGCATCTCTTTGCGATGGAGCTCCGGCAGGCCGTATACCGCCCGGGCGAGCAGGTCCGGCGCCGGATGATCGAACTTGTACCAGTTCGGATAGTCGGCCGGGTCGTGGAGCCGGAAGTCCGGGCCGACATCCAGGAGAGCCGAACCCCTGGCCACGATCTCGGGGGCCATTCCGGCGGCGACGCCGTGCGGCAGCGCCGTGAAGATGGCATCGGCCTCGGGAATGGCCTGGTCGATAACGAGACCCGTCGCGCCAAGGTGCGGGTGGGACGCCGCAATCGGCTGGTTGTCGCGGTTGCGTCCATACAGCCCGGCGATCTTGACGTTGGGATGGCCCAGCAGGAGCCGGATGAGCTCGCCACCCGCATACCCGGTCGCGCCCACGATTCCGACGGTGATCGTGCTACCCAGCCGCGATCTATGCGCGACGGGTCCGAGCAAAGGGACCGCAGCAGCGTCGTTCGGCGTTGATTGGGTGGTCATAGTCGCATGAGTATACAGTCCAATGAATAGTCATGCAAGGCGGGGCCATCGGCTGCCGCCGGCCCGGCCCGTGACTCGGGGCTCAGCCGTAGCGGTTGAGTTCGGCGAGCAGGTTTGCGGGGATCGTGCTCGGTGTCACCCGGAGACGCGGGATCGTCCACCGGTTCGCCCACGTTTCGTAGACCGGCTGCAGCGGCGGAGGCAGCGACGGAACGGCGGCAGCGGGCAGGACCGCGGCGGGGGATCGGCCCGCGCTAGGCAGGGCCGTCGGTCGAGGTGAAGGGCTCGTGCTTCCACCGCCTGCCCAGGGTGCCTCGATGACGGCCATGCGCATCTGGCCGCACGCCTGGACCTCGGCGGCTGCCGCGTCGTTCACGCCGCCCAATGGATAGGCGAGCGTTGCGGGCCAGCGGCCGGTTGCCTGGGCGATCCGCGCGGCACCCGCCTCTATCTCGAACTTGAGCTTCGCCGGCGCCAGCCGGCTGAGGCTGAGGTGGTCCATGGTGTGATCGCCGATCTCATTGCCGGCCGCGATCAGGGCCTTGAGTTGGGTGGTGGAAAGGTTCCCGTTCGTGTCGATCCTGCCCGCGATCACGTAATACGTGGCCACATAGCCGTGGCTATGCAGGATGGGGAGCGCGTACGTGAAGCCGTCACTCCAGCCGTCATCGATTGTGATCACGAAGGTCTTCGGCGTCGGCTTCCGGTGGGCCTGCAGGTCGGCAGCGAGTTCGGCCAGCGTGATCGTGTGCCAGCCGGCGACCGCCAGCGCGTCCATCTGGGCAGCGAAGATNNCCCGGCACCGAAGCCGCGTTGCAGCTGTTCACCACCGGGTAGCTGGATGCCGGCGGGTAGGCGGGCGTGCCAGCGGGGGTAGGCGCGGGGGTCTTGATGACGGTTGGTGAAGGACTCGGCGTTGGAGCGGCAGGCGATGCGACCGCCAGCGCGCTCGCCGTCGCGCTCGCCGTCGGCGACGGACGAAGTGTCGCAGGTGCGCCGAAGAAGGTTGCCGAGGCGAGGCCGGCGACGATAAGCGCTGTCGCGAGGGCCGCGGTTGCCAGAGCCAGGACGGAACGGGTGTGGACGCGAGTCAACCTTGACACTCTCTACGACAGGGACGGTGAACGCACGCCCAGACGGGTCCGCGCGCCCATCGGTGACGGGGGTCTACCCGGAGTTGCGTAAAGGCACCTTACTTTGCGCTGCAGCCGAGAGCCGCGCGCGGAGAGCTGAGGACCGTTTTTCCGTGCAACGTTCGAGCCGTCCGGGCTGCGGTCGCCGCCGGCCTACGCGTACCCGGCGGCCACCAGAAGGACCCAGGCCATCATGAACCAGTGGAGGAGCCACCCCCACAGGAACGACCTGGTTCGCCAGGCCAGCAGGCCGAACACAGCGCCGCCAACCAGTGTCGACAGCTGCTCGATCTCGGGCTTCCAGACGTGCATCAGCGCGAACGGGATGATCTGTAGCCAGATGGCGTCCGTGCCGTACTTGCGGCCCAGCGCCCACAAGAGCCAGCCGCGGAAGAAGAACTCCCAGGCGAGTAGGTCGACGCCCGTATCCAGGATGAGCCGCCACATCGGCCGGCCTGCGATCGTGTCCGTGTAGTAAGAGCGGAAATCGGGCTGGCGACCGAGGAACCAGATGACGACCGCCATCACGGCGACGCCCGCGACGACGACGCCGAGGCCGAGTCGCCAGTCGCCCAGCCGGAGCCCGTACTGGCGCGGGTCTTCTCGCCAGACGAGCACTACGATCGCGATCGGGATGATGAACTCGAGGACGAACCGGTCGTATTCGGCTTCGACAAAGCGGTTGTTGAAGGCGATGATCAGGATGACCGTCGCGATCGAGACGATCTGGACAATCCGGGCATCGAAGTCGACGCCCCATATCCGCCAGGTTCGTCCGGTCGCGCCAGTGCCCGCGGCAAGGCCCGAGGCCGCGCCGCCCGCTGCCTCTTCTCCTCTCGCCGCCGCGCCTGCTGCAGGGACTTCGCGTGGCCCCTTGCCGGCGGTCACGCCGATCGCCCTTCCGTGCAGGATCGTGCCGTGAGTCTTACGGCAGTCGGTACAGGCACTGGTTGACTCCGCCGTATACGGCACAGAAGATCCGCTGCCGGGCCGTCCACGTGGCATCCGGGACGCCCTTGGGTGGCGGATCGGCGGCTGGAACCAGGTAGTACCTCACTCCCTGAGCATAGAGATTGCCGTCGTTTGCTACGCCGCCAACCCGCTGTGTGAGCAACGTGATGGCGTGCGATCGCAGCAGGAAGATCGCCGACTCGGTTCCGGCCACACGCTGGCCGTCGGGAACGGCATCGGCCAGGCTGGCCTCGGCGGCGGGCATCGTGTATGTCGCGTGCCTAGCCCAGGACGAGTACCAAAGCAGGCCCGGCGCAACCGCGACGGCCGTCACGGCCACGACCAGAAGGGTCGCCACCACCCGGGNNGCCGACGGCCTGTGAGGTCCGTCGTCCATTGCACGAGCACGTGCAAGCCCAGGGCGGCCAGGATTGCCAGGGGCGGCACGATCGGCACGACGTAGCGGTTCGGTCGATACGACGCGATCAGGAGCACGCCGAACCCGAAGATGACCCAGCCGATCGAAACCAGCGCGAGCCTCGCCTGGGCTCGACTGAGTCGTCGGTGAAATGCGGCGACCAGGGCCAGCCCGA
>PMJT01000195.1 GCA_003158495.1 Chloroflexota bacterium | reverse complement strand
CATCCCGGAGAAGGCCCTGGCGTTGAAGCCCGCGGGCGTGACGTTCGAGGAGGCCGCGGCCGTGCCCATGGCCGGCCTCACGGCTCTCCAGAGCCTGCGCGATTTCGGACGTCTCGCGTCTGGGCAGAAGGTACTGGTCAACGGTGCGTCCGGCGGTGTGGGAACCTTCGCCGTGCAGATCGCGAGGACGTTGGGCGCCGCCGAAGTGACCGGCGTCTGCAGCACGGGCAACGTGGAGCTGGTCCGCTCGATCGGAGCCGATCACGTCATCGACTACACCAAGCAGGACTTCGCGCGGAGCGACCAGCGGCACGACCTCGTTGTCGATACCGTCGGTAACCGCTCGTTGCGCGCCCTCATGCGAGCTCTCACGCCGAAGGGGACACTCGTCCTCGTGGGCGGCGGGGGCGGCCGCTTGCTCGGCCCCATCGGGCAGATGATCCGGGCAAAGATTCTGTCGCCGTTCGTGAGCCAGGGTCTGGTTTCCATGTTGGCCACGGTCAAGGCCGAGGACCTCGACCACATGCGGGGACTCATGGAGGCGGGCACGGTCAAGTCCATCGTCGATCGAACGTACCCGCTGGCCGAAGCGGCCGCAGCCATGCGCTACCTGGAGCAGCACCATGCCCGAGGCAAGGTCGTGATCACGGTCTGAGGTCGTTGGCCGCGGTCTGCGCCGCCAAGGGCGCGGGATTACCGGCTGGCCGGCGCGACCAGGCTGAGTTCTTCGGCGATCCCCGATGCCCAAGCTTCGATGTCCGGCCAGTCGCGGAAGTCGCCCTCGGGCACGCCTTCCATGGCCGGCATCACCGACATGAATCGCTCGGCCAGCCCGACCGGCTTGCGATCGCGGGAATAGGCGCCGAAGAAGATCCGAAGGTCGCGAGCGTGGACCGCTTCCGCAAGCTCCGCGGCGTCCTTTGGCACCGTGGTGAGCTTCTGGTCGCGCCCCTTCGCGTCGAGGGGCCCGCCGGTGGGGCCGCTGCTGAAGAACCAGACCGGCTTCGCGGTCAGGACGGCGCGGTTGCGCCGAACGAAAGCCGAAGCGTCCTTGAGCCACTTGAACATGTATGCGGCGCTGCCGACGACGAAGGCGTCGTACCCGGCAAGGCTCTTGACCTCCGAAACCGGCCGCGCCTCCGCCTGGATTCCGGCTTTGCCGAGAGTCTCCGCGATGCGCTCGGCGATCCCCTGGGTTGCTCCATGACGGCTCGCGTAGGCCACCAGAACGTGCATGTCGCGCCCTCCTTGTTCCTCCCAGTCTGACCGCTCCGCGACGGTTGTGTAGTGACTCAAGGCGGTCAACCCGGTGGCGTGTTTCCAGAATCGGGGGCGTCGGCTACGAGGCCGCGAGCTCCGTGGCAGTCGCCGTGGCGAATCCGCCATCCCGTCTCTCGGTCACCCACGTGAGTCGCATGCCGTCCACTTGTAGCCAGACCGGCTGCTGGACGGCGTCGAAGAAGCCCGCGGCTCCGCGGCCCCCGAAACTGAACGCCGGATAGACCAAACCGCTCGGCGCCGTGGCCAGCCAGGCGACCACGGGGCCGCCGGGTGTCGAGGATACCGAGGGTCCGACGGGCGCGAGAAGGGAGGCGGTCGTGGGCGGCCGCAGGAACGTGACGCCGCCGGAGGCCGTGTTCTCGATGCCCACGTCCGACATAAGAGACTGTTTGGAAAGCCCCGTGACCAGCCCGAGGTCCCACGCCAGGTACGCCCCGTCCGCCGAAAGCGATGCGGAGGAGGCCGGGTGCGAGACCTCCACGGGACCCGGATGCGTCGCGTCTGAAAGCCACAAGGTCCTGGGTCCGGTCTTCCATCCCGCGTCCTGGGTCAGCAGGGCCAGCCTGCTCCCGCCGAGCATCACGTCGAGAACAGTCGCCGGCGCCGGGCTCGACCACATCAGCGCTCCGGTAAGTGAATGGACCTCCACCGTCTCGCCGCCGGTTGTGCCGGGCGAGGAAGCCGGGCGATCGAACGCGTAGGCCGAGGTCGTCACCGCGATGTGAATCGGGAGCTCAGGGTCGCTGAAGTCGTTGGTGTAGCGAGTGCCATTGGCGAGTTGTCTGCGGCCACCGCTTCTCAGATCGAGGAGCCAGACGCTCCAGTTGACCACCAGCGCGGCACCCAGGCTGTTCGGCTGAGCGGCCGCGCCCCCAGTCGAGGTGACGGCATAGACGAGCGATCCGCCCGCGGCGGCCAGTCCGTTGATCGACTCGCCGGGGCCCGCGATAGCGAGGGTCTGCGGCCCCGGGGACGATCCGATCACGCTGGACTCGATCCTGTAGTTCGCGACGATGTAGAAGAGGCGAGGTCCAACGAGGGCCATCGACCGGTCGACGACCCGGACCGGCAGCGCCGACGCCGTAACCCGACCCGGAAGGAGTGGCAGCCGGGCGAGGCCGGTGAGGGCCTGGAGACCGTCCGGGCCGCTCGGCGTCGGTCCCTCGGATGTCGCGGCTGTGGCGCTCGGCAGGCTCGACGCGATCGCCGATGGGGGCGGTGAAGCGGAAGGTATGGCCGGCGAGGCCGTGGACGGCGGCGCCCTGTGCTCCCCGAAGTATCCGAGGCCGACGATGCATGCTGCCGCGGCGATGATCACTGCTGTCCTGAGGTACGGCTTCCGGAGCCGTCTTCCTCGTTGCACCGGGCCATGGTCGGAGAGCGTCGGATGTACCAGCTTGGGGCGATTGGACAAAGGCGAGGCTACTGCCGGTTGACTTGATCAGCCGGCGTTGCCGGGCGCGGTGGCGCCAGCCGGGACCTGCGACGTCCACATTCTGGCGTGACTCGATAGACTGGCCGACAACGCGCGCCACGGCGCGACGGAGGTATTGAGCGCTTGCTGTCGGACGCCCACACGAAGCCCGATTTCGACCTCGACGGCCTGATCGACCGCCTGCCGAAGGTCGAATTGCATGTCCACCTGGAGGGCACGCTTGAACCCGAGCTGGCCTTCCGGCTGGCTGCTCGAAACGGGGTCGTGCTCCCGTTCACCACGGTAGACGAGATGCGGGCCCGCTATGACTTCGCCGATCTGCAGGCGTTCCTGGACATCTATTACGCCGCCTGCTCCGTCCTCGTCACGCGCGAGGACTTCCGCGAGTTGACGCTCGACTACCTGCGCCGCGCCGACGCCGACCACGTCCGGCACGTTGAGCCGTTCTTCGACCCGCAGACGCATACGGATCGCGGCATTTCCATCGGGGACGTGATCGGCGGCATCCTCGACGGCCTGGCCGACGGCGAGCGTGAGTTCGGGATCACGAGCGGCCTGATCCTCTCGTTCCTGCGGCATCTACCGGCCGAGGCGGCCTCGGCCACACTGGCTGACGCCGAGCCGTGGCTGGACCGGATCGTGGCCGTCGGCCTGGACTCGAGCGAGGTGGGCTACCCGCCGGAGCCGTTCGCGGCCGTGTTTGCCGCCGCGCGCGCCCGCGGCCTGCGGGCGGTCGCACATGCCGGCGAGGAGGCCGACGCGTCGCTGGTCGCGCGCACGCTGGATTGCCTGGGCGTCTCTCGGATCGACCACGGCGTGCGGGCGGCCGACGATCCGGCGGTGATGCGGCGCCTGGCCGAGGACGGGGTAACGTTGACCGCGTGTCCGCTTTCGAACCTGCGGTTGCGGGTGGTGCCGGCCCTGGCGCGATCGACGATCGGGACGCTGCTGGGGGCCGGCGTGGCGGTCACGATCAACTCGGACGACCCGGCCTACTTCGGCGGGTACATCGGCGAGAACTACCGCCGGATCGTGGCCGCGCTTGGGTTCGGGGCAGCGGACGTCGCGCGGTTGGCGACCAACGCGATCAACGGGTCGTTCGCCTCGGCCGATCGGAAGCGCGAGTTGCTGGCCGAGCTGGCCGGAGTGGCGGGCGGCGCCGCGGGCGCGGAGTAGGGGAGCGCGGCGCGGCCGTATAGGCGCGAGCCACGAATCCACCGGTCACCGCACGAGCTCGGGTCGCAGAGTCGGCTTTACTCCCTCACTGTGTCAAGAATAGTTGACATAATGTCGGCGCGGCTTTACATTGTCCATGTCAGCAATCTTTGACATGGGGAGCGGGAAATGGCATTCCTGGAGAAGAGCAACTGGGTGGTCCTCGTGGTCGCGGTTGTCACCCTCATCGCCTACGGGGGGACTGTGGCCTCGCAGGCGCTGAGCAAGCCGGTCGCGGAGATCTCGTGGGTCCAGCCCATGACCTATTCGATCGTGGGTTTCATCGTCGCGAACGTCGTCGGCAACATCGTTGCTGCGGCCACCAACCCGAAAGAGGCCGACAAGAAGGACCAACGCGACAAGGAGATCGACCGTTTCGGGGAGCGGGTGGGCAACTACCTGCTGATCGCCGGCTCCTGCGCGGCTCTAGTGCTGGCCATGGCCGCGGCGGACCGGTTCTGGATCGGCAACACGATCTATTTCGCCGGCATCCTCGGCGCGATGGGCGCCTCCGTCACAAAGATCGCGGCCTATCACGGGCCGTTCCAGCGGTGGTAAAGCCTACGCACGTCACCAACTCGATCCGGGCCCTGCGGTTCGCCAACGGCGAGATGACGCAGGCGGATCTGGCCGATCGAGTCGGAGTCACCCGCCAGACGATCATCGCTATTGAGCAGGGCAAGTACTCGCCATCGCTGGAGATGGCCTTCCAGGTCGCCCGCGCGTTCAACGTTCGCCTCGACGAGGTCTTTCAGTACCCGGACGAACAGACATGACCGGCCGAGATGACCGGCCGACCGCCGCCCGGGTTTCTGTCGAATGCCCTGACCACCCTCACCGATCGGAGCACAGCATGTCTTCAGAAGAGTCGACGAAGTCACCGTTTCTGCCGCCGCGCTGGTTTGTCCGCACGTTCTGGACGCTGCAGCGTGCCGCCTACTCAGCTACGGGCGGCAGGTTCGGCATCCGTCCCGCGACGGCCGACGTCTGGGGCATGATGTGCCTGCGGACGGTCGGGCGCCGCACGGGCGAGGAGCGAAAGGCCATCCTCGGCTACTTCGAGGACGGCCCCGACCTGGTCACCATGGCCATGAACGGCTGGGCCGATGCCGAGCCCGCCTGGTGGCTCAACCTGCAGGCTCATCCCGACGTCACCGTCGATCTGCCCGGCGGATCGCGCGCCGTTCACGGCCGCGCAGCGGACAAGGATGAGCGGCCACGCCTGTGGGCCAGGTGGGCCGCCTACGACAAGGGCCTGGACGCGCACGCCGCGCGGCGATCGCGGGAAACCGCGGTCGTCATCCTGTCGCCCCGGCCCGAGTAACCAGCGGGGCGGCCGACAAGCCCGGCCGACACGCCCCGGCCGGGGAATCGAAAAGGAGCCCGATTGCTCGGGCTCCTTTTCAGTTTGCGAAGTGCGAGTTAGTAGCGGCTGCTCGAAGAGCCACGCTGGCTGGTGAAGCAATCGCTGCAGTA
>PMJT01000246.1 GCA_003158495.1 Chloroflexota bacterium | reverse complement strand
CGGTCTGTCGATATGAGCCGACCTGTTCGGTCTACACCGAACAGGCGATTGCCAAGTACGGTCTGCTGCGAGGGAGCTTGATGGGAATGCGTCGAATCGCTCGCTGCCACCCGTGGAATCCCGGTGGCTACGATCCTGTCCGATAGCATGAATTCACTCGGGCAGAAGCCTTCCACCAAATCAAGGGCCCGCATTCGCTGGGCCGCATTCGGGTTGTTCGTAGCCCTCATCGCGTTCGCCGTGCTGGCGTGCGGGACGGCATACGGCGCCAACCCCAACTCGGGCCCCACCGCCCCCGCTGTCGCCGCGGCTCCGGCGTCGGCCGCGCCGGGCGGCGCGGTATCCGAGGCGTCGCCGTCGGCCAAGCCCACGACTGAGCCGCAGCCCATCAGGCCGGCCACCCCGGGAGCGGATCCCACCTCCCTCTTCGGCTGGGCCTTCACGCCGATCTTCCAGGGACTCTTCCTGCTACTGGCCGGTCTATACGCCCTGACCGGTAACGTCATCGTCGCCATCGTGCTGATGACGTTGATGATCCGGCTCGTCACCATTCGCCTCTCGTCCCGGCAGATCGTGTCGCAGAAGCGGATGCAGAAGCTGGCGCCGGAACTGCGCGAACTCACAAAGGAACTGCAGCGGCGCTACAAGGGCGACCGGGTGGCCGTAAGCCAGGCCACCCAGGCGTTCTACAAGGAGCGCGGCGTCAGTCCCACGGCCGGCTGCCTGCCGTCGCTGCTGCAGATGGGCCTCCTCTTCCCGATGTACTGGGTCATCCGCGACGGCCTGACCAACTTCGACCCGAGCGCCATGCTGAGGGTCGCCGGCATTGACCTGGTTCCGTCCATCCACTGCCCCAACCCGGACCAGTATGTAAACGGAGTCCTGGACAAGGCGGTGCCGTGCATCAACACCGTTGTGTTTGGGATCAACGTCGGCCAGCCCCAGGTCCTCTTCAACCTGCCGCTGGTCGTGTTCACGCTCGGTGTCAGCGCCCTGGCGCTGGCGGCCGGCCTTCTGCAGTTCATCCAGAGCCGCATGCTCATGCCGCCGGCCGCCGAGAACGACCCGTCGGCGAGCACGCAGCGCACGATGATGGTCATCTTCCCGTTCTTCTCGATCATCTACGGCGGGTTCCTTCCCGCCGGGCTGTTCGTGTACTGGATCACGACCTCGGTCTTCTCGATCGTTCAGCAATACCTGATCGTCGGCTGGGGCTCGATGTTCCCGCTCTTCGGCTGGAACCCGGCCTTTGCCAAGAACCACACCCCAAGGTTCCCGGTCACGATGCCCGAGCCAGTGAATGCAGGCAAGTCACTGGCCGCCACCCGGCAACAGCCGGAAGAGCGCTGGGCATCGGCGGCCTCAACTGTTCGCCCGAATACGCATAGACGCGCGGGCCGGCGAGGGAGACGACGCTGACATGACTGCCTATCGCGACGCTTACCGCGAGTTCACCGGCAAGACGGTGGAAGAGGCTCTGCGCGGGGCCCGAGAAGAATTTGGAGTGGGCCTCGACGAGCTCGATTTCGAGATCCTGACCCCGGGCAGCCGGGGCGTCCTGGGCATGGGCGCCGAGCCCGCCCGAGTCCTCGCTGCGCCGCGCTCCGCGCTCGGTGGCGCCGCCCCGAAGCGTGAGGCAGCTGCCCAGGTTCCGCTCCCCGCCCCGGTTCACGACCGAGATGACCGCCCCCGCCCGGATCGTGACTTCGGGCGCGACCGCGCCCCTTCCGGCGACCGTGGCCCGCGCCCGGCCTGGGGCGACCGCGCCCCTTCCGGCGACCGTGGCCCCCGGCCCCCGATGGGCGACCGGGATCGTGGCGCCGACCGCGGCCCGCGTCCGCCCATGGGCGACCGAAGCCCCCGGCCCCCGATGGGCGACCGGGATCGTGGCCAGCGCCCAGGTGGCGGCCACTTCGATCGCGACCGCGAACCTCGCTCGGGCGGCGTCGTCCGACCGGATCGCGGCCCCAGGCATGAAGGCGGCGCTCGGCCGCAGCCCGGCCTGACGGCCAAGGAGCTCGCGGAAGTAGCCGCCGCTCGCGGCACGCCGCACGCAGAACGCCCGGAGTCGGCCGAGGTCACGCCCGAGGCGATGTCCGCGGCCAAGGAGATCCTCGAGCAGGTCATGGCCAAGCTCGAGTTCAACGTTCGGGTGGACATCGCCGCAGGCGAGACCAACCGCCTCAACGTGGTCGGCGAAGGCGACGAGAAGGAAGCGCTCGGCGCCCTGATCGGCCGCAAGGGCGAGCGCCTTTCGGCGCTGCAGCACCTCGTCAACTTGCTGCTTTCAAAGAGGGTCGGCGAGTGGACGCGGATCCTGGTCGATGTCGAGGACTATCGCGGCCGCCGCGAGCGCCAGCTCCGTGACCTCGCCAACCGCGCCGCGGAGCGGGTCATGGAGACCGGCAAGATGCTCCAGCTCGAGCCGATGCCGGCCTTGGAGCGTCGCTGGATCCACCTCGCCCTGCGCGATCACGAGCGCGTGGCCACGCAGTCGATCGGCGAGGAGCCCAACCGCCGCGTCGTGGTGCTCCCTCGCGCATCCGAGTAAGCAAGCAGGGAGCGCCGCCGAGTGACATCGCCGGCGCTTTCCCTTCTCGTAGATGGCCTACCCGTTCGGGGTGTGACAGGCACTCGGAGCCTGTTCGGCGATAATTCGGGGCGGTACGGCGTAACGAGACGCCGTGGGTGCGCGTCTACCGCGCGCGACCAGAGCATCGTGTCGGTCGCCCTGCCCAAGCCGCCACATGCCATAGCGCCGGTTTGCCGACGGCGCGGTAGAAAAGGACAGACATGACCTCGGACTCTTTCGAGCCCAAGGAACAGAGCAAAGGTTCCGTTCCGCCCGCCAGTCGACAGCCCATCGCGGCGCCGAAGGCGCCTCCGGCCGAACCGCATTACAACGCCTACGACTACGCCGAGCCGGAGCGTGGCTATCACGCCGGACCCGTCCAGCCTGAGCCTGCGGGCGTCGCTTCGCCGCGCGACCTCCGCCTCGTCGGCTTCCTCGTCGCGTTCGCCGTCGGCGCCGTCGCCACGCTAGCGGTCTTCGCCGCCCTCGCCTCCGGCGTCGCCGGCAGCTACAGCAACCGTATCCTGCCCGGCGTCCATGTCGGGTCCGCGGATCTCTCCGGCCTCAACCGCGATCAGGCCATCGCCAAGCTCCAGGCCACGTTCGACGGCCTGGGCCACGGCGAGGTCACCGTGACTACGCCGGTCGGAGTGGCGACGATCACCTATCAGCAGGCGGGTCGCGGCCCGGACGTCGAGGCAATGGCAGACGCGGCAATGTCTGTCGGCCACTCCGGGAGCCCAATCGGCGACGCTTCCAACGTCCTGCACTCGGCCCTATTCGGGACGAATATTCCGGTGGTCATCCAGGTCAACCCCGCGGCGTTGGCCCAGCGAATTCACGACGTGGTCGGGACCAGCTCGGTCGCGCCGCAGGACGCGCAGGCGACGGCCAAAAGCGGGACCTTCACCTTTGTGCCGTCGGCACCGGGCCGTGGCGTCGACGAGAAGGCCATTGGCGCCCTGATCATTTCCCAGCTGACGGATGCCAATGCCCCGGCTGATCTGCAGGCTGGCGGCGCCTTCGTGACGCTCACGCCCCAGGTGACGGACACGGCGGCCCAGGACGCAATCGCCAGGGCCCAGAAGATGATCGTGAACGTCAACCTGACCTGGAAGACGGCCCCAGCCGGTGCCCCGACAACCTGGAAGGCCCAGACCTGGACTATCACAGCCGCCCAGATCCGCAACTGGATCGTCTTCGGCCGCCGTGATGACGGCACGTACGCTCCCGCAGTGGATCCGGCCCAGGTAGGGTCGTATATCGCCGGCATCACGGCCAAGGCGGTAATCCCACCCACGGAGCCCAACGTGATCTGGGACCCGACGCACACCAAGCCGATCGGCCTGACCCCGGGCAAGGATGGCATGGGCGTGGATCTCGACGCCACGACGACGGCCCTCTCCGCATACCTTGACTCGCTGGCCACTGGCGGCAGCGTCGGCCCGAACCTGGAAGTCACTACCGCCCCGATTCACCCGCAGATCGCGGATGTCTCGACGGTCGCGGGCATGGTGATGATCGGCTCCAAGACGATCTACTTCTTCCCCGGTGAGTCCAACGGCTTCGGCGCCAACATCCGGGTTCCGGCCAAGAACCTCAACGGCCAGGTCATCGGTCCCGGCCAGCCGTTCAGCTTCCTGCAGGCCGTCGGCCCCATTGACCAAGCGCACGGCTTCGCGATGGGCGGCGTCATCCTGCACGGCCAGAGCGATCACACGGGCGCCATCGGCGGCGGCATCTGCTCTGCCTCCACCACGATGTTCGACGCCGCCGCGCTGGCGGGCCTGCAGATCGACGAGCGGCACGCGCACTTCTACTACATCAGCCGCTACCCGGTTGGCAAGGACGCGACGGTCTATTCCAACGGCACTACAACCTGGGATCTTCGCTGGACCAATGACACGCCGTACCCGATCGTGATCAGGTCGTGGGCCACCTATGGATCCCAGAGCTCCATCACGATCCAGCTCTGGAGCATGCCGCTCAACCGAAAGGTCAACTGGCCCGACGGGGTCAAGACGGACATCGTCAAGGCCACGTCCGATCCGGTTCGCTACGTCAAGACGCTCAAGCCCGGCGTCACGTACATTGCCGAATACCCGGATGACGGGTTCAAGACATCGACATCGCGGACAGTGACCGACAGCAACGGCACCGTCGTCCACCACGACACCTGGCTCTCGGTCTACGGAGCGGTGAACGGGCAAATCCAAATGGGCGGCACCCCGGCCCCGTCCGGCGGCACACCGTCGCCGTCACCGTCGCCTTCGCCTTCGCATACACCGGCACCCGCCCCAACGCCGACACCTTCGGCACCCCCGCCGGCACCCACGCCGGCACCCACGCCGACGCCAACGCGGCGCCGCAAGGTGCTCATCTAGGGCCTCAACCCCGAACCAACGGCAAGAGCCGGCGCGTCGCGCCGGCTCTTCTGTTACTGCCGCGACCCATGGGCCAGGCCGCTACTGGATGGCGGAGTCCGCCGCCGCGGCAACCAACCCCTCGGCCGCCGCCTCCGGACCCGCGCTCTCGTAGGCCATGAGCTGCGGAAAGAACCGAACGACTGCGATCAGGCCGAGCAGGCACAGCACCCCGCCGGAGACCACCGAGAACTGCGGTCCCGCCACTGCCGCGACGGCCGCGGCCTCGGCATCGCCAAAGCGCGGCCCGCTCGTGACTACGAGCATGTGGATCGACGAGAGGCGGCCCCGGAGCTGGTCCGGCGTGATGAGCTGCACGATCGAGTTGCGGAGCACAGCGCTCACGACGTCGGCGCCGCCCGCGAAGGCCAGGCAAAGGAGCGCGATCGGGAAGCTGGCAGTCAGCAGGCCGAAGGCCAAAATCGCGGCGCCCCAACCGGCCACAGCCGCCACGATGCCTCGCCCGGGCCGCCGCAGGCGACCCACCCAGCCGCTGAATGCCGCCCCGACGAGAGCGCCGATAGCCGGCGCGGCGTTGAGGAGCCCATAGCCCGCCGCGCCGGTGTTGAAGACCGTCAGGGCGAGCTGTGGGAAGAGAGAGCTCGGCATGCCGAAGACCATCGCGTCGAGGTCAATGGCGAAGGTCGCCATGATGATCCGCCGGTCGCGGGCGAACCGCAGGCCCTCGGCGATGGAGCGGAGGCTGGGCCGCCGCGCGTCCGGGTGCGGCGGTATTGGGGCGATCATGAGCAGAGCCACGAGGCTCGCCATGAACGTGGCCACATCGAAGGCGAACGCGGTGGCAACGCCGGAGATGGCGATGATCACGCCGGCGAAGACCGGACCCGCTACGGCCACCGTCTGGCCGCTCAGCCAGTTGAGGGCAATCGCGGCTGGGAGTCGTTCGCGCGGCACGAGGCGCGGTATGGCCGAGGACCGAGCCGGTCCGTCGACAGCACCGACGCCCGCGGCCACGAATGCAACCGCATAGAGAGCCCAGACCGGCGGACTCGGCTGCATGGCCAGCAACACGAGGGCCAGGCTCGTGGCGGCGAGCAGGAGTTGGGTGACGATGAGCAGCCGGCGCCGATCGACGGCGTCCGCGACCGCGCCGCCGCCGAGCGAGAAGATGAGGATCGGCACCAGTTGGACGAGGGCCAGCAGGCCGATCGACAGCGAGCTGTGGGTGAGCTGCCACAGCTCGAACGGCAGCGCTACGACGGTGACCTGCCGGCCGAGTCCGTTGACCATTTGGCCGAGCCAGAGCAGCCTGAATTCTCGGTCGAGCTTGACCGGTTCCAGGTCGACCAGGAGACTGCGCAGGCCTTCGAGGTGGTTGCGCCTGGGTTTGGGCATAGACCGAAAGGATAGGCGAAGCCGCCTTTGGGCCTTCACGGGGCCAGCCCGACGGATCTACTCGGCGGGATCTCGCAACAGGACGAGCGAGACGCAGAGGAACCAGCCGAGCAGGCCCAGCAGCGACGCCCACTCGAGGAACGGGATCGACCAGAATTCGGGCCGGTTGACGATTCGAGCAGCCGCGTCGGTGCCGACATACGTCGAGTAGTCGGCGATGAACGTCAGCGAGATCGCCACCACGGCGGCACCCGGTACTCCCAGCCAGCGGGGGAAACCAGCGCCCGGAGTGGCGAGCAGCCACCAGCTGAAGATGCCGGCGACCATCCAGCCCGAGAGGAAGAAGACCTCCGACACGAGGCGGTGTGTGCCCCCGTAATCCATCGGAAAGATGCCGACCAGCGCTCCGGAGACTCCGGCGGCGACGCCGGCCACAACCAGCGTGGGCCGGAACCGGCCGCTCACACGGGAGGTGAGCAGCAGAAGGAACGTTCCGAGGCCCGTACCACCGAGAACGATGCCGAGGTTGAAGACCCACGCCAGCCTCGAGGCGGCGATCTCGCCGAGCTCGGAGATGAAGTGGTTGAGC
>PMJT01000066.1:12678-16824 GCA_003158495.1 Chloroflexota bacterium | reverse complement strand
GACACCGCGATTTTCAGTCGCGTGCTCTACCGACTGAGCTATCTCGGCCCGTACTGACGACTGGCTGCCGGTCGGCGCGTGGAAAGGTAACACGAGTCACCGAACCGCTGCAAGGCACGAGCCCAGCCGCACGATTCGAGGCCTTCGCGCCGCCCTCGGGCGCCGCCGAACTACTCCAGGCCGGACAGTTGACGGACTTCGACCGGATCCATCGGCGCGTCGCCGGTGAGCTGCCGAAGCCTGTTGATGCGATCGACTATCGGCGGGTGCGTAGAGAACAGGGCCGAGCCGCCGCCGAGCTTCTTGAGTGGATTGACGATGTACAAGTGCTGCGTCGCGCCGTTGGCCGAGTGGAGCGGCTCGTTGTCGGAAGCCAGCTTGGCCAAGGCGCTCTCGAGACCGTGCGGGTTGCGGGTCAACTCCACCGACGACGCGTCCGCCAGGTACTCGCGCTGACGGCTCACGGCCATCTGGACGAGCGCCGTGAAGATCGGCGCGAGGATGGCCATGACGACGCCTATCACGAGGAACAGGATCGCCAGCCCGCCGCCGCCCGAGTTGTTGTCGTTGTTGCTGCGGCGTCCGCCTCCGAACCAGAACGTATACCGCAGGAACAGCTGCGCCAGCAACGCGATGCTGCCCACGAGCACGCCGACGATGAGGGTGAAGCGGATATCGTAGTTGCGCACGTGCGACATCTCGTGACCGATGACGCCCTGCAGCTCCTCGCGGTTCATCTTCTGCAGCAGACCGCTAGTAACGGCGATCGACGAGTGCTGCGGGTCTCGGCCGGTAGCGAAGGCGTTCGGCGACGGGTCCTCGATGATGTAGACCTTGGGCATCGGCACGCCGGCCGCGGTCGCCATTTCGCCAACCACGTTGAAGAGCTGCGGAGCCTGCTCCTGCTGCACTTCCTGGGCGTGCGAACTGGCCAGCACCAGCTGGTCGCCGCCGTAGTAGGAGCCGAGCGCGCTCAGCACCCCGAATGCGACTGCAATCGCCACGGCGCCGATGGCCCAGACAATGGGATCGCCGTTGGCGTAACCGATGGCATAGCCGATTGCGAAGCCGAAGAGGCCGAGGAAGGCGATGACGACCAGCACGAGGAGGAACGAACTGCGGCGGTTCGCCGATTCCTCAGAGTAGAAGGTGGACATGAATATGCCTCAGAGGCAGCGGCCCCGCAGGCTTGCGACCGCGGGGCCGGCTAGCGACTATCCCAGGTTGACCACGGGGACCTCGGCGGCCTCCGGTTCGGCCTCGAAGAACTCGCGCTTCGTGAAGCCCATCGGGCCGGCGATCAGCACGTTCGGGAAGACCTGTAGCGAGTTGTTGAACTCGAGCACGGTCGCGTTGTAATGCTGGCGGGCGAACGAGATCTGGTTCTCGGTCGTCGTCAGCTGCTCCTGGAGCGACATGACGTTCTGGTTGGCCTTGAGGTCCGGATAGGCCTCGACGACCGCGAAGAGGGACTTCAGGGCGCCGGTCAGGACGTTCTCGGCCTGGGCCTGGGCGGCCATGCCCTGCGACCCGGCAGAAATGGCGTTGCCACGGGCCTGGGTGACCTGGACGAGGACGCCCTTCTCGAAGTCCATGTACCCCTTGACGGCGTTGACCAGATTGGGGATGAGGTCGTGGCGTCGCTTGAGCTGGACCTGGATCTGCGAGTTGGCCTCGTCGACTCGGTTCCGCTTGGTGACGAGGCCGTTGTAGATCCCGATCAGGAATACGACCAGGACCACAACGACTACGAGAACGATGATGAGCGGGACCATGTCCCTCCTCCGATCGATGTAGGCCGCAACAGGCAATGTGCGGGATTTCAGTCTAGCAGGCGACTACCGGCCTAAGAAACGGCCGTCCCGGTCGAACCCATGCCCGGCCTTGGCCCACCTGGTCGATGTCGCCGCTCCTTTGACTCGGTTGATTGGCCGAAGGTTCGGTCGCGGAAGGTCCGGGCAGCAACCGAAGGTCGCGCGGACGGCCGGGCACGTGCGCGTCTTCCCGGGCAAAAGCAGGGATTGGTGGGCGGTGCAGGATTCGAACCTGCGACATCCTCGGTGTAAACGAGGCGCTCTAACCGCTGAGCTAACCGCCCCAGGGGAATCTACGGCACGCTGGTAGGGGCTGGGGATTCGAAAACCCGTGACGGCTCCAGCGATGGCCGAGCTAGGCGGGGCCGAGCACCAGCCAGCACGCCGGCTTTGGAGCGAGCGCACTTGAAGGTGCGTGAGCGCGGAGCAGAGGCGACAACGTGTCGGCTACGCCGACCCACGTTCTGACTCGCCAGAGAAGGTGGTGCCCAGGCCGGGACTTGAACCCGGATGGATTGCTCCATACGCCCCTCAAACGTACGCGTATACCAATTCCGCCACCTGGGCACGAAACGCCGCTTGCGACGGCTCGACGTCGCTGCACAGAAAGCCTGGTGCCGAGGAGGGGATTTGAACCCCTACACCCTTGCGAGTACTAGCTCCTGAAGCTAGCGCGTCTGCCATTCCGCCACCTCGGCGCACACAACTGCCGGTTACCGGCCGCTGGCGAGGCGCCAGTCTATCACATCCCAGAAACGGCCTGAGGGGTCCGCAATCTCGTTCGTCACGAGGCCCCAGACCCTGTTCGAGACCACGAGATCGTAGTCCCGGAAGGCCAGCGGGAGGATCGGCAGGCTGCTAGAGAGGTACTGTTCCACCGCCGACATCGCCTGGAGTCGAGCCGCCGGGTCGACGGTCTTGCGGGCGTTGATCAGCATCTGGTCCAGGGTCGGGTCCTGGTAGCCAGACACGTTCGAGCCGCCAGAGCCAATCTGCGATGACAGCAGCATGGGGCCCAAATCGGGATCGAGGCCGACGTCGAAATCGACGATCGCGGCTCCGAAGTCGCCGTTGTTGAGCTTGTCCAGGTACGCGGTAGCGGGGAACGCGTCGAGCTGGACCGCCAGCCCGATCGAGCGCCAGGCGTCCGCGACTCTCTGAGCGGTCCGATAGACGATCGGGTTGCTGGCCTCGTCGGGGGTCAGCAGTTCCAGGGTGAACGCCGTGGTCTCCTTGGGTGCGATCCAGCCGGCGTTGGTCTGGTGCCAGCCGGCCGTCGCCAGGAAGCCCTGGGCGTCGAACGGCCCAAAGGGCGTCTGGGAGACCGCCTGAAAGTTGTAGACCGTCGACCAGGTTGGGATCGGCAGATCGGCCACGCTGCCCCGCCCCCGCAGCACGGACGACACGATCTGGTCCCTGTTGATGGCGGCGAGCAGACCGGTGCGGGCGTTCGCGTCCCGGAGCTCCGGATGGTCCGACCGCTGATTGATGACCACACTCAGCAGGCTGGCCCAGCGGTAGCCAATCAGCCGCGAGCCGGCGGTCGTCAGGGCCGCATCGGCCTCTTCCGGTCGAAGGCCGCCGACCGCATCGAGCTTGCCGGCGTGGAAATCCGCCTCCGCGGAGCCTGAGTCGCCGTAAAAGACCAGTTCGATGCGGGTCAGGTCCGTCAGCGCCAGACCGGCGGGGACCGGCACGGGAGTGATTGAAGGGCTCACGGCAGGCGTGGGCCTGGGCGTCGGCGTGGGTGCGGGGGTGGGCGTCGGCGTCGGCGTGGCCCGGGGGAACCGGGGAGTGGAAGTAGCGAAAACGACTGCGCTCTGGCTGGGGTTCGGAGTTGCAGACATCGAGGGCGAGGGCATCTCGACAGGCGCTCCAACGTATGCAGCCACTCGTTCCAGCAAGGCGTGGGTATTGTCGAGTTCGACGATCCGGTACGGGCCGTCGCCGACCGGTCTCGTGCTGTAGGCAGAGTCGGCCAGCCCGGAGACGGGCGTGCCCTTGAGCAGATGCGAGGGCAGGATCGGCAGTTCGGCCTGTCTCAGGAAGCCGGCGATCGGCAGCGTCATCGTGATGGTCACGACGTTCGGGCCGGCTTCGGAGGCGTGAACGCCTTGCCAGGACGATCCGACGGGACCCGTGTACGTCGGGTCCTGGACGAGCCCAATGGTGAAGACCACGTCGGCCGCCGTGACGGGCTGGCCGTCGTCCCAGTAGGCATCGCTTCGGATCGTGAACGTGTAGGAGTGTCCGTCCGGCGTCGCCGTCCACGTCGCCAGGTCCGGCACGACGCTGCCGTCGGCGCCGGCCCTGGTCAGGCCGCGGAAGAGCA
>PMJT01000066.1:7252-12670 GCA_003158495.1 Chloroflexota bacterium | reverse complement strand
ACCGCGCCGGCGACGGCCAGGGCGAGGAGGAGAGCTGCTACCGCGTAACGGTCGCGACGACTCATGGCCCTACGTCAACTCGCGAAGGCAGGCCGAAACGAGGCTCGCCCGCCATGGAATAGCCGCGTCCAGCCGGGACGCCCGCAAGCTCAAGGCTTGATGACGAAGCTCATCTCGGAGAAGACGCAGAACATCACCGCCAGGAGGATCGTGAACTGCCACAGGCGACGCTCGATCCCGCGGCGGCTGCGGTAGACGGACGAGTCGCCGCCGAAGGTGGCGGAGAGACCCGAACCACGCGCCTGCATGAGGATCGCGATCATCAGGAAGACGCCGATGATGTCCTGGCCGATGGCGAGAGCGGGTATCACGGCTGGAAATGACCTCGTTGTGGGGCCGCCCGACAGCGGACCGGCGCATGTTAGCACAAGGCCGCGACCCGCCGGCTGGTATGGAGCCGGAAGGCCGCGGCGATGCGCCTGGATTTGGACCTAGATCTTCGCGAGGAGCGAGTGGCCGGTCACTTCCGGCCAGGGCTCCAGGCCGCCGATCTCGAGAATCGTGGGCGTCACGTCGGCCAGGCGGCCGTCCTCGAGGCGCTTCCCGTCCATGTCGCGACCAATTCCGAGCAACGGCACGGGATTGAGAGAGTGCTTGGTAACCGGATTTCCGGCTTCGTCCTTCATCTCGTCCGCGTTCCCATGGTCCGCGGTGATCAGCAGGACGGCGCCGGGCGCGGACGGATCGCCGCCATCAACGGCCAGAATCGCATCGGCGACACGCCCCAGGGCGGCGTCGACGGTCTCACAGGCCTTGATCGTGGCGCCCCACACGCCGGTGTGGCCGACCATGTCGGGGTTTGCGAAGTTGGCGACGATGAGGTCGTACTTGCCGCTCCCGATCGCCTCGACCAGTGCGTCGCAGACGCCCTCGGCCGCCATCGACGGCTGGAGGTCGTACGTGGCGATCCTGAGGCTCGGGATGAGCTTGCGATCCTCGCCCGGCCAGGGCGCCTCGCGGCCGCCGTTGAAGAAATACGTCACGTGGGCGTACTTCTCCGTCTCGGCGACGTGGAACTGCGTCCAGCCGGCCTTGCTGACGGCGCCGGCAAGCGACGGCACCACTTCCGGCCCGAAGACCACCTGGACCGGCAGATCGGCCTCGTAGGCCGTCATGGTGGCGTACAGGATGCCTTTGGGCATCGGCCCAGCCGCGTTCCGGTCGAAGGCGCCGAAATCGGCGTCGGCCAGCGCGTGGCTGAGCTGGCGGGCCCGGTCCGCCCGGAAGTTGCAGTGCAGGACCGCGTCGCCGTCGGCGATTGCCCCGTGGCTCACGCCGTCGATGACCGTCGGCATGATGAACTCGTCGTTTTCGCCGCGCGCGTAGCCCTGCTCGACGGCAGCAACGGCCGACGGGGCTCGGAAGTCCGCGACGCCGTGGACGATGGCATCGAAGCCCTTGGCGGTCCGCTCCCAGCGCTTGTCGCGGTCCATGGCGTAGTAGCGCCCGCCGATCGTGGCTATCTTCGCGTCCGGGTGGACGGCCGCGAGGCGGGCCTCCAGGTCCGGCACGTACTCGATGGCGGATCGTGGCGGTGTGTCGCGGCCGTCGAGGAGTCCGTGAACGCGGACGCGCTTCACTCCCTGGCGGGCGGCTAGCTCGGCCACGGCGACCAGGTGGCGGTCGTTGGCGTGAACGCCGCCGGGGCCGACCAGGCTGATCAGGTGGAGGGTATGGTCGGCTTCCTTGGCCCGTTCGCACAGCGCGAGCAGGACAGGCCGGCTGAAGAACCCACCCGTCGTGATCGACTTGTCGATTCGGGGCAGGTCCTGCAGGACAGGCTGACCGGTACCCAGGTTCAGGTGGCCCACCTCCGAGTTGCCCATCTGGCCTTGGGGAAGGCCGACGAACTCCTCGGACGCTTCAAGTGCGCTGTGCGGCCATCGATCCAGGAACTTGTGCCAGTTGGGCATTCGAGCCTGGGCGATGGCGTCGACGGCCGGATTGGGTCCGATGCCGAACCCGTCGAGAACGACCAGGACGATTGGGCGCGGCCGACCGGTGCCGCTCGCGGCCGTCATACGGGCTTGCCCTCGGCCGCGGCGCGAGCCATCGCAGTGATCGCGGCGCGAGCCACCATGCCGGCCATCTCGTCTGGCTTGAGCGACGCGCCGCCGACGAGTCCGCCGTCGATCGAATGCTCGGCCAGGAACTCGCCGATGTTGGCGCTGGTCACGCTGCCGCCATACAGGACGGGGACGAGCTCGGCGCTCTTGCCCCAGCCTAGGTCCTCGGCCAGCGTGGAGCGGATCGCCTCGGCCATTGCGGCGGCGTCGGCGCTGGATGCGGTCCGGCCGGTGCCGATCGCCCAGACCGGTTCGTAGGCGATGACAAAGCCGCCGTTGATCAAGGCTTCGACGTCCTTGCCCGCAAGGGCGCCCCGGAGCTGATTGGCCACGACTTCGACGGCTCGACCGGACTCACGCTCGGCGAGGAGCTCGCCGACGCAGAGGATTGGGCGCAGCCCGGAGGAGATGGCGCGAGCGAGCTTCTTGCCGATCAGCTCGTCCGACTCCATGGCGTCGCGACGGCGCTCGGAGTGGCCGAGGATGACCCACGTCGCCAGTCCGGCGAGCGCTGCTGCCGAAATCTCGCCCGTGTACGCGCCGGCAAGCTCGTGATGGACGTTCTGGGCGCCGACGGCGACGTTCGTGCCGGCCAGCGCGTCCCTGACGGCGGCGAGGCACACGTAGGGCGGGCAAATGACTCGAGTCACACCCGGCTCCTCGGTCCGGGCGGCAATTATCGCGGCCAGCTCTCCAGCGTCCGCAGGGGTGGTGTTCATCTTCCAGTTAGCGGCAATGATCAGTGGTCTCATGCCGTCAATGATGACAGAGCGAGGCCGGAGCCCGGAGGGAGGTTCGGCCCTTCGCACGACGCCTGTCGGTCCGCACGGGCGTGTCAGTCGGCATGCCAGAGCCGTACGCGGTTCACCGGTCAACCCGCCCGCTTAGGTCCGCGCCTCTGTGGGCGCCGCTTCCCCACTCTTTCGTCCGGGTGGAGGGCAAGCCTCTCGATGCGTTCCAAGGCTCGCTGGACGGCGGAGCGGTGCAGCCCGAGTCGTTCGGCGAGCTGGGAGAAGGTGGCTTCGGGTTCCTCGCGACGGGCGTCGGCCACGAGGCGTACGACGTACGGCTGCTCGGCCAGTCGACCGTCCGCCTCGACGGCGTCGATCGCCTCGACCTGACGCGCCGACGCGGCCACGGCCCGCTGCAGGTTTGCCGACTCGGCGTTGATCACGCGGTTGAGGTCGCCACGCACGGTCCGCGAGACCTGCCGCGACTCCAGCTCCAGGAGCGACGAGCCTCCGCCCACGACCTTGAGGAACGTCACGACCGTCTCCACGCTCTTCCAGGTCACGACGCCGCGGCCGCGACGCATGCGCCAGTTGGCGGCCATCTCGAAACCTGCCAGCTGATCGCACAACAGGAGCGCCTCATCCGCGGGCAGAACGAACTCGAGGTGGGTCCGGCCCGATGCGAGGCTCAGCGAGCCGTGGGCGAGGAATCTGCCGCGCAGGTAGGCGATGCGGCAGTGCTCGGCGGCGCGATCCCATTCGAATGGGGGCGCCTCGGGCGGCTGTGGAAGCGCCACGTCGACCCCGGCCTCGGCGCCCGCGGCCCCGCCACCCGCGGCCGCCCCCGACTCCCCTGCGCGACCGCGGCTCAACCGCAGAACCACTCGGGTCACGGTGCGCCGTCGAGGCTCGAAGGCGCCCGCCAGGCCCGCCAGCTCGGCCGTCCGGCAGCACCGCCGGTGGGGTTCGATGGCCGCCAGCTCGGCGCGCAGGGAATCGACGAGGTCGCGCTCCGCCGTCGTCATCTTCGGGGCACCGGCCGCCCTGTTCTATCGCGACGAAGCGGCGCGCGGACGTGGCCCTCGTCCACTAGGCGGTCCGTGGAACCCGCGAGCGGCGCCGGCCGTACGACTCCCGTTCGTAGACGCGCATCACAGCGCCGGCCAGTCGGGCCGGGTCGTGGTGATGGGCATTCTCCGGATCGACGACGTCCTCGAGCACGAGCCGAGGGGTTGCGGCATGCGCAAACACGGCGGAGGGCGGCCAGCGCAGCTTGACCGGTTCGGCCCCATAGCTGCCCGGCCGCTTCGCGTCGAACCGGTTGTTGGCCAGGACCACGTCGATCCAGCCGGCGCCGGTATGGCGCTCGATGGCCGCGAGATGGTCCTCGAGGTCGTAGCCCTGTGACTCGCCGCGCTGTGTGGCCACGTTGCAGATGTACAGCTTCACGGCCGCAGAGGCCTTGACCGCGTGAAGCAGGTCCGGCAGGAGCAGGCTCGGCATGATGCTCGTATACAGGCTGCCGGGGCCGATCACGACCAGGTCCGCTTCCTCGATCGCCCGCCGGGCATCCTCGCTCGCGGCGACGTTGTCCGGCATGAGCCAGACCCGATCGATCCTGGTGGACCTGGCGATCTCCGACTGGCCGCTGACTTGCGTCCCACCGATGAGCTGGGCATGGAGCGTGACCGCAGTGGCAGTGGCCGGCACGACCTGGCCGCGTACGGCGAGGACGCGGTTCATCTGCCGGACGCCCTCTTCGAAATCATCACCCTGGACCGACGCCATGGCCGCCAGCAGGAGGTTGCCTACGGTGTGGCCGCTCAGACCCGCGTCGGCCCCCCCGGTGAACCTGTACTGGAGCAGTTCCGCCATTAGGGGTTCCGAGTCGGCCAGGGCGGCGATGCAGTTACGGATGTCGCCGACCGCCGGGATGCCCAGCTCCTCGCGCAGGCGGCCCGAGGAGCCGCCGTCGTCCGCGACCGTGACGACGGCCGTGATATTGCTCGTGTGCTCCTTGATGCCACGCAGCAGCGTGGAGAGGCCGGTTCCGCCGCCGATGACGACCGTCTTTGGGCCGCGCGACAGGAACCGCTTCTGGTAGATGACCTCTACGAGCGGCTGATCGCTCTCCGAAGCGAGGAACGGACCCATGAGTCCGCGGACCGCCCGCCACGATCCCCAGACGAACAGCCCGACACCGGCCACGCCGACGACGACGCCGCGGACCCAGTACGGCAGGAACTGGAGAGTCATGAAATACAGCACCGTCTCGCCGGGCCCAAAGTCGAAGTCCCGGTAGAGCTCGCGCAGTATCAGGGCGCCGGCCAGCGCCAGGAGCAACTCGCCCGCGAAGACGACGACCAGCCAGCGTTTGATGCCGATGCCGGGTGTCAGCCAGCGTCGCAGGACCGCGCCGCTCACCCGGAGCCGCGGCAGGTTCATCCGCGCTCCAGTTCGCGGTGGAAGACGGCGACGGTACCGAAACCTCGTTCCACCAGCCACCTGTGCAGTTCCTCGGTCACAACGATGGACCTGTGATAGCCGCCTGTGCAGCCGAT
>PMJT01000066.1:0-7200 GCA_003158495.1 Chloroflexota bacterium | reverse complement strand
AGGTCCGCCTCGAGCGGAACGCCATGCTTGAAGCCGAAGCTGATCAGCTGGAAGACGAGCTGATCATCCGCGGGCGCGTCTTCGAGGTTGGCGAAGATGCGCTCCTTGAGCTGGCGCAGCGAGAGGTCTGACGTGTCGAGGACGACGTCGGCATCCGCCCGAATTGGATCGAGCAGCCGCCGCTCCTCCGCGATCGAGCCGGCGATGCCGTGCCGCCCCGCCAGCGGATGACGGTGCCGCGTCTCGGAGAATCGACGGATCAGCACGTCGTCGCGGGCTTCGAGGAAGATGACCCGCGGCTTGATGTCACGACCCTCGAGCGCGCCGCGCATCGCGGCCAGTGCGAGTGGGGCGTTGCCCGCCCGGACGTCCAGGACGACCGCCACCTTGTCGAATCGCTGCCGATCCGTCGACATGAGCTCGGCCAGGTCCGGCAACAGCTCACCGGGCAGGTTGTCCATGCACGTGTAGCCGAGGTCTTCGAAGAGCTTGGTGGCGGCGGTCTTGCCCGCGCCGGAGAGCCCGCTCAGGATTACGACGCGCTGCTCGCCCTCCCGCCGGGGCGCCGCCGGCTTGCGGGTCGTGGCGGGGCCCGTGCGGGCGGTTTCGCGTCCCCCTGAAGCGTCCGCTCTGGTGGTCATGCCCTAAGTGTATCGCGACGACGTGGCGGCTCGGCCCAAGTGCGAGGGGTCGGGGTCAGCGGATCGCGGCGCGGGGCGGCGAGTTTCCGGCAATCCGCGCTCGTCACGTCGGCGCGGCAATCAGATCCCCAGGGCGTCAAGGCTGTCGAACAACGCTGCCCGATCGTCATCGACGGCCCCGGCAATTGCATCGTCGAAGTCGATCCAGGCCCCGGGGCGGCTGTACGGGAGGCCCATCCTGAGCCGTGCCGACCACAGGGCGTCCTTGGTCCGCCACGGCGTTCCGAGTTCCTGCGCAGTGGCTCCGTGCGAGCGGGCCCAGTCGTAGAGGCGACGGGAGGCGTCGTGGTCGATCTGCACGGAGAAGGGATCGCTCGCGCGGCCGGGAACCTCGCCCGGCAGCCGGATCGGGCTGGCCGACATGGCGATCGTCCAGGCGGAGACGACCTCGGCGGATTCGTGGCGCACACGGTCGGCGAGCCTGGTACCGAGACGGGCCCGGCCGGTCGACGGGTGGGCGCCGGAGTCCGGGGCCCGTTCCACGACGTCGACCCAGATCCGAACACCGGGCGAGACGATGGCGGTGACCCGGTCGCCCGCCATGGCGTGAGCCGGGACCGCGACCCGGCCGTCGACACGCGGGTCGCTCACATCGACGACATCGACCGGGCGGCCCCACTTCCGGTCGGCGGCATCGTCCGAGATCCACCGGCCCAGTGCCGCCAGGGGCGAGCCGCTGTCATCGAGCTCCGGGTCCACCTTCATGGACATCAGGACCGCGTCGGGCACGCCCCGGACCGACCATTGCAGGCTGTGAGTCAGTTCCTCGTGCGGCCGCGTCCACCACTCCTGGCCGAGTTCGAGTGTGCCGACCACCAGTCCGGCGACGGCCCCGGTCGGCACCCAGCGGCGGGTCAGCGGAGCCAGCCGGGCCAGCTGGAGACACTGGTCGGCCCGGTCCTGGCCCAGTACGACACGCGCCCGGGCGAAAAGCCTGTCGGCCGACGGCTCGGTGATCCCGAGCAGCCGTTTCACCTCGGCGGCGGAGAAACGGCGCGTGCGGTCGAGTTCCGGGTCAGTGCTCATCGTCAGTGCTCATCGGTGGGCGTTCTCCGGCTCGCCGTCCTTGCGCAGCGGCTCCATCAGATTGCGACTCGCAGACGCGTCGCCCAATCTTGGGCGGCCGTAGCCAGCCGCTCGGCGAGATCCTTGGTCGCGACGTCGCCGGGCCCGTACATGCCGTCGCCGCGAGCCTTGCCGGCCGCGCCGGAAATCCCGCGCGAGACGTTGACCAGGAGCCCGCCACCTGGATACGTACCGACCGGGGCGGCAGTCGCGGGACCGAACCGAAGCACTGGCTCAACCTCGCCGCCCTGTGCGCCGACCCCGGGCACGAGTAGCGCCAGGCCCGGTGCGATGCCCCGGATTCGCTCCAGTTCCGCCGGGGCAGTCGCGCCGACGACGAGGCCGACCGTGCCGCCGGGTCCCCAGGTGACAGCCCGCCGGGCGACCCTGGCATAGAGCGGCTCGGATGGCGCGCCCAAGGCGGGATCGGCGGCAACCTCGAGGCCCTGCAACTCGCTCGCCCCAGGGTTCGATGTACGGCACAGCAGGTAGGCGAAACGATCGCCGCGGGCAATCAGAGGCTCTATCGCCTCCGAGCCGAGGTACGGGTTGGCGGTGATTGCGTCCGCGCCAAGTACGTCGTACAGGGCCACGGCCTGGCGGGCGGCAGTGGACCCGATGTCTCCACGTTTGGCGTCGGCCACGAACGGGACATCCGCCGGCACGCGGCCTCGCAGCCGCTCCAGAGCTGCGATCCCGGCGGAGCCGAAGGCCTCGAAGAAGGCGAGGTTCGGCTTGACGGCCGCGGCGAACGGGATGGCGGCGTCGAGAAGAACTTCGCAGAACCGCTCGATCCCCTTGAGCGTGGCCGGGAAGCCTTCGGGCAGTGTCTCCGGCTGCGGGTCGACGCCCAGACACAGGACGGATCCGACCTGCCGGGTCCGCATGGCCAGCCGCTCGAGGTAGTTGTTCATGGTTCCGAAGGTTAGCCGACCTGAGGTTCGGTCATAGGGCCCCGGTCGGGTGGGCCGGCCGGCCCAGCGGCGACGCGTAGTGGCGCTGCCACGCCGCCCGGCACCCGCTTTGCCTAGCCCCCGGTCTCGGCCGCGCGCCGTAACCGGCCGCGTGCCTCGATGGCCTTTTGGCCGCCCTCGGCAGAAACGTCGACAATCTCCAGCTGCATCGATTCGAAGCCGCCGAAGCGCCGGCTCGAAGCCCGGGCAACGACGTCGATTCGGTCGCCTTCCTGGAGCATGGCCACGAGATCAGGGCGCCGGAAGGCGATGGCATCGATCACGTCGCGGGTACGGCGTAGGACGAGCTGGGTGTGGCCGCCGTTCGCGGGCCGGACGCGCGACACCGTAAGACCTGTGACGGCCAGCGTCGGTGCGGGATTGCCGGTTCCGGTCGGGTCTAGCAGGCCGATCTCGCGAACGAACGCGAAGTCGACCGCGTCGGCGGGCAGGACGAGGTCGACGACCAATTCCGAGGGACCGGCCGGTCGGGCCTCCGCCTCGACGATCGCGAGGAACCGGGCCGCGAACTCCGGCCAGCGTTCCGCGGCGATGTCGAAACCCGCGGCGGCGCGGTGGCCTCCGTGGCGAATGAGGAGGTCGCCGCACGCGATGAGCGCCTCGGCCAGGTTGACGCCGCCGCCGCTCCGGCACGAGGCGCGCAGCGTCCCGGCCCCGGCGTCCAGCGAGGTAGCGACAACGGCTGGTCTGCCAAGGTCCTCGGCCAGGCGACCTGCGATGAGGCCGACGATCCCGACGGGCCACTCCCCGCGGATCAGCAACGCGGCCGGGAGGGGAGCCGACTCCATGGACTCGACGGCGGGCGCGGCACCGTCGCCCGGCGCGTTCACCGGCCCCAGGCCCAATTCCCGGCGGGCCTCGGCGAGCGCGTTTCGGGTTATCTCTCGGCGATCCAGGTTGGCGGTTTCTATCTCCGCGGACAGTTCCGTCGCTTCAGCAGCGTCCGTGGCCAGGAGCAAGCGAGCGGCACGCGCCGCCTCCCCCACCCTGCCCGCGGCGTTGAGGCGTGGAGCAATGGCGAAGCCGATGTCTTCCAGGTCCAACCGCTCGCGGGCAATGCCGGCGCGCTCCAATAGCGCGACCAGCCCCGGCCGGGTTCCCGCGCGCAACTGCTCCAGCCCGAGCCGGGCTATGGAGCGGTTCTCGCCGAGGATCGGCGCCACGTCCGCCACGGTCCCGATCAGTGCCAGATCCGCCAGCTCTCGCACGATCTGCGGCAACGGACGGGTGCCGGGTGAGGCCGCGGCGCCACGCTCCGCGCCGCCAGAGCCGCCAGCGCCGCCACCGCCGCCAGCGCCGAGCTCCCCGATCAGCAGGTGTGCGACCTTCCAGGCCACGCCGGCCCCGGTCAGCTGCCGCTCGGGGTAGAGGCTGTCTTCACGAGCGGGGTTGACGACCGCCACGGCCCCCGCCGGTATGGTGGCGGCGTGGTGGTGGTCCGTGACCAGGACGTCTATCCCGCGACTCCGCGCAAGGTCAATTTCCTCGCCGCTACTCGTTCCGCAGTCCGCGGTGACGATGAGCGTCCGGCCCTCGGCCGCGGCACGATCGACCGCCCGCAGCGACAGGCCGTGCCCGTCGCCAAGTCGCTCCGGGACGTACGGCGAGGCATCGAGGCCGAGCGACCGCAGGGCCAGCACCACGATGGAGAGGCCGGTCAGGCCGTCTGCGTCGAAATCGCCATAGACGAGGACGCGCTCGCCCCGGGACCTCGCCTGCGCCACTCGCGAAAGAGCGGCGTCCGCGTCCGGGAGCAGCCGCGGGTCGTGGAGCCCATCCTCCGCCGGCGCCAGGAACCGCGCCAGGTCGTCCGCGGTGGAGATGCCGCGGACGGCCAACAGCGCCATGAGGCGCCGGGAGATGCCGCGCTCCGCGGCCAGCGCCTCGCAGGCCGGATCGACGCCAACGGCGTCCGCGACGCGCCACACGAAGCTGGAAGTGATCATGCCGTGCAGGATGACACGCGGCCATCAACCGTGACGTATCTGCCGCTTACGCGGTCCCGGGCCGGCCGGCCGCTCTCCGCGGTAGATCGGCAAGTGCCAGAATCCAAACGCCGGCGCCACCACGAGGTGCCGCCGGCGTTCGTTGGTTCTCGAAGGATCAGGCTCGGCGACCGCCGCGCAACATTGCGAGGCGTTCGGCTCGACGGCCGTCCTCCCACATCTGCCAGACCACAAGGAGCGGGCTGGCGTTGAAGATCGACGAGTACGTGCCCGAGATGATGCCGATCAGGAGGGCCAGCACGAAGTAGTGGATCGACGCGCCCGCGAAGAAGAGCAGCGCAGAGAGCGTGACCACGACTGTGAGGCTGGTGTTGATCGACCGGCCGAAGGTCTGAAGGATGGAGTGGTTGACGATCTGGTCGAACGGCTCGCCGGCGTGGCGGGTCTTGTTCTCCCGGATCCGGTCGTAGACAACGATCGTGTCGTGCACGCTGAAGCCGATGACCGTCAGCATTGCCGTCACGAATAACGCGTCTATCTGGACACCGAAGAGCGTCCCGAGGATCGCGAACGTGCCGACAACGACGATGACGTCGTGGAGCAGCGCGACCAGGGCCGTCGCCCCGAACTTGATGCTGCCGAACCGGATCCACAGCCAGACCAGGATGCCGAAGGAGCCGAACAGGATCAGCTGGATCGCTTGAGAGATGAGCTCCGAGCTAACGATCGCGCCGACACGAGACTGCAGACCGGTACAGGCGATAGGGCCGAGCTTGGGATCGGCCTGAAGGGCCTTGGCCACGGTGGCCAACGTTCCTGTCTGGGGCAGGTTCAGCTGACAGGCCTTACCGTTCTGGCCGATGCCGTTCAGGGCGACCACGGGCGTGGCGGACGGGGCGGCAGAAGGGGTGGCGGTGGCGCTGGGACTCGGCGACGGAGAAATGCCCGCACTCGCTGCAGCCGAGGCGGCAGCGCTGGCACTGGCACTCGCCGCGGCGCTTGCGCCGGCACTGGCGCCTGCGGAGGCAATCGCGCTCGCCCTGGCGCTGGGATCCACAGTGGGCGCCGGCGTCGGGACCGGGAGGAGATTCGCGTCCTTGGTCCGGATCTGGACCATGTTGGCCGTGTCGATCGACACTTCCGCGTTCTTGACGTCGTTGGCGACAAGCACCGACTTGACCTCGTCCAGCGAGATCGTGGGGTTCTTGAATTGGATCTGCCAGACCGTACCGCCGGTGTAGTCGACCGAGAACTGCAGCCCCACCTTGCCGTTTGTCAGTGGCGTCAGGAGGATGAAGATCAGGCCGGGGACGACGATCAGCCCGGAGAAGAGGAAGAACCAGTTTCGTTTGCCGATGACATCAAACACGTCCGCGGGCCTCCCGTCGGGCGAGTCGTCCGCCCATGGCTCTCGCCTGGAACTCGTCGTCGCTCACGCCGAAGAGCCAGGCCTTCTGGGCCACCTGCTGGCGAACCACGAGCCGCAGCAGCGTCCGGGACACTGTGACGGCCGTGAACATCGAGGTGGCGACACCGACGATCAGGACCAGGGCGAAGCCCTTGATCGTGGACGAACCGAAGAAGTAGAGGATGAACGCCGTAATCAACGACGAAACGTTGGAGTCGAAGATCGAGTTCCAGGCTCGAGTGAAGCCGGCCTCAACCGCGGTGGCCAGCGTCTTGCCGGCGCGCAACTCTTCCTTCGTCCGCTCGAAGATCAGGATGTTGGCGTCCACCGCCATGCCTACCGAGAGCACGAAGCCCGCTATGCCGGCCAGGGTCAACGTCACCGGGATGATCCGGAAGATCGCGTACACGGCGATTCCGTAGTACACGAGTGCCATGCTGGCGACCAGGCCGGGAAGCCGGTAGTAAACGAGCATGAAGAGCAGCACCAGGAGGATGCCGATCGCGCCGGCGAAGAGTGTCTGGTTGAGGAAGGTCTGGCCAAGCGAGGCGGGGATAGACTGGCTCGACTCCTGCTGCACCGGATACGGGAGCGCGCCATAGGAGAGGATGGTCGCGAGCTGCTTGGCTTCAGCCGACGTGAACGAGCCCGTGATCTGGCCCTTGCCGCCGGTGATAGCGCTCTGGATGTACGGAGCGGACTGTACGTTCCCGTCGAGCACTATGGCAAAGAAGTCGTTGAGGTGAGCGCCGGTCCACGTGGCGAAATCGCTGCCTGCCGAGCCGGCGAAGGCGAAGTTCACAAGCCATGTGCCGTCATTCTTCTGCGTGTTCAGCGCGGCGCTGATGTTGGTGGAATCCAGCTGTTTGCCGGTGAACTGGGCCGGCAGCGAGGGATCAATGCTCTGACCCACGATCGTCGTCGGCGAAATGCAGCCGCTGGGCTCGCTCGGGCACGTGGCAGTGCCGCTTGCGTCACCGTACTGGGCGGGCGGCAGCAGGACGAAGTCGAGCTGGCCTGTCTGACCGACGAGCTTCTCGATTGCGCTCTGGTCCGTTGCCCCTGGGACCTGCACCAGGATTTCGTTGTTGCCGACGGTCTCGACG
>PMJT01000060.1 GCA_003158495.1 Chloroflexota bacterium | reverse complement strand
CGGGCGGTCGCCCATGCGGCGCATGCGGGTCTCGACGATCTTCCAGCGCTTGTCGTCGCTGGGGGCCTGCGGCTTGGCGTGCAGGACGGGCATCTGCCCTCCTCGATTGGGATGATTCTTGGCGCACCGGCGAGTCGATGGTCTGGATCGGGGCCGCGCGATCAGACCTGGATATCGGACGGGTCGGTATCGATGATATGGACGGGGCGCGGCGGAGCCTTGGGCCGCTCCTCCCGACTCCGGGGGCCGTTCTCCCTTGTCTGGGCCGGGCCGGCCGGACCCGGATTCGTGTGAGTGCGGTTCGGTACTCGGGCCAACAGGCTCGCTCGCGCGGATCTCACTCGCAACCGCGCCGTAGTCCTATAGTCCGTTGTCATGAAGATGCGACGATCGGCGGCTCGGAGGCCGTCCATTCGAAGGAACCCGGCCGATGTCTGACCGCCGCGCAGATGCGCGGGCGACCGGCCCGGCCGGAGCCGGCGGCGACGTGACCCTGGAGAGGATCCGCGCGGCTGCCGGTGTGATCCGTGGGGCCGTCGTCTACACGCCGCTCCTGCCGTTTGGCACTCCCGAACCCGGCGATCCGCTCGGGAGGACGCGGGTCTGGCTCAAACCCGAGTCGCTCCAGCCGATCGGCGCCTTCAAGCTGCGCGGCGCGTATTACAACATCGCCACGCTCTCGGTCGAGCAGCGCGCCGCGGGCGTGGTGTCGCACTCGAGCGGCAACCATGCCCAGGGAGTGGCCCGGGCCGCCCGGCTCCTCGGCGTCCGCGCGGTCATAGTCATGCCGTCCGATGCGCCGCGGATCAAGGTCGACCGGGTTCGCGAGGACGGCGCCGAGATCGTCTTCGTCGGGCCGTCCAGCGATGAGCGGGCGGAGCGGGCGGCCGAACTCGCGCGGGTCGAGGGATTGTCGCTGGTCGGCCCCTATGACGACGCGGCCACGATCACGGGCCAGGGCACAATCGGGCTCGAGATCGTCGAGCAACTGGCTGCGCTCGAGGCCGGGCGCCCGGTCGGCGGCGCGCCCGGCGAGCCGGCAGGCGGCCCGGGCGGTGCGGCTGCAACGGATCCGTTCACGGTTCTCGTCCCGGTCGGCGGCGGCGGCATCGCTGCCGGCGTCGCCGTGGCGGTCAAGTCGCTCCGGCCGGACGCCGTCGTGATCGGCGTCGAACCGGCCCTGGCCGCGGACGCGCGCGACTCGCTTCGCGAGGGCCGTATCGTCACGTGGCCGGCGGAGTCGGTCGGCCGGACGATCGCCGACGGCCAGCGGACGGCGAGCATCGGGCAGATCAACCTGGCGCTGATGCGCAGCTACCTGGACGGCATCGTGGTGGTCGCCGAGGACGAGATAGCCCGGGCGATGGTGAGGGCGGCGCACGAGGCCCGGCTCGTGCTGGAGCCTTCCGGCGCCACGTCGCTGGCTGCGTGGCTCTTTCACGCGGAAGAGTTGCCGGCCCTCGGGGCGGTCACGGGCCGCTCGGGCCGCGGCCGCGTCGTGTGCATCCTGAGCGGCGGCAACGTGGACCCGGCCAGGTACGAGGAGCTGCTTGCCCGCGGGGTTGCCGCCGGCGGCTGAAGGGCCGAGTGGTCGGCCGGGGCCGGAGAACTGACGGGGGCCGGGGCAGGATCGCGCCGCCCCCGCGGGTGCCACAGACCCTCCGCCCCATGAGCGCCGCGACCTCAGACAGATTGCGCAGGTGTTGAGTCCAAAGGGTAGGTCAGGGTTGAGGTCAAGCGCAGCGCCGGGCCGTCGAGCAGTACTCGCCGCGGCGGCTGAGCCGATTCCGGGAGCCTGTCGCGGACCTCGTGCAGCTGACCTCGAGGTCCGCCAGGGCGATGGCCCTATGCGGCTCGCGAGCGGCGGATTTCGACTACCGCGCCGGAGTGGCCCGATCCGGGCTGCCCGTGCCCCGCTTCGGGCACGCCGAGCTGGAAGGCCCCGAGCAGCTCGTCGAGCCGTGTGGCCAAATGGGCAAGGTGCGTCGCAGACGTCACTACCTCGGTCGCCTGGGCGCTGAGTTCCTCCGTGGCCGCACTGACCTGCTCGGCCGACGCGGAGTTCTGCTCGGAGACGGCCGCGATCGACTCGACGGCATGCGAGACGTCGCCGGACTGTTCGGCCATCTGGTCTGCGCCGCGGCTGTTGGCCGTGGCCAGCTCCTCGATCCGGTCCATGGCGCCGATCACTGTGCTCGAGGCGCCCGACATGGCCTGGACCGCGGCGATGATCCGGGTCACGGCGGAGGTCGTCGCATTCACCGAGACCGCGATATCGGTCAGCGCCGCGCCGGACTTCTGGGCCAGCTGCGAGCCGGCCTGGACCTCGCGCGAGTTGTCTTGCATGGCCTGCACCGCGGCGTCCGTCACGTTGCGGACCTCCTCGATCAGCGCTGCGATCTCCTTGGTGGCGCGGCTGGAGCGTTCCGCCAGCTTTCGAACCTCATCTGCGACGACCGCGAAGCCCTTGCCCTGTTCGCCGGCTCGAGCAGCTTCGATGGCGGCGTTCAACGCCAGCAGGTTCGTCTGCTCGGCGATGTCATCGATCGTTTCGACGATTGCCCCGATCTGCGTGGACTTGGCGCCGAGCTCCGAAACGCGGGACGAGCTCGTGGCGACCGTCTTCTCGATCCGGGCCATGCCCTCGACGGTCTGCTTGACCGCGTCGGCGCCGTGGCGAGCGGCTTGTGCGGCACTCGACGAAACCCGGGCCACTTCGCCCGAAGCGTCGGAGACTTCGCTGATCGCCGTTGCCAGCGACGAAACCGCCTTTGCCGCGGATCCGACGCTGTCCGTGGTTTCGACCGCGGAGAAGCGGACCTGGGCGATGACGTTGGCCAGGCCGTTGACGGCCTCGGTCGTGTCGGTCGCGGCGCGAGCCTGCTCCTGGGCGCCCAACGCGACCTGGCCGATCGTAGCGGCAATCTGGCCCGTTGCCAGGCCGGCCTGGCTCGCAGCCTCGTTGAGCTGAGCGCCGAGCTCGCTCAGCGTCCGCCCGGTGCGGGAGGTCTCTTCGAGCGTGCCACGGACCGTGGCCTTGAACTCCGCGTAGTGCTCCGACAGGTCGTGCTGCCGGTTCGGCACCTGCACGGCGCCGAGGTTGAGGCCGATCGACTGCAGGTAGTCGTAGAAGAAGGCGTCGCAGACAGCCTGCAGGTCGTAATTGAAGATCGTGAAGATGGCCCGCTCGGCGCGGCCGTAGACCCACGGCCGATACCAGAGATTGCGGCGCAGGCGCTTGCGGACGAGGTCCATGTACAGCGGGTAGCTGCCCACGTACCACTTCAGGGGCAGGTTGATGATGTTGTGCATCTTGCCGACGGCCAGGCGCTTCTCGAAGTACTCCTGGCCAAACTTCCCGCCGGCGGCGGCCTCGGCGAACATCTCGCGGAAGTAGCCGGCCTGGGTCTTCTCGAGCGCGTCGCGCAGCCGGTCGATTGACATGCCGTGGCCGGCAGCGTAGTTCTGGAAGAACTCTCGCGTGGGGCCGAATGAGAACTGGTGGTCGTAGAACTCGCGGGCGATGGAATCGGCCACGCCGTTCGCCCAGCCGGCCAGCGAGCGGAGCGTCGAGATGTCGCTACGGGACAGTCGCAGGAACTGGCGGCGCAGCTCCAGGCTCTCGTCCGAGATGTGGTACTCGTCGGTCAGGCGCGCCATCGTTGATCCCTTCGACTGCTCAGGCGGCCTTCGCGACCGGGCACCCAGATACGAGGCGGTCGCCGCCTTCCACTTTGTTAGTCGGGTGGTCGAAGGGTTTTCGGGAGGGTGGTTTACCCCGAATGTCGGCGCCCCGCCCGAGTCTCAGTCCGGCAGAGTGCGCCGCGCCGGCGAGCCCGCGAACTCGCGGATACGCGCGATCAATTGCGGCTCGGACATGGGGCCGCTCTTCGCAAGTTCGACCCGCCGCCGGGCCTTGTGGTCGCGATCGTGGGCTCGAACCTGCTCGGCAAAGTGATCGACGACTTCACCGTCACCGACGAGGAGCAGATCGTCCTCGGCGGCCACGGCCGCGTTGACCTGGGCGAAGAACGTGCGCATGCGCTCGTCGCGGTGGCCTTCACCGGCCGGATGGTCTTCGGTCGGCGGGCGGCCGGTGGAGCGATGGCGGCCCGGGACGAGTGACTCGATCTGTTCCCGGCTGACGACCCCGTCCGGCGTCCAGCGCAGAACGGTGGCCGAGGCGGCCGAGATCCACACGCCCGTGGTTCGCTGGTGGATTGTCGCGTTCATGTTCTAGCCTTCGGTCTCGCGGACCCGTCTGTCCCAGTTCAAAGATGTGGGGCGTGTTCGAGGTCGATCGTTACCGGCAGCCCCGTTGCTTCGGCGCGGGCAATCGAGCCGCCCTCGTTCTCCCAGTCAGAAGCGCCGATCGGGTCACCGCCTCCCATCGCGGCATGCCGGGACATCGAAAGCCGCTGCCTGATGGAGGTCCATCGACCACGCGGGTGACGCGTGCCGATGACGGCGGAGACGAGAACCACGCCGATCAGGGCGACCATGAGCAACGTCAGGATGGACACGGATGCCTTCCCGCCGAGGGCAGGCTGCCATCGGCTTGAGCGAGCCACGACTAGATGCTCGACTTCGGCGGGGCGATCGTCTTGTGAGGACGCAAGGCGATGGCTGCTCCGACCACGATCGCCGGAACGACTCCCAACGCGACCAGCAGCCTGTTCTTGCCAGCGAGGTAGAGTCCCGCGCCGAGGCCGGCGGAGCTTGCCGCCAGCGAGCGAAGCGTCGAATCGGGGAGCTGCTGGAGAGCGCTGGTCGTGGCTCGAGCGCCGGCCTGGGTCGCCCTGGCCGTTGCCGGCAGGCGCGCGACGAGGTTCGATGCGCCGGCCTGGGTCGCCCTGGCAGTTGCCGGCAGGCGCGCGACGAGGNNCGCGCGACGAGGTTCGATGCGCCGTTCCGAATGGCGTGAGCCGAGCCGGACACACGCCGGACGATGGCCTTCAGGCGGCCGGGCTTGTCTGGCTGGAGTTCTTCGATTGTCATGTCTACCTCTCTATCCGTTCTCTTGTGTGGTCAAACCGGGGAACCACGCTGCGATCCGCTCCGTGGATCAGGCCGGCTCGCGCCGGAATGTCGCCAGAACCCAGAACACGATCATCTCCACGATCCCCCAACCGGCGATGGCCAGGAGCGCGGCGACGTCCAGCACCGAGCCCGACGTGCTCACGGCGTTGGTCCGGAGAATTCCCTGGAACGGGGCCACGAAGGGCCCGCTGAGGTTCATGATCCCGGACACGAGGCCATTGGTCGTCCTGGCGTCGAGAAGAAGCAAGACGATGCGCATGCCGATGAAAAGCTCGATGAGTCCGAATACGAGGACGACGATCCGCCGGGTCAACTCGGCGTTCTCGAAACTCGTTCGCGTGGTGCGCCGCCGGAACGTTCGGACCGTTTGCGGCTCAATGGGGGCTGCGGACATCGGAGCCGCGGCAAAGGCGAGAGGCGCCGCAACGGGCCCCACCCAGCGTGTGGCTGCCGGTGCGACTGGCGCCGCAACGGGAATCGTCGGAGTGGGCGCCGCCGAAACGAGTGCCACGGGCAGCGTATCGGCCGCCCACAACGCGTCCGGCTGGGTTGGAGCGGCGATCGCCGGCTCCGTTGTGACGACCGTCTGGTCGACCTGGTCGAGGCCCATTGCTTCCTCCGCGTGGCGCTTGCATCCGGGGAAGCGGGACCGCGAAGGCCACCGCCGGGAGTCGCTCCGGCCACTGCTTTGATCGATTGCAGTGAAGCATGGATCCGTGGTACTGTCAACTGTAGTTGCAGACATCTACTGTAGGATAGGCGGCAAAGTTGACGCACCCATTTGGGATCGTGCTGAAGCAGGCGCGCCAGATTCTCAGGTTGTCGGCTGCGGATGCGTCTCGGGCGGCCGGCATTTCGACGGCGTACCTGAGCAAGCTCGAGAGCGACTCGGTCAAGAAGCCGTCGCCTCAGATCCTGCAGCAGCTGAGCGCGGCCCTGGCCGTTCCCTACGCGGAGCTGATGCGCCTCAACGGATACCTCATGCCAGGTGCATCGGACGCGAGCGGCTCGACCGGAGGCGCGTCGGCGCCCTTTGGCGATGTCACCGACGAGGAGCGGGACGAGCTCTTCGAATACCTCATGTGGTATAGATCTCGACGACGTGGGACGCCTCGCCGTTCGCGCGGGGACCTCCCCGCATGATCTGTCGCTTTCGAGCAATGGCTCGCACCTGGTCAGCAGGACACAGCAAGTTGATGGAAGGAGCGGAGTGAACCTGTCACTGGGAGCGGCGCTCAAACGCGCGCGAGAGCTGCGAGGGCTATCGGCGATAGACGCCGCACGAGCCGCGGCCATCTCCGGAGCGTATCTGAGCAAGCTCGAAGCGGATGCGGTCAAGAAGCCCTCGCCCCATGTCCTTCATAGCCTGAGCCAGGTTTTGGCCGTTCCGTACGCAGAGCTGATGCGCCTCTGTGGCTACCAGGTGCCCGGCGAGTCCGAGCGGAGCCCTTCCGAGGCAGTCACTTCGGCGCTCTTCGCCGATCTCACAGACGACGAGAAGGAAGAGTTGCTCGAATACCTTGCCTGGTATCGCGCCCGCAGGCGATCAAAGGCCGCGGCCGCCGCCGGCCGGTAGCGCCGACGACCGTCCCTGTCGAAGCACCGGACCCAATCAAGGAGTCACCTCGTGGCCCGCAACAGCATGCTGAACAACCCAAAGTCGCTCCTGGTGATCGTGGCCTGCATCTGCTTCGCGATCGCCGTGGTGACGACGGCCGGGATCATCTCGATGGACAGCAAGATCAACTGGACAAACCTCGGCCTGTTCTTCGGCTTCCTGTCGTTCATCGTCTGAACCGCGGTGCGGAGGCTGCATGTCTGGGCGGTCGAACAACGATCGGAGCGATCTCACGGCGAAAGCCGGCGGGGTCATCGTCGCCGTGGTCACTCCGCTCGAGGCCGAGCTGGCCGCGGTCATTAGATCGGCCGACCCGCGGCTGGCGGTCCTGTACGAGCCGGACCTGCTTCCGCCGACGCGGTTCCCCGGCGATCACCGGGGCGACGCCACCTTCCGGCGAACCGACGCGCAGGAGGATCGCTGGCGGGCGATGCTCGGCTCGGCCGAGGTCTTCTTCGGGCTGCCGGGAGACTCGGGCCCGGGCCTGGCCGAGGCCGTCCGGATCGCGCCTCGACTTCGGTGGGTCCAGGGCACGGCCGCCGGGGCCGGCGAACAGGTCAGAGCCGCAGGGCTCCCGGCCGAAGAACTGGACCGCATCGCCGTCACGACGTCGAGCGGAATCCACGGCAGCCAGCTGGCGGAGTTCGCGTTCCTCGGGTTGCTGGCCTTGAACAAGGACCTGCCGCGTCTGATCCGCGACAAGGCGGCGCGGCACTGGGACCACTACCCGGTCCGAGAGCTGGCCGGCCAGACGATCCTGATCGTCGGGTTCGGGTCCATCGGCGAGGAGATAGCGCGGCGCGCGAAGGCTTTCGGGATGCGCGTCATCGGCGTCAATCGATCCGGAGCCTCGGACTCGCCAAATGTCGACAAGATGCAAGGCATCGACAGCCTCTCCGAGATGCTGCCGGCGGCCGACGCAGTCGTCCTGGCTTTGCCTTCGACCCACGAGACCCGGCAGATGATCGATGCCGAGGCCATCGGGCTCATGCGCGACGGGGCCATTCTCGTCAACGTCGGCAGGGGCGCCGTCGTCGACGAGGACGCGCTCGTGGCGGCCCTTGAGTCAGGCCGGCTGCGCGGTGCGGCGCTGGACGTCTTTGCCACGGAGCCGCTGCCACCGGACAGCCCGCTGTGGGATTTGCCGAACGTGCTCATCAGCCCGCACACAGCCGCGCTTTCGATCCACGAGAACGCGCGCATCGTCGAGCTCTTCTGCGAGAATCTGCGGCGGTACTTGGCCGGGGAGGAACTGATCAATCGCATCGATCCGCGGTTGATGTACTAGGGCGCGCGACCCAGTCCTTTTCCCGGTCCGACCGAACCGCTCCAGGCCGAACCTGCCGCCGGCTACTCTTCGAAGTAGCCAGAATCGGCGTCGTCGGTCTCGTCTGACTCGGGTTCCACCAAGCCGTGGGACCAGCCGGCCACGATGACAGCAATGCCGATGCCGATGAGTTTCGGCGATCGACGCCACGAACCCCAGGCCATGATCGCGTCGCCCGTCAGGCGGACCGCCATCACCGATGGCGGCATGTGGGCCAGGACATACCGGCCCTGGGGCGTTTCGCGCAGGGAGTCGACGTCGCCGAATTGGAGCACGAGCGCGGACCCGGCAGCGGGCAACAGGTACCTCACCGAGAGCGCAGGGCCGAGTCGGTGCTGCCACAGCAGAACGTTGGAGATCGCTGAGGCTGAAATGTCGGCCGCCAGCTTCAACGGATGGACCTGGTGCAGGACGACTCGATCGTTATCCCGGCCGCTGGCGGGTTCCGCTCTGCTCACGATCGGACCGTAGGCCCGACCCGCCTCGCAGGTCAATGCCTGGCTGCGGCCGTGCCGCCACGCGAGGCGGCCACGTGGTGCCGGGTTGCCCGCCGAGCTGCGGGTCAATCCTGGAGAGAGCCCAGACCGATGGAAGCCTGCGCACCGACGTCGTCCCCGAGGACCTGGTTCTCCTCCTCATGGCCAACGCCGGCGTTGTCGACGCCGCGGGCCGGGCGGCGCCGGACGCGTGGAGGCAGCTGCTGGGTCTGATGCTCGACGGCTTCCGCAGCCAGGGCGCGAGCACGCTGCCCGAACCGCGCAGTCCGCGCCAGATGATGGTCGCTGTGCGCCGCCTCGCCCGGCCGATCGACGAGGGCCCAGGCGCGGCCGGCCGAACCGGACGTCCTGGCTCGGCTGCCGACCCCGGCACTCCATCACGCGGGACGCTGGTAGTGGCCTCGGGGTGCGGGCCATACGCTCGCCGCCTTCAGCCGGGTCGGCGTTGTTGCCACCAGGCAGCGCGGACGCCCCCTAGGAGTTTGCATGCCGAGATTGGTCATCACCCACAAGGTCGTCGACGTCGAGCGCTGGCTCAAGTACAAGGCCGAGCGTGTCGAGCAGCTCGCACCTTTCGGCGGCCACGTGACCGACCACGTCGCCACCGATGGCAGCAACAACGTCAGCCTGACCCTGGACGTCCCAGACCTCGCGCCTTTCCAGGCGGCCATGGCCGCTCCGCCGCCCGAACTCAGCGCAGCGATGGAGAGGCACGGCGTCATCCCTCCGCTGGCAACGTACATCGAGAAGTAGACCCTGCGGTTGGCGCGTCCGCGACGCCTCGTCCGGGCGCAGCCGATCCGCCGGATCAGGACCCGACCCTGCCGAACGGGCGAGTTGCTCCGAGTGCGAGAATCCGCTCATGAAGGCCGAACTGGTCGACTTCGGTGAGTTGAACATCGAGGGCGAGCGCTACCGCAAGGACGTCGTCATCGAGGGCGGCCGAATTCGGAAGCGGGACAAGGGGCCGTCCAAGGCGCTCATGACTGCCCGCTGGCGGCATACGCCGCTGACCACCGCCGAGGAGATTCCCTGGGGCGGCAATCGCCTGATAGTGGGCACAGGCGCGAAGGGCCAGCTGCCGATCGCCCCGGAATTGCGCGCGGAGGCCGAGCGGCGCGGCGTCATTTTCGAGGCGCTGCCCACGAGCGAGGCCTGCCGGCTGCTCGCCGATATCGACGCCGACGATGTCTACGCGATCATTCACGTGACCTGCTAGCGGCCGACCCGGCGGTGCGGCTCGGCGCGGCCGACTCGGCGAGCGTGCCCCGGCGCTCGGCCGGAGGCGATCGTCAGGCGGAGACTTCGGTCTGCTCGACAGTAGACTGGCTTCGCGACCGACGCAGCGGCCAGGGGCTCCCGGCTCCCGGCGGTCGAGTGGCCAGCACGGAACCCAGGATGACAAGCCCGAACCCAAAGCCCATGACCGGCGTGAAGGTCTCGCTCAGGACGGCGACGCCCAGGAGCGCCGCCACGGCCGGGTTGAGGTACGTGACCACGGTCGCCCGAACCGGCCCGACCTGGTCGATCAGCGCCCAGAAGAGGAGGAAGGCCGACGCGGTGCAAACGACCGCCAGGATCAGGACGGAACCGAGCGCGGCGGGACTCGGGATGACCGCCGGTCGCTGCACCAACGCAATCGGCGCGTAGACCAGCGCACACAGGGAGAGCGACAGCGCCATCACCGAGATCGTCGACAGTCCGCCAAGGCGGCGGGACATGATCGCGGGGCCCGTGGCATAACCGGCGACAACGACCGCCATCGCCAGGAGGGCCGGCACATTGGATGTGTCCAGGTTGACGCCCACCACCGCGGCCACGCCGACGAGACCCACGAGCAAGCCCACGATCCCGGTCCGCCCGATCCTGTCTCGACCGCCCGTGCCGACGGCAAGAACCGTGGCCACGAGCGGCACTCCGGCCACGAGCAGGCCGGCCAGCGAACTCGGGATCTGCTTTTCGGCTGTGCCGAGAAGGACCCATGGAATGCCCATTTCGATTACGGCGAATGCGACGACCCACCGCCACCGCGCCAGCACGGCCCGGTAATCCGTGCGGGTGAGGGCGATGGGGACGAGGATCAAGGCCGCGATGCCTGTTCGCCCGAAGACGAGCACCGACGGC
>PMJT01000024.1:20056-29525 GCA_003158495.1 Chloroflexota bacterium | reverse complement strand
AGCGCCTCGCCGCGCTTCTTGACGCCCGGGATCGAGCTCAGCAGGCCCTGGGTGTAGGGGTGCTGCGGGCTGAGCAGAACCTGGTCCACATTGCCCGTTTCGACGATCCGGCCGGCGTACATGACGGCGATCGTTTCGACGGTTTCGGCCACGACCGCCAGGTCGTGAGTGATCAGGAGGAGCGCAGTGCCGGTTCGGACCTGGAGCTCCTTGATCAGCTCGAGGATCTGGGCCTGGATCGTCACGTCCAGGGCCGTGGTCGGTTCGTCGGCAATGAGCAGCTTGGGATTGCAAGAGAGGGCCATGGCGATCATGGCTCGCTGCCGCATGCCGCCGGACAGCTCGTGCGGATACTGCTTGACGCGGCGTTCCGGCGCCGAGACGCCTACCAGGCGGAGCGACTCAATCGTGCGCTCCAGCGTTTCCTTCTTGTTGGGCTTGGGCACCTGGTGGAGCAGAATCGCCTCGGAGATCTGGTCGCCGATCGTGAAGACCGGGTTCAGGCTCGTCATCGGCTCCTGGAAGNNTTGCCGCAGCCGGACTCGCCGACCAGGCCCACGGTGCCGCCGCGCGGGATCGAAAAATCGACGCCGTCGACGGCCTTGACGGTCCCGTCCATGACGTGGAAATAGGTGCGCAGGTCGCGGACGTCCAGGAGCGGGGCGTTCGCGTCGCCGGCCAGCGTGTCCTCAGAGCTGGGTTGGGTAGTCACTCGCGGCTCCTCGGGTCGAGGGCATCGCGGAGGCCATCGCCCATGAAGTTGATACCGAGAACAGTCAGAACGATCGCCAGGCCGGGGAACAGAGGCCACCACCAGTTGCCCTGCGCTATGAAGTTCTGCGCCGCCGTCAATTCGTTGCCCCACGTAGGCGTGATGGCTGGGTTGACTCCGTAACCGATGAAACTGACGAACGCCTCACCGATGATAACGCCCGCTACAGACAGAGTCGTGGAAACAATGATCGGGCTGACAGCATTGGGAAGAATGTGCCGAAAGATGATCCTTATGTCTCCAACGCCTACGGCTCTCGCCGCGTCGACAAAGACTTCCGTCCGCAACGTGAGGAAGAGACTACGTACGAGCCGGGCTGTGCCCTGCCATCCGAAGATCGCAAATACGACCAGAATCACTTTCCAGTCGCCATTACCAAAGATCTGAGCGCAGATAATGATCACGAAGAGGATAGGAATGCTCAGCATGATGTCGACAATGCGCATCAGGACATTGTCCAGCAAACCACCGAAATAGCCGGCAAGACCACCGACGATCGTGCCGATGACGGCGGAGAAGATGGATGCGCCGAGCCCGATCATAAGGGAGACTCGCGCCCCGTTAACCACAAGGGTCAGCAGATCCAATCGGAGGCTGCCCGTTGTGCCGAGGATGTGACCCGGGGTGAACGGCGGGCACCCGCTATATGCAAGAGCGGTCGTGCTGCCCGGGCAATACAGGGAGTCTGGTGCCGGCACGAACGTTGGATCGTACGGAAGGAGGATCGGACCAAAGGCCGCAATAGCCAGCATCGCCAGGAATAGGCCGGCACCGATCATGGCCAGCCTGTGCCTCCGGAAACGCCTCCATGCAAGCTGCCACTGGTTCAGCGACACCAATGCCACTTCGTAGTCGGGCGAGGGTTCCCGTCCCGCGTTGACCTCAGTTTCTTCAATGCGAGGGTCCAAGTGAGGAATCCTAATCGTACTTGACGCGTGGGTCGACCACGGCGTACATGATGTCCGCGAGCAAATTGGCGAACACAACAATCACCGACGTTATCAAAAGGATCCCCATCAGGACGGTGTAGTCGTTATGCCCCACCGACTCTACGAACTGTCGCCCCATCCCGGGCCACGAAAAGATCGTCTCGGTCGCGATTGCACCGCTGAAGAGGAACGGGATTTCGAGCCCGACGTTTGTGATGACCGGCAGAAGCGCGTTGCGGAGCGCATGCCGAAATATGACGCGACGCTCCGGCAGACCTTTTGCCCGAGCGGTCTTGACGTAATCCTGGTTGAGGGCGTCAAGCATGCTCGATCGAATGAAGCGCGAGTCGCCAGCCACGCTCACGAGCACGAGAGTGAGTACCGGCAGAGCCAGATGGCGCGCCAGGTCCACTAGAGCGTCGATGGGATGAGCCCCGACATAGACCCAATAGTCACCGGTGCCGAAGATCGGCACCGACCTCGCGTCCCACATCCCGCTAGCCGGAAATATCTTTAACGGAGGCACCGATAAGAACGCTATCAACATCAATCCGAGCCAGAACGTCGGCAGCGAATAGCCGATATAGTTGAAGATGGTCAGGATCGAGTCGAACTTGCCGTAGCGTTTCACGGCGGCGTACACACCCGCTAGAAACGCAATGGTGATCCATATCACGTATGCGGTGCCAGCGAGGATGATCGTCGGCAGGGCACGGTTGGCGATGATGTCCGTTACGGGTTGACCGTCAAAGATCGAGTAGCCGAAGTCGCCGTGAAGGACTCCGTTGTTTCCGCCCGGCAAGCCTATCGATAAGCCGGCCACGTTGAGTTGGCCGCCCGGCAGAGCATTCAGGACGCCCGCGTCTCCGCATACGCCGAGCCAGGTGCAGTATTGGACCGGCAACGGATCGTCCAGTCCCCAACGATGCTTGAATGCATCGATCTGAGCCTGGGTTATCTTCGGGTTCTGAGCGAATCTATCCGCTGGATTGCCCGGCTGAAGATGCATGAGCATGAAACAGACGATCGTAATGCCGAACAGGACCGGGACCGCCTGCAATGAACGTCGAATAGTGTACTTGAGCATTCCTGCGTCCGCGGTTGAAGAGGGCGGCGAGTCCGCGGACCGCCGCCCTCTTTGTCACCTAGATGCGCCGACCAATCAGCTGATCAGGCGGCAGTACTCGATCAGCCAATCCACCAGTCGCCGATGTTCCATTCAGCGGCGGAAGTGGTCGGGTTACCAGTGAAGTTATGCAGCTTCGGATTAACGAGCCACACGTCCTTCTTCAGATAGAGAGGGAGCTCATAGGTGTTCGCACTGGACACGTAGATGTCCTGGATCCCGAACATTGCATCCTTCACCTTCGAGAAGTCCACGCTGGACTTGACGGTATTGTAGGCCGCGTCGAGGGCGGGAAGGCTTATGCGGGCTGTGTTCTGGCCGTTGTGCGGGGCGGCATCGGGGATGCCAACACTGTTGTAGACGAGATAACCGCCAAGCGGGTCAAGCGGAGACTGATAGGCAAACTCGGCAACGTCAAACGTGCCGTGGACCAGGTTGCAAGGTGTTGTAGCGGGAACCTCGTTCCAGCCGGCGAATATGTTCTTCGTCTGCGTGACGTTGGTCTTGATCCCAATGGCCTTGAGCTGCGACGAGATGAGCTTCAGGGTGTCACCGCGGTAGGCGGCAGTCGTAGTGCAGTACTGGAGGTTGAGCGTCTTGCCACCCTTGGCTAGATACCCGTCGGCTCCCTTGGTCCAACCGGCTGCTGCCAGGAGCGAGGCGGCCTTAGTCGGGTCAGCGGCAGTCGAGCCACCCTCCTCCTTGTAGTACCACGTAAGTGGGGAGATGAAGTTGTTGGTCACCTTCACATTGCCGCCAAGCGGGCCCTTGGCGATTGCCTCTCGGTCCGTGGCGAGCTTCACTGCGTTGATGATCGTAGAGGCGTCAGAGCCGTACTCGGCGGTGAGCTGCTTCGAGTTGAACTGATTCAACTCATACAGGAGCGAGTCGTGGATGACCATCTGGCTGGGGTCAATCCCGGTCAGCGAAGGAATGTTTGCGTTGGTCATGTCCTGACCCAAATCGTACTCACCGGCCTTGTAGCCCTGGATCATGGCGTCAGGGTCGCCGTAGTACTTCCAGATGACCGAACCCAGCCACGGCGCATGGCCGCTGATTGTCTGCCAATTCGGGTTTGGAACGAGCGTGATCTGGGCGTCGGCGCGCGCAACTGTCGGAATGTACGATCCGCTGTAGACGCCGGACTTGAGGTCCGTCAGCGGGTACAGTTTGGTGGGCGCGTCAGCGACTTTGATGGTGCTGAGGTAGTGGGCCGGCAGCACGGGCGAGACGAGACTCAGGTAACCCTCGTAGACCTTGCTGAAATGCATTACGCAGTTGGTGCCGGTTCCACCGTCGACGCCGGTGATGTCTTCCCAACCAGTGGTTCCACCGGCCAGGCCCGTGTTGGTGGGATCCATGATCCATTTCCAGGTGCCCTGGACGTCTGCGCAAGTGATCGCTTGACCATCGGACCACTTCATGCCGGTCCTAAGGGTCCAGGTGACATCCATTCCGCCAGCTGGCGTGAGCACCACTCCGCCATTGTCAACGGTCGGGACGTTGGTCGCCAGATCAGGCGTGTACCTGAGGTCGGGCGTCACGTTGAGCAAGCCGTCGAACATGCTGCCGGAGACTTCGATGTCAGTCTCGGCCTGGGCGAAGTACGGGTTGACGGTGTCCGGGTACTGATACTCAGAAAGGACTACGGAGCCTCCGGTCACGGTGGCCGGCGTGGCCTTGTAAGTCGTTCCGGTTAGCACGACGCCAGCCGGAGAAGGTGAGGCCGCCGGCGTGGGAGCCGCGGTCGTAGCAGCTGTCGGGGCAGCTGTCGGGGCGGCTGTCGGGGCCAACGTAGCTGACGGTGTCGCCGTCGACGAACTGCAAGCTCCTGCTACCACCGCTGCGGCAGTGAGGATGCCGATCAATCGCTTACGCATCTGTGCGCCTCCCTACGGGTTCCAACCCAACGGCCGGGGCTAGCACCTCCGGCAGCTAGGCCCTGTCAATGAGCCGCGGAGCGGCATCGCTGACTGGGCTGCTGGGCATCGTTTGGGCCATTGTTGGACTGTAACACGGTCCGGCCGACGAAGAGTGACCAGCCGTTCTGCACCGAAGGTCCGAGCGTCCGGCCTTCAAAGCACAGAGGCATCTCCGTCCCAGCGCCGGCAGGGGATAGCCAGGCCGGGAATCAGAGAGGCAAGCAGTCGCGGTCGACTCGTCTGGTTGCAACTACCCGACCCACCAGTCCCCGATGTTCCACTCCCCTGCCGTCGCCGTTGGGTTGCCGGTGAAGTTGTGGAGCTTGGAACCGACCAGCCAGACGTCCTTGCGGAAGTAAAGCGGAAGCTCGTATGTGTTGCGATCCGAGCCGTAGATGTCCTGGATCGCGTACATCGCGGCGCGGATCCGGTTCAGATCCACGTTGGCCGCGATCGTGTCGTAGTCGGCATCCAGGGCGGGCAGACTGATCCGGGTCACGTTCGCTCCGTCGTGAGGGGCGTTGTCCGGGATCTGGCTGGAGTTGTAGATCCGGTAGCCCGCCAGCGGATCCAGAGGCGAGACGTACGCGAACTGGGCCACGTCGAAGTTGCCGTGCTGCAGATTGCACTGGGTGGTCGCAGGGGACTTGGCCCACGTGCCGAAGAAGTCCGAGTCCGGCTTGGAGTTGACGTCGACCTTGATCCCGATCTGCTTGAGCTGGCTCGCCATCATCTGCAGCGTGTCCAGCCGGTACTGGCGGGTCGTGGTGCAGTAGTTGAGCTCGAGGACCTTGCCTGCCTTGGCCAGGTATCCGTCGGCGCCCTTGGTCCACCCAGCGTTGGCGAGAATGGCCATTGCCGAAGCCGGATCGGCCACCGCCCCGGGATCGCCGGCCATCGAGCCGCTGATGTCCTTGTAGTACCAGGCCAGCGGCGACACAGAGTTGTTGATGACGCCGACGCTGCCGCCGAAAAGGCCCTGGGTCAGCGCCCGTCGATCTGTCGCAAGCTTGACGGCCTGGATGATGCTCGACGCGTCGTTGCCGAACTTGGTGCTGAAGCTGGCGTTGTTGAAGGCGAGCAACTCATAGGTCATCGAGTCGTGGATGATCTGCCGCGCCGTCTCGATGCCGGCCAGGGCTGGCAGGTTCGTGTTGGTGAGGCCCTGGCCCAGGTCGTACTCACCGTTGTTGAAGCCGGCGATCATCGAGCCCACATCCGGGTAGTACTTCCACGACACCGACGCGAGCCATGGCGCGTGACCGCCGATGCTCTGCCAGTACGAGTTAGCCTTGAGAACGATCTTGGTGCGGCCGTCGCTCGAGGTTGGGATGTACGGGCCGCTGTAGACGCCGCTGGCCAGATTGGTAAGCGGGTAGAGCTTCGTCCGGGCATCTTTGACCGGGATCGTCGTGATGTAGTGGGCCGGCAGCAGCGGTGAGACGAGGCCCAGGTAGCCCTCGTAGACCTTGCTGAAGTGCATCACGCAGTTGGTGCTGGCTCCGCCGTCGACGCCGGTGACGTCCTGCCAGCCCGCCGTGCCGGCGGCCAGGCCCGAGTTGTCCTTGTTCACCATCCACTGCCAGGTGGCGGCGATGTCGTTGCACGTGATCGGCTTCCCATCCGACCAGAGCAGGCCGGGCCGCAGCGTCCACGTGACGTCCATTCCCCCAGCGGTCACCACCACACCGCCGTTGGCAGTGGTGGGGACGTTCAGGACGAGGTCCGGCTGGTATTTCAGATCCGGCGTCACCTTCAGCAGGCCGTCGAACATGCTGTCCGACACTTCGACGTCCGACGCGTCCTGCGCGTAATAAGGGTTGACCGTGTGGGGAAACGTCCACTCCGCCAGGGTTACCTTGCCGCCCTTGACGGCGGCGGCATCGGGGAGATAGCTAGAGCCCGTAATGGCAACGGCCGAGGACGTGGGCGTCGGGCTGGGAGCCGCCGGCGACGCGGAGGCAGACGCGCTCGGGGCGGGCGTAGCCGTGGCATGCGAGCACGCAGCGGCGATCATGGCTGTGACCGCGAGTACACAGATCAGGCGCTGACGCATCCAGGCTTGTTCCCTAGCGAATCCAAAGAGGCGCCGAGGCAGAAGCCTGCGGCATCGCGCCCCATAACCGACAGGTGCGGCGTGACGTGTCCATGGCATCGGGCGGGGCGAGCGTGTCACTGCGTCTTACTATGCGCAGGCACCGTCGGAGTGTCAAACGTCGCGTCCGGCGTCGGCCGGCACCCCTGCCCGAAACGAAAACATGACACATATTAGTCCGGCCTATTGGCCTTCCGAGCCTGCAGGTTAGCTTTAGAAACCCGATATTGGCGGTCATCCAGACGGCGCTGAGAGATATTGGCTAGTCGGGGCACGGGGTCTGGCTGCCCGTCATTGCCCGCCAGCGGAGGTTCGGCTGGCGTGCGGCAGTGGTCTCGTCGAGCCGCCGAACGGGTGAACTATGCGGCGCCGAATGGAGAACTTCCGGATCGGTGTGAGCTTCATCCACGATGCATCGCAACGCCTCGACGAAGGCATCGAGCGTCTCGAGCGATTCCGTCTCGNNTGGAAGCCGTAGTCGATCAGCCTCTTGGCCACGTCGAGCGTCCGGATCCCGGTCTCGGACTTGAGCGTCGCCGACGAAGCGACGAACTCATGCATGCAGGGTCGCGAGAACGGGACGTCGAGAATGCCGGTCAGGCGTGCCTTCAGATAGTTGGCGGCGAGGACTGCGTCATCGCTGACCTCGGCCAGCCCGGTGCCGCCGTGGGCCGCAATGTACGTGTAGGCCCGGACCAGGACGCCCGTGTTTCCGGCGAAGGCTCGAACGCGGCCGATGCTGGTGGGTCGCTCGCCCGGGGCTTCAAGTCGGAAACGACCGTCCGGCTCGCGCAGAACCCGGGGCGAGGGCAGGAACGGTAGTAGCTTCTCCCCCACTCCGACCGGACCGGCGCCCGGTCCGCCGCCCCCGTGGGGCGTTGAGAAGGTCTTGTGGACGTTGATGTGCATCACGTCGAAACCGGCCTCACCGGGCTTGAAGCGGCCCATGATGGCGTTCAGGTTCGCCCCGTCCATGTAGGCCAAGGCACCGACCTCGTGCACTGCGTCGAGCAGGTCACCTAGCCGGGACTCGAAGAGGCCGACCGTAGACGGATTGGTGATCATGATCGCGGCCGTTCGAGGGCCGAGCGCCGCGCGGAAGGCCGCGACGTCTACTCCACCGTCCGGCGCCGACGGGATGGTGACTGTCTTGAAGCCGGCCATCGAAGCCGTGGCCGGGTTCGTGCCGTGCGACGAGTCCGGCACCAGCACCTCATCCCGCTCGAAATCACCGCGGCTGCGGTGGTAGGCCCGGACCATGAGGATGCCGGTCAACTCGCCCTGGGCGCCGGCCGCGGGCTGGAGAGTCACGGCCTTCATGCCGCCGATCTCCGCCAACGCCTGCTCCAGCTCCCAGAGAAGTTGCAGCGTGCCCTGAGAAAGCTCGTCGGGCGCGAAGGGGTGCAGACCGGCAAAGCCGTCGAGCCGGGCGGCCCACTCGTCGATCTTGGGGTTGTATTTCATCGTGCACGAGCCCAGCGGATAGAAGCCCGTGTCCACGGCGTAGTTGAGCTGGCTCAGGTTCACGTAGTGGCGCGTCAGCTCCGGCTCCGACACCTCGGGCAGCCGCGGGCCGGCAGCGCGCAACTGGCCGGCAGGGATCCGGGCCAGCGCATCCTTGGGCGGGTGCGGCACCTTGCCGCCGCCGCGGCCGGGCCGGGAGCGTTCGAAGATAGTGGGCCCGAGGCGGTCTCCGGCGACGGTCATCGGGCGCCTCCCGCAAGTTCCTCGCCGAGGGCGGCGGCGAATGCCGCTATCTCGTCGGCGGTAGTCATCTCCGTGGCACAGACGAGCAGCGCGTCCGCCAGCGCCGGGTCGTCCGGTATCGCCCGGGCCAGCGGCAGCCCGGCCAGGATCCCGCGGCCGAGCAGGCGCGAGTGGACCGCAGCGGCATTCGGGACGCGGACGGCGAACTCGTTGAGGTAGGGACCGGGGTGGAGCCGCGGCGCGCCTGCGGCGGCCAGAGCCGCCTCCAGCTCCGCGGCGCGAGCGGCGCCCAGGGCGGCCACGTCGCGAAGTCCGTGCGGTCCCATGGCCCCGACGTAGATCGTCGCAGCGAGGGCGCACAGGGCCTGGTTGGTGCAGATGTTGCTGGCGGCCTTCTCGCGCCGGATGTCCTGCTCGCGGGCCCGCAGCGTCATCACGAATGCGCGCTTGCCGTCCACGTCCGTGGTCATGCCGACGAGGCGGCCGGGGATCTGCCGGACCAGTGACTCGCGGCAGGCAAGGATGCCCAGGTACGGTCCGCCGTACGAGAGCGGGATGCCGAGCGGCTGCCCGTCGCCGGCGGCGATATCGGCGTCGTATTCGCCGGGCGAGGCCAGTACCGCCAGCGAAACCGGCTCCACGACCGACACGAACAGCGCACCGGNNCCGCCAGCATGCGTTCCAGTGCGGCCAGGTCGGTCGTCCCGGCAGCCGGGCCGTCGGCGACGAGCGGGATTTCGTCCGCCTGCAGCGACGCGCCGCCGAAGTAGGTGCAAAGAGTTTCGCGGTAGTGGGGATGGACGCCGCGACTGACCAGGACGCGCTCGCGGCGAGTGGCCCGGCAACTCATCAGCGCCGCCTCGGCCGTGGCCGTGGCCCCGTCGTAGTGGGACGCGGAAACGACGTCCAGGCCGGTCA
>PMJT01000024.1:0-19960 GCA_003158495.1 Chloroflexota bacterium | reverse complement strand
GCGACGCCGATCGCCGCCAGCATCCGGGCGCGATCGTCTGTGGTGTGCGGACCGTATGCCATCGCATCAGCTCCCCTGGCGGTTCACGCGTCCCTGTGGCCGGCTCAGCCTTCCGAAGTGAGCGCTTCGTATGAGGCGGCGTCGAGCAGGCCGTCCACCTGGGTCGGATCGGAAAGCCTGATCCGAAGCATCCAGCCCTTGCCGAACGGATCGCCGTTGAGCAGTTCAGGCGACGTGGAGAGTTCCGAATTGGCTTCGACAACCTCGCCGCCGACCGGAGCAAACAGGTCGCTCACGGCCTTGACTGACTCGATCACGCCCACGGCGTTGAACTGGGTGACGGTCCGGCCGAGGTCCGGCAATTCGACGAAGACGATGTCGCCTAGCTGATCGGCCGCGTAGTCCGTGATGCCGATCGTGGCCACTTCGCCCTCGACACGGACCCACTCGTGTTCCTTGGTATATCGCAGATCCTTGGGCACCATCGCCGTACATTCCTCCTGACCGCCGTAAAGCGGCGCGTTCCATGCGATCCGTTGGGCCCACGGGCCTCCGGCCTAGGCCGGCCGGTGGTAGAAGGGCAGCGGCACGACCTCGGCCGGGACTCGCTGATCGCGAATGCCGACTTCCAATATCGTACCGGGCTCCGCGTCCAAGGGCCTGACATAGGCCATGGCGATCGGCTCGCCGAGTGTCGGGGAGAGAGTGCCGCTCGTGACCAGGCCGGTCTGCCGACCGCCCGCGAAGATCGGATAGCCGTGGCGGGCAATGCCCCGGCCACGCGGGATCAGGCCGACGAGCTTGCGCCGCGGCCCCTCTGCCGTGGCCTTCTCGAGTGCGGCTCGACCGACGAAGTCACCGTCTTTGTCGAAATGAACGACGCGGCCGAGTCCGGCTTCTTCCGGCGTCGTGTCCGGCCCGAGCTCGTTGCCGTAGAGCGGCATCCCGGCCTCGAGCCGGAGCGTGTCACGAGCGCCCAGGCCGACGGGCACGACACCCGCATCCTTGCCGGCGTCGAGCAGGGCGTCCCAGATCGTCTCCGTCGAGCCGTGGTCGACGAACACCTCGAAGCCGTCCTCGCCCGTATACCCGGTTCGCGCGACAAGGGCCGGCACGCCGGCCACGTGCCCCTCTGCGATGGCGTAGTAGCGGAGCCCGTCCACGGCTACATCCGTGAGGGGTCCGAGCACGCCGGCCGCCCGCGGGCCCTGGATCGCGACGAGACCCATCGCCAGGGACCGGTCGTCCAGGACCGCCCGACAGCCCTCCAGTCGCTCGGCCAGGGCATCGCTCACGGCGACAGCGTTGCCGGCGTTGGCCACGACCATGAATCGCTCCTCGCCGAGCCGGTAGACGATGAGGTCGTCGAGGATGCCGCCCTCGGGGAAGAGGATCATCGAGTAGTGGGCTCGTCCCACCTTGAGCCGCCCCGGGTCCGTGGACAGGGCGTAGCCGAGCGCGGCGACCGCCTCCGGGCCCTCGACAAAGAGCTCGCCCATGTGGGAGAGGTCGAAGACGCCGGCCCGCGCGCGAACGGCTCGATGCTCCTCCAGGATGCCCGTGTACTGGAGCGGCATGAGCCAGCCGCCGAACTCCACGATCCGCGCACTCAGAGCCGAATGCCTGGAGGCGAGCGGCGTCGTCAGGGGCGCGTCGTGAGACTGAGCCATCGTGGTCGACCTCCGGTGGGTTCTTCTACCCCGGTCGCCCAGAGCGTGGCGGTCGGGACGCGAAGATCAGGCAGTAGCTTCCGGCAGCCTTGTTGCCGCCAGACCGACGAGCGAGCGCTCGGTCTCGAAGGAGAGGATGTCGGCGGCTTCTGCGAACGAGATCCACCGTACCTCCTCGAACTCGCGGTCGTGGTCTTCGAGGCCGCCGCCCGTGGGCTCCATCATGAAGTAGTGGACCGTCTTGTGGATACGCAGGCCTCGCTGGACGAACGTGTACTTGATCGCGTCCAGCGGCGACAGGATCCGGACGGTCAGACCTGTTTCCTCGCAGACCTCGCGCAGGGCCGTCTCCTCGAGGGTCTCGCCGGGATTTGGCGTGCCTTTGGGGAGTGTCCACGTCGAAATGTCCTTCTCGCGCTTGCGGCGCCCGAGGACGAGCTGCGGAATCGAAGCCTCGAACCGGAAGACGATGCCGCCGGCTGACGTGGCGGTGGCGCTGCTCAGCCTCGCCACGGTGCCGCGGCCAGGATCGCACGACGTTCGGCCATCGGCCGCCCACCAGACCAGCGGATCGTGACGGCAGCACGAGGCAGACCGCTCCACGGAGTGTTTCGCTGGGTGGCTACCGGCTGCCAGCCGGTGACCTGGAGTCCGCCGCGGGAGGGGCGCAGGATGGTCTGGCGCGTCGACGCACGCTGGAACGTGAGGCTCGCGTGGAGACCGAGACGTCGCTCCCACTCGCGACCCGCCGGGCGAACGAAACGAGCGGCGGGCCAGGCCACGTACTTGGCCGCAATGCTGTGCTGCATGTACCCAATCGTACCCGGTCAGGGCACCTTTGCAAGCGCGGCCCGAACACGCTCGATCTGCTCCGGTGACAGGGCGCCCCGCTCATCCACGATGGCGACCTCCCGCCGAGCCGCAGCCAGGTACATCTCGACCACACCGGGCGCCAGCCGGGCCAGCGTGTCGAGGTGCGCCTCGACCGTATCCACGTCTCCACGGGTGATTGGGCCGGTGAGCGCCCCGGCGACTCCGTTGGCCCGGGCGTTGGCGAGGGTCTGCTCCATGAGACGGCCGTAGATGGTCAGCGCGCCGCGCTCGTCGAGCCCGGCCGCCGCTCCCAGGGTGACTACCGCGTCCAGCAGGGCCACGAGACCGCCGGATGCCAGCACCGCCGCGGCGTGGTAGGCAGGCTTGGCGCCGCGGGGCAGGCGGACCGCCACTCCCCCCAGGGCTTCGGCGAGGTCGGCCAGCATGCCCATGATCGAATCGTCGCCCTCGAGCGCGATCGTGGCGCCCTTGAGCCCGGCGATCGACCGCTCCAGGTCCGACGTGAACGACACCAAGGGGTGGAACGCCCCGATGTGGCTTCCGGCCGACAGTGCGGTCGACAGCACCTCCGCGCCCAGCAGGCCGCTGGTATGGAGCATCGTTTGGCCGCCGTATAGCCGCAGCGGCTCGATGACGAACTGAATTGCGTCGTCGGGCACGGTCAGGATGACCAGTTCCACTTCGTCTACTACGGCAGCCGGCTCGAAGAACGCCCGCGCACCAGGAACGAGGCTTCGGAAGCGCTCGCGACGGCCTGAGTCGCGGCTGGCCACCGCGGTGACCGGCCAGCCCGCGCGGCCCATGGCCACTCCGAGCGCGGTACCGACGGCGCCGGCGCCGACTATGCCGACGCTGGGCGTCGAGCCCGATCCGCGACTGTGCGGATGCGGCTCCAGGTGGGCATGGATCTGGTCCCCGTGGCGGTGCCGGCCGACCCCGTGACTCGGCCCGAACGGCCGAGTCCCCGTTCCGGGGTCCGGTTCATCGACTGTTTCGCCACCCGAACCGCGGCCTCCGTCGGCACGCCACATCGAACGCGACCTCCATCCCCTGACGGCGAGCCGGAGCGCTCCCTTCCGGAATTGTCAATCGAGACCGCCGTCGCCGTCCGCCCGCAGGCTCGAGGGCCGGACCGGCGACCTTTGACCGGGAGTGTAGCCCCGATTGACCGGCGCGGGGCGTGGCAATTCGCGCATCGACCGACCCACCCGGACGAGCGGAGCGAGCCGGCCAGCCCGGCGCGCCCGGGAGCGAGGAACGCCTGGCATTGGTGCGTGAGCGAGGATAGCGCCAGGCGTGCCTGGCGGCGCAACTAAGGCCTCCGGCCGGCTGAGCGAGCGAGATTCTCCAGGTTGACGAACAATACTTACATCAGGTCCCTGGCGGCAGAGGCGCGCCCCCGCCGGGGTTCGAGCGATCACCACGATCAGCTCGATCGGAGGCCACCGACTGATGGCTCCGACGGCGATCGTGACCTCGAAGGAGCTGCAAGTGTCTGCAAGCGATCCCTTCGGCGCCCGGGCCCCGCTGGGTGCCGGTCTGCCCGACTTCTACCGCCTCACGGCCCTGGCCGGCAGCGCGGCCAAGCCGGCGCTCGAACTGGACCGGCTGCCCGTGACGATCAAGATCCTGCTCGAGAACGTGCTGCGCCACGCCGGCGGCGGGATCGTGCGCGAATCCGATGTGGCCACCCTGGCTGGCTGGCGGCCCGGCGCTGCGGCGGCGCCCGGCAACTCGGAGATCGAGATCCCGTTCATGCCCGCCCGGGTGATCCTGCAGGACTTCACCGGCGTCCCCGCCGTGGTCGATCTCGCGGCGATGCGCGACGCAATGGCAGAACTGGGCGGCGATCCGTCCCGGGTCAACCCGCTCGTGCCCGCCGACCTCGTGATCGACCACTCCGTGCAGGTGGACCGCTACGGCACCAGCGACGCGTTTGCGTTCAACGTCGAGCGTGAGTACGAGCGCAACGGCGAGCGCTACAAGCTGCTCCGCTGGGCCCAGACCGCATTCGACGATCTGCGCGTCGTCCCGCCGGGAACCGGCATCGTCCACCAGGTCAACCTCGAGTACCTGGCCTCGGTCGTGACGCGGCGGAGCGACGACAAGGGCGAAGTCGCCTACCCCGACACGCTCGTGGGGACCGACTCCCACACGACGATGATCAACGGGCTCGGCGTCCTCGGCTACGGCGTCGGCGGCATCGAGGCCGAGGCNNTGCTCGGCCAGCCGCTTTACCAGCCGATGCCGAAGGTAATCGGTGTGCGTCTCTCCGGGGAGCTGCCCGAAGGGGCCACCGCCACGGACCTCGTCCTGGTCGTGACCCAGATGCTCCGCTCGTACGGCGTCGTGGGGTCGTTCGTAGAGTTCGCCGGCGACGGCCTGGCCGGACTTACCCTGGCCGACCGGGCTACGATCTCCAACATGTCGCCCGAATTCGGGCCGACGGCCACGCTCTTCCCGATCGACGACGAAACGCTAGCGTACCTGCGGCTCACGGGCCGCGCGGCCGGCCAGGTCGAGCTGGTCGGGCGTTATGCAAAGGAGCAAGGTCTCTGGCGCCTACCGGGAGTAACGCCGGAATTCGATGCCTTGCTGACGCTGGACCTCGGTTCCGTGGAGCCCTCACTGGCGGGTCCCCGGCGGCCCCAGGACCGCGTCGCCCTGCGTGACCTCCGGTACAACTTCCGGGCCGCGTATCCACCGGTCGCCCAGAAGGAGGCCGCGGCGGCTGTCGCCGTCGGGGCGTCGAGTTCGGCCGATTCCGCCGGCGGGTTGGCTTCGCCGGCCGAGGCGGCGTATCCGGCCGTCATGGTGGAGGCGGCCGGTTCCTCAGTCGGAATTTCTTCCGGTTCGGTTGCCATCGCCGCCATCACCAGTTGCACGAATACCTCGAACCCGACGGTCATGGTCGCAGCCGGTCTGCTCGCCCGAAACGCCGTAGCGCGCGGGCTGACCGTGCCGCCGACGGTAAAGACGAGCCTCGCTCCCGGATCGCGGGCGGTGACCTCGTACCTGCAGGGGGCCGGTCTACTCGAGCCGCTGGAGAAGCTTGGCTTCGCCCTGGCCGGCTATGGCTGCACGACGTGCATCGGCAACAGCGGCCCGCTCGACGCTCCGGTCGCAGTGGCGATCGAGGCGAACGACCTCGTGGTCGCGGCCGTGCTGTCCGGCAATCGCAACTTCGAAGGCCGGATCCACCCGCTGGTTCGGGCCAGTTACCTGGCCTCGCCGCCTCTCGTTGTGGCGTATGCGCTGGCCGGCACTGTCGACATCGACCTGACGACCCAGCCGCTGGGAACCGGGTCCGACGGCAAGCCCGTTTACCTGGCCGAGTTGTGGCCTTCGTCCGCGGAGGTCAAGGCCGCGGTCGGGTCGGCAGTGAGCGGCGAGTTGTTCCGGGCGGCTTATGCCTCCGTCTTCGAAGGCGGACCGCAGTGGAAAGCGCTCGACGTGCCTTCCGGCGACCGCTACCGCTGGGACGGCCACTCGACATACGTGGCCCTGCCGCCGTTCTTCGTGGGTCTGGGCAAGGAGCCGGGGGCGATCGCGCCCATCGAAGGAGCGCGCGTCCTATGCGTCTTCGGCGATTCGGTCACCACTGACCACATCTCCCCTGCCGGCTCGATCGCGGCGTCGTCGCCCGCCGGGCAATGGCTCCAGGCTCACGGCGTCCCGCCGACCGAGTTCAACGGCTACGGGGCGCGGCGCGGTAACCACGAAGTGATGATGCGCGGCACCTTCGCGAACATCCGTCTGCACAACGCGCTGGCCGGCCGCGAGGGCCCGTACACCGTTCACCTGCCGGACGGCGGCTCGACCACGATCTTCGATGCGGCGATGCAGTACGCCGCCGAGGGAGTGCCGCTCATCGTCATCGCGGGCAAGGAGTACGGCTCCGGGTCGTCGCGCGACTGGGCGGCAAAGGGGCCGCGGCTGCTCGGCATCCGGGCTGTCATCGCCGAGAGCTTCGAGCGAATCCACCGCTCGAACCTCGTGGGCATGGGCATCCTGCCGCTGCAGTTCCTCCCCGGTGAGAGCGCAGCGAGCCTCGGGCTCACGGGCCGCGAGTCGTATTCCGTGGAGATGCCGGCCGACGGGCCGGCGCCGCGCGGACGGCTCACCGTCGTGGCGCGGGGCGCTGCCGAGGCTGCCGACGCGGCCACGGAGCGGCGTTTCGAGGTCGTCGCACGGCTGGACGGCCAGATCGAGCTCGACTACTACCGCCAGGGCGGCATTCTGCCGGCCGTGCTGCGGCGGATCGCGCGCGAGTCGAACTAGGCCGGATTGGCGGCGGGCTGCTCAGCGCGGCACGGCGGGCGCCGGCCGTGCCGTGGCGCCGCGGCTCCCGAAACGGGTACGCGGCGCGCTGGCGGTTTCGCCCGGATCTACTGCGACCACTCCGTCGGTTCACGGTCCCAGCGATGGGCCCGCAGCCGAGTCATGAGTTCCGGCGACAGTGGCCCGGCCGCAGCGGCGGCGACGTTGGCTTCGACGTTGGCCAGCTTGCGCATGCCCGGAATGACCGTGCTCACGTCCGGATTCGAGAGGATGAAGCGGAGGGCCATCTCGGCCATCGTCATGCCCTCGGGCAGAAGCGGCTTGAGCGCATCCGCGCGGGCCACCGACGCAGCCAGATTCTCTGGCACGAAATACGTCCCGCGCCAATCGCCCTCGGGCCACTTCGACTTGAGCGTGAGGCTGCCGGTCAGACTCCCTTCGTCAAACGGGACGCGGGCGATCACAGCGACCTTGTGTGCGCGGCAGGCCGGGAACAGTTCGTCCTCGGGAGCCTGGTCGAAGATGTTGTAGATGACCTGGACCGAGTCCACGAGCCCGGACTTCACGGCCCGGATGCCGTTCCATGGCTCCCAGCGGTTCATGCTGATGCCGAAGCCGCGGATGGAACCCTCGCGCTTCAACTCGGAGACGGTCTCGGCCAGTTCACCGCTATCGAGCCAGTCGTCCTCCCAGACGTGGAGCTGCAGCAGATCGATCGTGTCCAAGCCGAGGTTTGAGCGGCTTATGTCGACGTATTGTCGGATGTACGCCCGCGGGAAGACCTGGGCGAGCGGCACTCCCCGACGGCTGGGCCACTGGCGGTTCTTCGGCGGAACCTTGGTCGCGGCGTGGACGCGATTGCCGGGCCGGCCCTTCACGAGTATCCCGAGAAGCTGCTCGCTGTGCCCGTCGCCATAGGCCTCGGCCGTGTCGAAGAAGTTGANNGACCAGCCGCCCATGCCCCACATGCCGTAGCCGAGTTCGCCGACCTGCCAGCCGAGCCGACCGAACGTCCGTAGCTTCATCGTTGCCGCCTCCCGAAGCGCCCGCCCGGCGCGATGACCGGTCTTTCTGTTTGGTTCATCCTACCGTCTGGACCGAAACGTCCCGCCGGCGTTGCACTGAAAACCGGGAGACATCGATGGCCGAATGGATCTATTTCATCTACCCGTCCCGCGACGACTTCGCGGCCACCATAACCGAGCCCGAGAAGCGGGTCTGGGCCGAGCATTTCGAGCGCCTGGAAAAGCTCCTGGTCGAGGGCACGCTCATCATCGCCGGCCCCACGCTCGGCCGGATCAATACCGGCATCGCCGTGTTCGAGGCCCCGGACGAGCAGACCGCGCGCCGGATCATGGAAGACGACCCAACGATCTCGAGCGGCTTCGCTACCGGCGAGCTCCGCGGCTTCAAGGTGGCGTTGCTTCGGGGTCGGGACGACTGACGGCGCGGCGGGCCGAGACGGCTGACAGCTCGGCAGAACGAGGCGGCGGGCGGGGCGAGCGCTCGGGGCCGGGCCCCCGTAACCCGCTCCCGCGGCCCGCGACTTTTCGGGCCACGTGTAACATCCTGGCCTCGAGTTCGTTCCTGCCGGTGACCTGCGCCACAAGTGCGGGCCCCCAGCAACGGAGGAACACTCATGACCAATCGCACTAACGGACTTGCTCTCGGCAGGTTCAGCGCCGGGTTCATCGGCCTCGTCGCTATGGCCGCCCTGGTAACCGGGGCAGTCGCCGCGGCGAACGCGCCGGCCGCGCTGACCGTCGCGGATGCGACGGCGTCTGCGACGGCATCGGCCGGCGAGTCGACAGGAGCGTCGAGTTCCGCCACGCTCGAGGCCACGGAGAACCCGTCAATCGAAGCGTCCGAGCACCCGTCAAAGGCGCCCGAGTCGTCTGCCGTAGCTTCTGCCGAAGCGTCCGCCAAGGTCTCTTGCGATCCCACGCTGGATCTGAAAGAGGATGCAGCTGAGAAGCTGGCCAAGCAGCAGGGCGGCGGCCAGGACCTCGATGGGTCCCCCGCTCCCTCGACTGGCGCAGCCGCGTCGCCCACGACCGAACCTTCCGAGCCCCCGACCTGCAAGAACGTCGACCTGGACGGCGACGGTCAGAACGCGGGCGGCAAGATCGGCAAGATCGGCAAGATCGTACCCCCGATCGGAGACCCCGGCCAAAAGAACGGCGGAAACAAGGATGGCGGCCATACCTCCTTCCAAGGCTTCCGGCGCACTTTCTCCTTCGGTCGCTAGTTAGTGCGCGTGGCGGCGGCGGACGGAGCCAGACGGATGACAACCTCGCTGTCAGCCGAGTCCACCGCCTCTGTGCGCTGGGAACACGAGAGCCCTGCGTTTGCCCCGCGGCCCCGGGCCATCGATGATCGGTCCAGGGGCGAGTGGGCACCGACAGCAAGGTGGCCTTTCGTGGCTCCTCTGTTCCATCGGACATCTCGAGTAGTCAGCCAATGCCGGAAGACGAGACCCAGATCCTCGTTGAGCGCGCGCAGGGCGGCGATGGTGCCGCGTTTGCCGCGCTCTACGACGTGTTTGCGCCTCGTATCTACCGTTTCTTTCGATTTCGCGTAGCCACGGCCGAGTCGGCCGAAGACCTGACCCAGAAAGTCTTCCTGAAGATGATCGAGCAGCTGCCCAAGTACGAACCGAGGGGGATCCCCTTCGCGGCGTGGGTATTCCGAGTCGCACGCAACGCCTGGATCGATGAGGACCGAACGGCCCGTCCGACCGTATCGCTCGGCCTGCTCACGGAGACCGCGGCGCTGACCGTCGGTCCGCACGAAGCCGCCGTTGCCGCGATGGAATCGGAGACCCTCAGGACCGCAGTTGCGACCCTCCAGCCGGACCAGCGTGACGTAATCGCGTCCCGGTTCTTCGCCGGCCTGAGTTGCCGCGAGACTGCCATGCAAATGGGACGGAGCGAGGGATCGGTGCGCGTTATCCAGCACCGCGCCCTTGCCGCACTGCGAAAACGGATGCCTACGTTCGACGGCCGGCTGGGCGACGCCGGGAGCGCGAATGGTGCCGGCCCGGAGCTCTCCGCAAGATGAGACTGAGCCTGCATCGCCATGCCGGAGAACCGACGGGCGAGACCGCGAAGGTCGAAATGGCCATGGGCGACGACCAGGTCGTAGCCGTGTGGCTCCAGAGCGCCGCGGAAACGCTTTTCTCGCCGGACGAGGCCACGCTCGCCCGGATGGGCTCGGCCGTCCGGGCGGCCTTCGTTGCCTCGATCACGGCCGGAGCCGCGCGCCCTGGCTTTGAGCTCGGTGTCGGCACGTTCGACGATCTCGACAGCCCCGCGCGATCCGGCCGAGCCATGGGCGGCCGCCGGACCTGGACGTGGAACAGACGTCGGGGATTTGCGGCGATCTGCGCCGTAGCGGTCCTGACCCTCTCCACCGTCGGCTTCGCGGCCGCGGAGAGTGGCCCCGGACAGCCGTTCTATCGTCTGCGGCTCGGGATCGAGACGGTCAATCAGCCACCGGCCGGGAGCCAAAGCCGGCTCGACGCGGACCTGGCCCGGGCTGATGCCCGAGTAGACGAGATCGTCGCCGCTTCAGCCGCGGGTAACTGGAGCGCCGCCGCAGACGCCGCCAGCGCCTACACGGAAGTCATCGTCGGCCTCACGCTGCCCCAGGACGCCACGACGCGGACGCAGGCCCAGACGCGCCTCCACGCGCAGCTGGCCCGCCTCGAACAGATGCGTACCGGGTCCCAGGGATCCGCGACGGCTGCGCTGGACAACGCGATCGCCGCGCTGTGCTCGGCGCTGGGCATCCCTGTGCCGGCGGTCCCCGCGGCGGCGTCGAGTCCAAGCCCTGTCGCTCCAGCCGGGGGCCATGCGACGCCTGGAGTCAAGGCCACAGAAGCCGGCGGGCCCGACGTGGACAAGACGCCGCACCCGACCGTATCGAGCAAGACAGACAACGATGGCGGCGGCGCCGGCGGCCCCGGCGGCCCCGGCAGCACCGCCGGCGGCGCCCGTCAGAGCCCGGATCCCAGGCCTACCTTCAACTTCAACGACAGCCGCTGGGGATGGCCGAAACAGCCGCACGGCCGCTGACACTTACGACCAGCAGCTTCCGGCGAACTGCGCCGACCCGATCAAAAGTCGTCTCGACCGAGACGGGCGACTATTGCGGCAGGATCTCTTCGCCGGTCATGACCTTGATCCCGGCTGCATGCAGCGCGGCCAGGGCCGCGTCCGGATCCTCGAAGCGGAACACGATCGCCGCCTTGCCGCCGCGCGACGCCGCGCCGAAGTCGTACATGTACTCGACCCCGAGCCCGGCCGCCTCGATCGCGCCGAGCGCCCGGGCCAGGCCGCCAGGCTTGTTATCGACCTCGACCGGCACTACCTCGGTCATCCGGACGACCATGCCGGCGTCCTCGAGGACCTGCTTTGCCCGGACCGGATCTCGCACGATGAAGCGCAAGATTCCGAACTGGGCCGTGTCCGCCAGGGACATCGTCAGCAGGTCTATGCCCGCCGCGGCCAGCGCCTCGCACGGCTCGCGAAGCACGCCCGGCTTGTTCTCCAGGAAGAGCGAGAGCTGTTGAAGTTTCATCGTTCGCTCCCTAGATGCTTCGCAGATCGCTGACCCGCCTGGCCTTGCCTTCGCTCCGAGCGAGCGAGCGCGGCTGGACGAGAGTGACCTTCACTCGAATACCAAGGATGTTCTCGATCGAAGCCTCGAGCTGGTGCTGCAGGGCCTCCAGCTTTCGGATTTCGTCCGAGAAGAACTCGGGCGTGACTTCGACCTTGACCTCCATCTGGTCCAGGCCCCTGTCGCGCGTCAGGATGATCTGGTAGTGCGGCAGGGTTCCTTCGACCCGCAGCAGCGCCGTCTCGACCTGCGANNGTCGCGCGTCCGGTAGCGGATCAGCGGCATGGCCTGCTTCGACAGCGTCGTGAGGACGAGCTCGCCTTCGGCGCCTTCCGGCAGGACCTCGCCCGAGTCCGGGTCGATGATCTCCGGGTAGAAGTGATCCTCGAAGATGTGGAGGCCGCGCCGCTCAACACACTCGATACCGACGCCGGGGCCGATTATCTCCGAGAGCCCGTAGATGTCGTGGGCGCGGATACCGCTCTCGTCCTGGATCCGCTCGCGCATCGAGTCGCTCCAGGGCTCCGCCCCAAATACCCCGACCCGCAGCTTCGAGAAATCGGTCTTTGTGTCCTTGGCCGACTCGAGCAGGTGGAGGAAGTAGCTGGGCGTGCAGCAGATTGCAGTGACGCCGAAGTCCGCCATGACCATGAGCTGGCGCTCTGTGTTTCCGCCGCTGATTGGGATGACCGTCGCCCCGAGCGCCTCACCGCCGTAGTGGGCACCCAGGCCACCGGTGAAGAGGCCGTAGCCGTAGGCGTTCTGGATGACGTCGCCGCGGTGGATGCCGCAGGCCACGAAGCTGCGGACCATGACCTCTGTCCACACGTCCAGGTCTGCCTGGGTGTAGGCAACGACGATCGGCTTTCCCGTGGTGCCGGACGACGCATGCAGCCGGACGATCTCCTCCGTGGGGCTCGCGAAGAGCCCGAACGGATACGTGTCGCGAAGGTCCGCCTTCACGGTGAACGGCAGCGCGGCGATGTCGTCCAACGACGCCACGGATGCCGGTGCGAGCCCGCGCTCTTCCATCCGCGTCCGGAAGAGCGGCACCCGGTCGAAGGCCCTGGTGACGACCGACTGGAGTCGCTGGCGCTGGATCACCGCCAGCTGTTCGCGGGGCAGGTAGTCCGGCGCGCTGATCGGGTGGAACCCGCCCGGCGGATCGTTCCAGGTGCTCACGACATCCTCCTCATGCGGTACGGCGGCAGACTGCTTCCTGCGAAATGCGCCCGGCAGCGGGTTCCATGCGGCGACGCGTCTTCCGATCGACATCCCGCGCCCCTCTGGCCGCTGGATGCGTCGAACGTGGGCCCGTGTGCCCCTCGGGGAGGAGGGTACAGAATCGGCGACACCGGCGAGCGGCCGCCATGCACTCGCAAGCACGATTGGCCAAACCATCGCAAACGCGCCGGGGCGGCCGGGCAAGCTCAGGGCTTGGTNNCCGATATGAGTGCTGAGCGCCCCGAGCAAGGCCACGTTGAGGCTCCGCTTGTTCGGCAGATCGGCGTCCGGGATGAGGTCCGGGGAGAGAAGAAGACCGCCGGGCCGGAGCGCGGCCCGCGTCACTTCCACCTCCGAAGGCGCCAGCACCACGAGGAAGTCGGCCTCGCCGCGAGGAACCATCGGCGACAGGACGCGATCGGCCGGCGTGCGCCCGAATCGGACGTCGCTCGTGACCGAACCGCCGCGCTGGCTCATGCCGTGCAGCTCCGACTTCTTGACATCGAGGCCGGCCCGAAGTGCCGCGTCCGCCAGGATGTCCGAGGCCTTGATGACGCCCTGGCCGCCTAGACCCGCCAGGACGACGTTGGTGACTCGGGCCTCCCCGGCCGATTCCCCGTGGCCGGCCGTGGTCTCAATCGCTGTCATTGCTCACCTATCGGAAGATCGAAGACGGCCTGTTCGGCCGCCTGGGCTCGGAACTCGACGGCCTGCTGCTCCCACTTGCGGATGTCCGCCGCGGCCAGGATGCACGGCCGTCGGGCGACGATGACCGAAAGCTCGGGCGTCGCCAGGCGCTCCAGGAGAAGGCGCTCGAACTCCTCGGGCTCGGCGTACGCGTCGATCACGGTCACGCTCGGGATCCCGATCGCGGTCGCGATGCCCTCGATGGAGAGCTTGTTCGTAGGTCCGTGGTCGAGCCGGCGGCCGGTCCCCGGGTGTTCCTGCTGGCCGGTCATCGCCGTGGTGCCGTTGTCCAGCACGATGACCACGTGGCCGGATGGAGGCGGGTTGTAGGCCATCTCCACGAGCCCGCTGATGCCGGAGTGGACGAACGTGGAGTCGCCGATGATCGACACGACGCGCCGGGCTTCGTCCGGCGGAAGCACGTGGCGCAGCCCCAGCCCGACGCCGATCGAGGCGCCCATGGCCACGCAGGTGTCCATCGCCGCATACGGCGGCAGCACGCCGAGCGAGTAGCAGCCGATGTCGCCGGCCGTGATGCAGTCGTGCTTCTTCAGGGTCGCGTATACGGTGTGGTACGGGCAGGCCGGGCAGAGTTCCGGCGGCTTGCCAAGTGCGGGCGCCGGCTCCGGGCTGGTGTCACCGGCAAGGATTCGCCGGACGCGCGCCACATCCAGCTCGCCGAACCGGTACATCTCCGGCCTGGCTTCCACGGGGATCCCGGCGGCTCGCAAGGAATCTCCGACGACCGGATCCCCCTCCTCGACGACGACGGTTCGATCGACGCTCGCGGCAAAGGTCCGGATCCGTTCCAGGGGCAACGGGTTGACGAGCCCGATCTTGAGGATCGAGGCATCGGGGGCGGCCTCGGCGGCATGCAGGTACCCGACGCCGTCCGTGACGATGCCGAGAGCCCGCCCGCCGGGCTCAATCCTGTTGAGGGCGACCAGGCCGGGAGCCGCGCTCCATGCCTCGGCCTCGCCCCAGGCCGCGATTTCGGCCATCTTGGCCCGCAGGCGGCGATGGGCCGGCCTGGCGTTGGCAGGGATCATGACCCGGGCAGTGATGTCGTGTTCGAAATGGGGCATCGACGTGGTCGGCCCGCCCATGGCCGGGGCGCCGTCGGCGGCGGCCGCTCTGTCGGGCGCGACGATCGACTTGGAGTGGCAGACGCGCGTCGTCATACGGAAGAGGACCGGGATCTGCCAGCGCTCCGAGATCTCGACAGCAACGAAGAAGAAATCGTACGCCTCCTGCGAGTCTGCCGGCTCGACCATGGGCAGCGCGGCCGCGATGGCATAGCGGCGGTTATCCTGCTCGTTCTGCGACGAGGCCATGCCGGGGTCATCCGCTGTCACTACGATCAATGCGCCGGTGACGCCTGTATAGGCCGCCGTGAAGAGCGGATCCGCGGCGACGTTGAGGCCGACGTGTTTCATCGTGACAATGGCTCGCGCGCCACCGAAGGCCGCGCCCAGGCCCACCTCGAGGGCCACCTTCTCGTTGGGAGCCCATTGGGCCCGGCCGCCGAGGGTGTCGAAGGTCTCGAGAATCTCCGTCGACGGGGTCCCGGGATAGCCGGTCCCCAGGGCCACGCCGGCGTGGAGAGCCGCCAGCGCGACAGCCTCGTCGCCCGAAAGCAGTTGTCGTTCCATGGGCGCATTCTCGCCGTTTTGGCGGCGACGCGCGTCCTGCTCGGACCGCGGCCGCAGCCGCGGCCGCTCAGTCGAAGTCGCAGTCCAACTCGTACGAGACCTGTGGACCGCCGGGCGCGTGAAACGAACCCTCGCCCCGGATGCCGGCCAGTTCGCCGGTCCCCGACCCGGAGACGACGCGCCATCGGCCCAGCGAGCTGCGGCCGTCGTGGTCACCCGTCGACTCGAGAACCAGGCTTCCGGTCCGATCGGCAACCGACCCTTCGATCCGCTGGAAGCCAATGAAAGTTGCGGTTCGATCGATCCTGTAGCAGAAGACCCAGTCGACCGAACCCTCGCCGACGATGTCGCCGGCAAAGCGCTGCGTGCCGCTCACCCGGGTGAGCTTGACCTCGCCTTCGGCCTCGTGGATCGGCTGCTCGCTGCCGCCCGTGACGGTGAAAGTGCCCGCCATGCGGCTCATCGCGGCCCGAGTTCTACGACTTCCCCAGAGGCTGCCGAGCGATACAGGGCGTCGATCGTGCGGGCCTGGCCGACGGCGTCGGCTCGACCCAGCAGCAACTTGCCCGTGCCCAGGATCGCGGCGCTCATGTTCTCCATTTCGAGCCGGTACGGGTCGTCGCGCGCCACGTCGATGTCTCGGCCGTTGAGCGACATGCCGCCGAATTCCTGCAGCCAGGGGTCGCGCATCAGCAACGTGCCCTTGCTCCCGATCGCCTCCAGCGAGCGGTGCTCCGAGGTGAAGCCGCACACGATCTCGGCGACCAGGCCAGAGGGAAACTGCAGCAGCCCGGAGAAGCCTTCGTCCACGCCAGAGACCGCGAGCGTCTGCCAGCCGAAGACGCGCGACGGCTCAACTCCTGCCGCCAGCCGCGAGCCGCTGACGCAGTAGCAGCCGACATCCATGAGCGACCCGCCGTCGAGGCCCTGGTCCACGCGGACGTCGCCCTGGTTTGTCAGGACGAAGCTGAAGCTGGCCCGGATGGAGCGCAGCTCCCCCACTTCGGGCAGGAGTTCCATGAAGCGGCGGACCTGCGGCGCGTGGCGCCACATGAACGCCTCCATCACCACGAGTCCCTTGGCGTCGGCCGCGTCGAAAACCTCGGCAACTTCCTTGGGGTGACGCGTGTACGGCTTCTCGCTCAGAACGTGCTTGCCGGCGGCCAGCGCTTGCATCGTCTGAGGATGGTGGAGCGAGTTCGGGGTGGCGATGTATACGGCATCGACTTCGGGATCCGCCAGGAGGTCCTCGTACGAGCCGTGGACGCGCGGGATGTCCCAACGCGACGCGAATGCCGCGGCCCTATTCCGGCTCCGGCTGCCGACGGCGACCACCGTCGCGTTGGCGGCCCGGTCCTTGTCCTGCACAAACTTGGCGGCGATCCCTCCCGGCCCCAGGATGCCCCAGCGAACCTTGTCGGACGTTGCCACGATTGTCTCCTTTGGCCTATAAGGTGGAGCCCAGGGCCGGATCGACTGGGGTGCGACCGTCGCCTTCGTCCGCGGCGGCGGCGGCGTCGTCGGCGGCGGCCGTGGCGGCGTCGGCGCCCGAGTCATCGGATCCCGGGATTTCGCGGTCGTTATGGGCCGTGTAGTCGGGAACGGTGCGCTGGTAGGAGCCGGTCATCAGCGGCGACGAGATCATGAAGTCCGCGGAGGCCCTGTCGCAGGCCACCGGGATGTTCCAGACGACCGCGATCCGCAGCAGCGACTTTACGTCCGTGTCATGGGGCTGCGGCTCGAGCGGGTCCCAGAAGAAGACCAGGAAGTCGATCGTGCCGTCGGCGATCATCGCGCCGACCTGGAGATCGCCGCCGAGCGGACCCGACTGGAGGCACGTGACCGGCAGGTCCAGCTCGCGGCCGAGCATCATGCCCGTCGTACCTGTGGCCACGAGATCGTGTTTGGCGAGCATCCCGCGGTTGAAGCGCGCCCACTCCACGAGATCCTGTTTCTTGTTGTCGTGAGCGACGAGCCCGATCCGTTTGCGGGGCTTGAGGTCGAGAGCCATGGTGCCGTCCAATCCGGCCGCGGCGCCGACAAGCCGCTGTGCCTGATCCAGCATGGCAGAGAAGCCCGCACGATGAACACTGCCGACCCTGGCGGTCCGCGCAGCGACCATCCGGCTTCCGGCCTCGGCCACCAGATCGCCCCGCTCCCCGCGCCTGTGACATACAGGTGGCACGGCCCCAGCGCAGACTCTGGACATGGCAAATGCATTGGCGGGTCTCGCAGACGCAACCGGTCCCCGGGGGGCAGCCGCTCCCGGTCCGGCGGCGATGGCGGAGCACGTGCTCGCCGGGGGTTCGCCGCTGGACTTCACGGAGCGGCCGGACTGGTTCAGCTACAGCACGCTGGACACTTTCGCCCGATGTCCGCGCCAGTACGCGATGAGATATTTGTGCCGCCTCCCGGCAGAGCAGCCGCGCCCAGCGGCGGATTTCGGATCCGCGGCGCATTGGGCGTTTCAGGCCTTCACGCGAGAGCGGCGGGATCGGGTCGCCCGCGGCGAGCCTGCACCGGACCGGGCGGACCTGGGCCGGTTCTTCGAGGCCGCCTGGAAGAGCAGTTCCCTCGTTGCCGATCCGTACTCCGAGTCATGGCTGGCCCGAGCCGAACCGATGCTCGACGCCTTCTGGGCGGCCGAATCGGCCGTGTCGGCCGAGACGATGGACGAGGAAGTGCGCTTCCGGCTCACTCTCGAGCTGGAGCCAGAGTCGAGCGTGGCCGTTTCCGGTTACATAGACCGCATCGACCGGTTGCCTTCCGGCGCGGTCGAATTGATCGACTACAAGACCGGCCGGGGCGGGTCGCCGGAGGCCGCCGGGTCGAGCCTTCAACTCTCCATCTATGCCCTCGGCTGCAGGGACGCGCTCGGCCTCGGCCGGCCGGGGCGGGTTACGCTGGACTTTGTGGAAGCCGGCGTCCGCTCCTCGGCGGAGCCCACGGAGGAAGAGTTGGACAGCGTCCGCGAGGGCCTGGCCGCGCGGGCAGCCGAGATCAGGGGCAGCGACTACTCCCCCACTCCCGGCGATCGCGCCTGTGGCTGGTGCGACTACCGGGCAATGTGCCTGGCTGCCGTCCCGGAGGCCACCACATGAGGTGGCGCAGGCGTGGCGATCCGGCTCGACAGCCGCCGCCGGCCGCCGCTCAGTCCGCGACCATCATCCCAGACTCGGAGTTCGGCGAGGACGAGCTGCATTTCTGACGAGCTGCATTTCTGCTGCATCTGCGGCGCGCTGATCCTGGGCCAGGACCTCGAGGACGAGCTCGACGGCGAAAGCTCGGGCGGGGACATCTGCGGCGCCTGCAACCGCACCCGCAACTTCGATATGGAGATCGGCTGCTAGAGCCCGGAGGGCGCTACTCCGTCGCGCCGCGCTGGTCAGCGTCGTAGAGGAGCCAGTTGGCGCCGCAGGCAGCCTGGTTGCCCTCGTGCATCGCGGCGCTGAGCTGGTGATCGTGCAGGCTGGTAGCGTCGCCGGCCGCGAACACGCCCGACACGTTGGTGTGCTGCTCGGGCGTGACGACGATCTGGCCGCCGGGCGTCAGCTCAAGACCCAGCTGGCCGGCGAGGGCGTTCGTGGCCACGGTCGAGCGGATCGTGTAGACCTGTTCGACGGCGATCCTGGTCCGGCTCGCATCGTCGAGGACGAGCGCCGTCATCTGGCCGTCGCGATTCTCATATTCGGCGACGCCGCAGGCGTGAGCGGCGATGCCCCTGGCCGCGAGCCTCGCCAGCCGCGCCGCCGGGACGTCGAAGNNACGGACGACTCGTCGTGACCAACTACACCGACGGCGCGGTCGATCGACTCGTGGCCCTCGCAGTGGAGACACCAGAAGAGGCTCTGGCCGACGCACTGGTTCCGACCCGGGAAATCCGGGAAGTGGCCGCTGACGCCGGTCGCCAGGATCAATGTACGGGCAACCACCTCGAACGGCTCGCCGTCGGGTACTTCGTCGAAGAGCCGGGCCATTTCGGCGTCGCGCGGCGGGAGGCCGGGGGGCGTTTTTGGCCCAAAGGGCCCGCCCTCGGGCAAGCGCGTGATCCTGATCCGGAACGACTCGCCGTCGCGCGCCACTGTGGCAACGTGGCCCAGGACGAGCCTGGCCCCGTACTTTGCGGCGTGGCGCCAGCCCAGCCGGCGGATCTGCTCGGCCGGAACCCCGTCCGGGAACCCCAGGACGTTGTATGCGATGTGATGCCACACGAAGCGGTCGCGTTCGTCCACGAGCAGGACGCGGCGACGCATCCGGCCCATGTTGAGAGCGGCCGACAGACCTGCGGCGCCGCCGCCGACGATGACGCAGTCGACCTCTCGAGGCAGGGGCTGGCGCGAGTTAGTTTCCATTGGAGCGGACTCTAGCGGTGTCATGGACCAATCATGCGCCGTCCCGGCCGCGCCGGTCTCGCCCATCGCGCAGGCCCGGTCGCAACATCCGTGCCGAACGTTACGGGCGCGCCTCGAACCGCTCGAGCGTATAGCGGTCCACCTCGTCCTCGTCCAGTTCGACGACCGCTGGAACGGCCATCCCGCCGTTCACGAGCGGCAGCGGCACCGCCAGCAGGTCGTGGACCAGGATGCCCGCCGTGGCCAGGCCGTGGGCGGGCTCGAACCCGGCCTCCTCGACGGCGCGCCCGCCCGATGCGGGTCGGCTTCCGGCCCGCCGCGCGCCCGCCCCAGAGCCTCGCCCAGCCGCTCGCATCGCGGCCGCGATTCTCAGCACCGCCGCAATCCCGACACCGGTCTCGTAGTAGGTCCCCAGCACAACGGTGGCTCCGGCGGCGGCCGCCGAGTCGACAACCCGCATCGTGGCCGCCAGGCCGCCGACCCTGGCCGGTTTGACAACGATGACGTCGGCGGCGCCATCGGCCAGTGCGGCCCGAGCCGAGCCCTCGGAGTCGATGCTTTCGTCGAGGGCGATGGGTGTCCGAACTCGTTCGCGCAGCGCGGCGTGGCCGGTCACATCCCAGGCCGCCATCGGCTGCTC
>PMJT01000099.1 GCA_003158495.1 Chloroflexota bacterium | reverse complement strand
CTACCCGCTCGCGACGGCAATGGCTCGCCCACTGATCGCCCAGCTCCTGGTGGAAGTGGCCCATAAGGAAGGCGCCGATGCCGTCGCCCACGGCTGCACCGGCAAAGGCAACGACCAGGTCCGCTTCGACATCGCCACGCACGCGCTGGACCCATCCCTGGCCGTCATCGCCCCGATGCGCGTTGGCATGGGCCTCTCGCGCGAGCAGGAGATCGAGTACGCCAAGGCACGAAACATCGAGATCACTATCTCGAAGGAGTCGATCTACTCGATTGACGTAAACCTGTGGGGCCGGTCCGTGGAGGCCGGCATCCTCGAGGATCCGTGGACGGAGCCGCGCGAGGACGTCTATCGCTGGACGGTCGATCCTGACAAGGCGCCCGCCGCGGTGGACATCATCATCGGTTTCGAGGGCGGTGTTCCGGTCTCGCTCGACGCCGAGCGGCTCGATCCGGTCACTCTCGTCGAGAAGCTCCACGTCCTGGCGGGCGCACACGGCGTCGGCCGCGTGGACCACGTCGAGGACCGCCTGGTCGGAATCAAGAGCCGCGAAATCTACGAGGCCCCGGCCGCCACGGTGATCCACCGCGCCCACCGCGCCCTCGAGGGCCTGACCCTCAGCAAGGACACGCTCCGCTTCAACCGCGTCGTGGCCGACGAGATCGCCCAGCTCACCTACGACGGTCTCTGGTTCAGCTCCCTGCACCGCGACCTGCGCGGTTATGCCGCCAGCAGCCAGCGCGTCGTGAGCGGCGAGGTCCGGGTCCACCTGGACCACGGCAACGCGGTCGTGACCGGGCGGCGAAGCCCGCTTTCGCTGTACGACAAGTCGCTCGCGACCTACGAGGCGGACGACGCCTTCGACCACGCCGCGGCGGTCGGGTTCATCGAGATCTTCGGCTTGCCGCTCCGCACCGAGGCGGCCCGGCACGGCGCGGTCGGCAAGAGCTACGGAGCCGCATGGACGTGGACGGAACCGCTACTCTCCGAGTTGCCGATGAAGGTGTATGACGCGCCGTCGGCGGCGGTCAAGTAGCCCGACACAGAAAGCCCGAAAGGCCGACCGATGGCCAGCCCCGGTAGCCGCGAAGAAACCCGAGACCGAAAGGGCGGGCGTTCCGCGTCCGTCGCGCCCTTGCCCGTGGCCTCGCCGCGGTCCGGGCATGGGACCCAGATCGGGATGGAGCCGGAAGGCCCGCCGGACGGCCTCATCGTGGGCGGGTCGGACGCGCCGTTCGACGCCGCGTCACCTTTCGATGGCTCGCCATCTTCAGATGGCGAGCGGAAGCTGCGCGAACTCTCGTTCCTGCACGAGTTCGCCAAGCTGCTGACCACTGCCCGGAACTGGGACGAGTTGATGCGGACGATCGTCGACCGCACCACGGACGCCCTCGACGTCGAGGTCTGCTCCGTCTACCTGATGGAGCGCGACAGCGACAAGATGCGCCTGGCGGCCACGAACGGTCTCGACCGCGACCAGGTCGGGTCGGTCCAGATGGCCGTCGGCGAAGGCCTGACCGGCCGGGCAGCGCTGATCGGCCGGCCTGTCGCCTCGCCGGACGTCCGTGTCGATCCGCGGTTCAAGTGGGTCCCGGGCTTCGACCAGTCGCAGTTCGTCTCCATGCTGTCGGTNNGCGCTGCTCGGCGGCATCGTCGAGAAGGGCCGCCTCCAGGCCGAAGCCGAGGAGCAGCTCCAAACACTGACCGCCCTCGACGGCGCCCGCGCGGAGCTACTCGCCGTGGTTACGCACGAGTTGCGCACGCCGCTGGCCGTCGTCCGGGCATACGTGGACTTGCTCGGAGACGCCGCGGCCGATGCCGCCGGGACGGGCGGCGCTCCGGCCGGCGTTGACCAGCCGGCTGCCGGACCGAATTCGGCCCTCGTAGAAGAGTGGCGCGCCCAGGCTATCGCCCAGGTCACGCGGCTGGACCGTCTCGTGGACTCGATCCTGGCGTCAGTTCGCGGTGAGGGGCTGGCGGCAGGGCTGGCCCGCGACCCGTTCGACGTGGCCCGCGCAGTCAACGACACGATCGGTGAGATGGCCCCTCTCCTGCGCGGCCACCCGCTCCGCCGCACCGGGACGTGGGACGCGCTCATCGGTGTCGGCGACGAGGGCCGTTTCCGCCAGGTCCTGGAGCACCTCCTGGAGAACGAGGTCAAGTACTCGCCGGAGGGCGGCGGAGTCAGTGTCGGGGCCTGGCGATCCGACGGCGAGATCCAGGTTTTCGTCACGGACGACGGCCCCGGCATCCCCGAGAAGGAATGGGAGTCCGTCTTCGAGGCCTACGTCCGGACTGCTCACCGGCCCCGTGGCTCCGGAATCGGCCTGTACGCAGCCCGCAGACTGATGGATGCAATGGGTGGACGTGTCTGGTTGGAATCAAATGGGTACGGTGGCAGCCGATTCATGGTCGCAATCCCCGAGATACGCCAGACTGACGCAACAAATGGTCCGGAGGCGGGCGTGATGTCCGAGGCGGCCCCGGAAGGGTAGTCTTGAGCGGAGGCACCGAGGTGAAGGGTATGGGTCCCGGGGAGAGGAGCCTGCTCGTACTGGTAGTGGATGACGAGCCGGCAATGGTCGGCGCCGTGTCCGCCCTTGTCGGGCGGGCCGGTCATAGGGTCGTCACCGCGTACGACGGCAACACCGCCCTGCGCCGCTTCAGCGAGGAGCGGCCGGACCTCGTCCTGCTGGACCTGGCCATGCCTGGCCTGGACGGCGTGGAAGTCTGCCGAGCAATCCGCCGCATGTCCCAGACGCCGATCATCGTCCTCACCGGCGAGGCGGACGAACGCGCCAAGGTAGAGGCGCTGGATACCGGCGCGGATGACTACGTGGTGAAGCCTTTCGGCAAGCAAGAATTGCTGGCACGAATCCGTGCCGTCATGCGACGCCGCGGCAACGAAGCCGAGCCCCACGGCGTCGGGGAGTTGCGATGGGGTGCCATCGTACTGGACCGCGGCCGCCACACCGCCGCCGTCTCCGGCGAGGAGATCATCCTGACCCGCACCGAGTACAGCCTGCTCGCATCGCTGGTTGCGGCTGCCGGCCACGTCGTCTCCCACTCGACGCTGTTGTCCGCCGGCTGGCCGGGCGAGCCAAACCCGGATCCGCAGTGGCTCAAGCCCCACCTCGCCCGCCTGCGCTCCAAGCTGGAAGAAGCCGGCGCCCCCGTCCCGGCCTCCGTCCGCGGCGTCGGCTACCGCCTCGAGGACGCGGAGTAGCCTGGTCACGTTGCCGCCGCGGCGTCCTCAAGCAGGCTAAGATCGCCTCCATGACGAGGTCGATACCGGAACCTGCTGGAGAGATGTGGCGGCCGCCTCCCGGCGCCGCCGCCGCGGAGCCATCCGTCGATGCAGACGGCACGGTCGCCCTTGATGAGACGTGGCTCGGCAAGATCGCGGCCACGGACGCGCTCTTCGTAACCGACGACAAGCAGCGGGTCCGGGCATGGTCCAACGCCGCCCAGCGGATGCTCGGCTACTCGTCGGACCAGGTCGTCGGCCAGCTCTGTTACGACGTCGTGATGGGCAGCCGGCCGGACGGTCATCCCGTATGCGGGACCAGCTGCCCGGTGACCCGCAACGCTCGCCGCGGTCGCGGCACCGCTTCCTACCCGATCCTGGCCGTTGCTCGCGACGGTTCGCCGCGCTACCTGGACAACACCGTACTCGTGCTCGAGCGGCCGGGCGGCTCCTTTCGGGTCGTGCATCTGCTGCGCGAGTCGTGCGAGACGCCCCCCGCGCGCCCCGCCGCGGCCGTCGCCGCCTCCGCTTCGTCGGTCGCGGAGATGCCACTCGCGGAGCCACTGACTCGCCGTGAACTGGAAGTGCTGCGCATCTTCGCGCGCGGCGCCACCCTCGAAGAAGTGGCCTGTGAACTCTCGATCAGCACCTTCACCGCTCGCAACCACGCGACGAACATCGAGCACAAGCTGGGCGTGCGGAACCGACTCCAGATGGTGCTCGAGGGCATGCGCCGGGGACTCGTCTAGGACGCCGCCGGCCGGAGCCCGGGCCGCGCCTCGCGCCCGCTCCCCTTCGGCCCAAGAAGGGGCCAACCGGCCCCACCCAAATGGTGAAAGTTCACCATGACCCGGTACCGCGGCCCAGTCAGTCTCATCACGGCTACGGGAGAGTCGTCCGTACCTGCCGCACGGGACCGGGCCAGGCGCGCCATGCCGGCCGGCAAGCCGAGCGCACCATCGAGGAGTCGGAAGATGGCATGGGAGCGGTGAATGGACGCGCTTGATCTTGCGCGGTGGCAATTCGGCATTACCACCGTCTACCACTTCCTGTTCGTCCCGCTCACGATCTCGCTGGCCTTCATCGTGGCGGGCTTCCAGACGGCCTGGTTCCGGACCGGCAATGACAAGTACCTGAAGCTGACCCGCTTCTACGGCGAACTGTTCCTGATCAACTTCGCCATGGGCGTCGTCACCGGCATCGTCCAGGAGTTCCAGTTCGGCATGAACTGGAGCAACTACAGCCGCTTCGTGGGCGACATCTTCGGGGCGCCGCTCGCAATCGAAGGCCTGCTGGCCTTCTTCCTCGAGTCGACCTTCCTGGGTCTCTGGATCTTCGGTTGGGACAAGCTCCCGAAGCGGATCCACCTCGCCTGCATCTGGATCGTCGCCGTCGCGACCGCCCTCTCGGCCTACATCATCCTGGCCGCCAACGCGTGGATGCAGCAGCCGGTCGGCTTCGCCATCAACGCCTCGGCCGGACGCGCGGAGCTGAAGGACATCTTCGCGGTCCTGACGAACCCCACGGTCCTGTGGGCATTCCCGCACGTCATCGCCGGCGCATTCATGACCGGCGGCGCCTTCGTCCTGGGAGTGGCCGTCTGGCGGCTGCTGCGCCGGGCCGAGGACGTGACGGCACCATTCCGAACGGCCGCCAAGGTCGGCGCCGTGGCGCTCCTGATCGGCGGCCTGTTCGTGGTCGTCTCGGGCGACCAGCTCGGCAAGCACATTGCCGTAGACCAGCCGATGAAGCTGGCCGCCGCGGAGAACCTGCGCACGACAGAGACGCAGGCGCCGTTCTCCGTCTTCACGCTCTGGGATCTCAATGGCAACGAGATCGTCTCGATCAAGATCCCGGACGTGCTGTCCATCCTCGCAACCAACAACCCGAACGGCACCGTCCAGGGCATCGACAACCTGCAGGCGGACGCCCAGAAGCTGTATGGCCCGGGCGACTACTCCCCCATCGTGCCGGTCACGTTCTGGTCGTTCCGGCTGATGATCGGCGCTGGGACGCTCGCGGCCTTCGCCGCGCTCTGGTTCCTGTGGCGGATGCGCAAAGGTAAGGTGCCCGGCGGCCGCGAGGTGGCGATTGCCATTGTCCTGCCGTTGCTGCCGCTCGCAGCCAACTCCTTCGCATGGATCTTCACCGAGATGGGCCGCCAACCGTGGATCGTCTACGGCCAGCAGCTCACCTCCGCCGCGGTCTCGCCGAACATCGGCATGCTCGAAGTCGGGATCACAGTTGTCGGCTTCACGCTTCTGTACGGCATCCTCGCGGTTGTGGAAGTCGGGCTGCTGGCGAAACGGATAGGCGGCCCGTTCGATGCGGCTCCGGCCGCGGCCGACTCCACCGACCGCCCCGCACCGTTCGCATACTGAGGAGACGGCCGTGTTGCATGACATCTGGTTCCTGCTGATTGCCGTCCTCTGGGTCGGCTACTTCGTCCTGGAAGGCTTCGACTTTGGGGTCGGCATCCTGCTGCCGTTCATCGGCCACAACGACGTCGAGCGCCGGACGCTCATCGCCGCCATCGGCCCGGTCTGGGACGGCAATGAGGTCTGGCTCCTGGTCGCCGGCGGCGCAACCTTCGCGGCATTCCCGCGCTGGTACGCGACGCTGTTCAGCGGCTTCTACCTGGCCCTGTTCCTGATCCTCGTCGCCCTGATCCTACGCGGCGTCGCCTTCGAGTACCGCAGCAAGCGCGAAAGCGCAACCTGGCGCCGGACCTGGGACTGGGCCATCTTCCTCGGTTCGGCGCTGCCCGCGCTCCTGTGGGGCGTGGCTTTCGCGAATATCGTGGCCGGCGTGCCGATCAACGGCAGCGAGGACTTTACCGGCAATCTCCTCACGCTCATCAACCCCTTCGGGCTGCTCGGCGGAGTGGTGACGCTGTGCCTGTTCATCACGCACGGTGCCACGTACCTCTCGCTCAAGACCGAGGGCGATCTCCGGGCCCGAGCCAACGCAGTGGTCCGGTGGGCGGGGCTCATGGCCGCGGTCGCCGCGGTGCTGTTCCTGGCGTGGACCCAGATCCAGTCGGTAGTCGTGGCCTCGGCGATCGCCTCGTTCGTGGCGGCAGTCGCGCTGGTGGCGGCACTGCTGGCCAATAGGCTTCGCCGCGAAGGCTGGGCCTTCATCTTCACCGCGCTCACGATCGCTCTCGCAGTCGTGGCGCTCTTCTCCCACCTCTATCCAAACGTGATGCCGTCGTCCACCAACACGGCCTACAACCTGACGGTCAGCAACGCGTCCTCGACCGACTACACGCTCACGATCATGACCGTCGTGGCGGTCATCTTCACCCCGCTCGTCCTGCTCTACCAGGGTTGGACCTACTGGGTCTTCCGCCAGCGTGTCTCGGGCGAGCGAGTCCACGAGGCTGCCGAAATGGCCTCGGCCGCACACTGAGGACACGTCACTGAGGATTATCCGCTGAGGGCCATCGACCCCCGGCTCCTCCGGTACGCCAGAGCGACGGTCGTGGCTCTTGCCGCGGCCGTCGCTCTGGGTCTGGTGACGGCCGCACTGGCCGTCGCCCAGGCGTGGCTGCTGGCCGTGGCCATCAACTCGGCCTTCGTCGAGCGGGCGGATTTCGCAGCGTTGCAGGCGACGCTCGCCGCCCTTGCGGTCGTGCTCGGCGCCCGTGCCGTGGTGGCATGGGCCCAGGAGTCCGTTGCCCGACGCTGCTCCGCCGCCGTGAAATCGAATCTGCGGATGCGGCTGCTTCGACACGCCGCGGGTCGCCCGCCGGGGAGTGGCGGCCCGTCCAGCGGCGAGATCGTAGTCCTGGCCACGCGCGGGCTGGACGCGCTCGACGCCTACTTCGCCCGGTATTTGCCGCAGTTCGTGCTGGCGGGGATCGTGCCTGTGGTGGTGATCGGCTGCCTGGCCACGGCCGACTGGCTGGCGACCGTGACCGTGGCTCTGACGGTTCCGCTCATCCCGATGTTCATGGTGCTGATCGGATCGGCCACGGAACGGCGCCGACGGCGGCGCTGGGAGGCGCTGGCGCGCCTCTCCGGCCACTTCCTCGACGTGGTGGCGGGCTTGCCGACGCTGCGGGTCTTCGGGCGCTCCGGCGCCCAGCTGGCGCGCCTGGACCGGGTCACGGATGACTACCGGCGCGAGAGCATGGCCACTCTCCGGGTCGCATTCCTCTCGGCCTTTGCTTTGGAGCTGGCCGCCACTCTGTCCGTCGCGCTGGTCGCGGTCGGAATCGCGCTGCGGCTCGTCGACGGGTTGATGGATCTCCGGACCGGCCTCTTTGTGCTCATCCTGGCGCCCGAGGCATACCTGCCGCTTCGCGCCCTCGGGGCCAGCTTCCACGCCTCCGAGGAGGGGCTGGCGGCCGCGGGCGAGGTATTCAAGATCATCGAGGTGCCGACTGGCGCGGCGGGGGCCGCGGGCGGCCGCCCGCGTGGCAGCGCCGCCGTCCCGGACCTTCGCGGCGCCGAGATCCGAGTCGAAGCCGTGACCGTCCGCCAGCCCGGCCGATCGCTCGAGGCTCCGTTCGAGGCGTCGCTCGTCCTCCGGCCTGGGGAAGTCGTCGGCGTGGCCGGGCCGAGCGGCGTCGGGAAGAGCACGCTCGTGAACGTGCTGCTCGGCCTGCAAGTGCCGGACGTAGGTCGTGTAGCGGTCCACGGCGGCGGCACCGGAGCCGCCGTGGACGTCGCCGATATGGACATGACCGCGTGGCACAGCCACGTGGCGTGGGTCCCGCAGCACCCGTTCTGCTTCGCCGGGACCGTGGCCGAGAACGTACGGCTGGCCGCGCCCAATGCCTCGGACCAGGCCGTTCGCGAGACGCTCGCCGCCGTCGACCTGGCCGACCTGGATCCGGCGACACCTCTCGCCGAAGGCGGCGCCGGCCTTTCGTCGGGGCAGCGGCGGCGGCTGGGAGTGGCACGCGCCCTGCTCAAGGGCGGCAGTGTCCTGATCCTCGACGAACCTACTGCCGGCCTGGACGCCGCGGCCGAAGCAACGGTCCTTGCCTCGATTCGCGCCGCCGCCCGGGAGCGGGGCCTGGCGGTGCTCCTCGTCGCGCATCGGCCAGCAGCCCTGGCCGTGGCGGACAAGGTGGTCACGATCGAGTCGCGAAGGGTGGCGCCGGCATGAGCGGTCCCGGCGCCCTGTGGCGCATCGCCAGGATCGGCCGTCCCGTGACCGGCCGAATGCTCCTCGCCGTCGCCGCCGGAGTGGCCGCAACCGGCGCCGCGATCGGCCTCACCGCCACGTCGGCCTGGCTCATCTCGCGCGCATCGGAGCGCCCCGGCGTCCTGGACCTGATGCTGGCAGTGACCGGGGTACGAGCCTTCGGCGTCAGCCGCGGCGCCTTCCGCTACGCCGAACGCCTTGCCGGCCACGATGCCGCTTTCCGCATCCTGGCCAGGCTCCGCAGCTCAGCCTACATCCGGCTCGAGCGGCTCGCCCCGGCCGGCCTCGCCGAGTTCCGCTCCGGCGACCTGCTGTCGCGTCTCGTCGACGACGTCGACGGGCTGGCCGATCTGTGGCTCCGGGTCCTGCTCCCATACCTCATCGCAGGGATTGCCGGGGCCGCCACGGTTGGCCTGATCGCCCTGGTGGTCCCGGCCGCGGCCCTCGTGCTGGCAGCAACGCTCATCTTCGTGGCGTTCGCAGTGCCGGTCGTGACGATCCGGATCGCGAGGCGCGGGGAGCGGCGCATCTCCGCCGAGCGTGGCGACCTCGCCGCGGCGTCGCTCGAGGTCCTCGAGGGCTCGCCCGAGATCATGGTGGCCGGAGCAACCGAGGCCCGGCTCGCCGCCCTGGCCGGCATCGATCGACGACTGGCCGCGGCCGAGGCTCGAACTTCGACCGGGTCCGGCGCCGGGACGCTGCTTTCGGGCCTGGCTACCGGCGTCGCCGTCTGGTTCGGGCTCGTTGCGGGTATCGCTGCGTTGCGAGCGGGACAGATAGAGGGAGTGATGCTGGCAGTCGTCGCGCTCACGCCGATCGCGGTTCACGAGGCCACGGCCGGTCTCGTCCCTGCCGCTGCGCACCTGCCCGGGCTCGCGGCAATGGCAGCGAGACTGCTGGATGTGACTTCACGGCCGGATACGGTCGTCGAACCGGCGCGGCCAGAGCCACTCCCCGCCGGGCCGTACGGGCTGCGGAGCCGCGGGCTGCGGGCACGCTATTCGCCGGACGCCCCGGACGCCCTGCTGATGCCCGACTTCGATGTCGCGCCCGGCGGCCGGCTGCTCGTCACCGGACCCAGCGGGTCGGGTAAGAGCACGTTCGCTGCCGTGGCAGTCCGGTTCCTGGAGCCGTCGACCGGCGCGCTCGAGCTCGTCGGTTCGGACGCCGAGACCGACATACGCCGGCTCGCCGGTGACGACGTGCGTCGCGTCATCTGCCTGTGCGGGCAGGATCCCCACGTCTTCGACACTTCGATCGCCGAGAACGTCCGCATGGCTCGACCCGACGCAACAGACGACCAGGTTGCCGCCGCCCTCGGCCGTGCCCAGCTGGCACCCTGGATCAACTCTCTGCCGGACGGGCTGGGGACCCTCGTCGGCGAGCACGGGGCGCGGCTCTCGGGCGGCCAGCGCCAGCGACTGTCTCTGGCCCGCGCCCTGCTCGCGGATGCGCCGGTCGTGATCTTCGACGAACCGACCGAACACCTCGACGAGGCGACGGCGACCGCGCTCCTGGGCGACCTGCTCGCGGCCACGGCCGGGCGGACCGTTGTGATGATCACTCACCGGCCCGAGCTGATCGACTCCGTCGAGTGGGCCACCCGCGTCGACCTTGGTTCGAGGCGAGGCTAGCTCTTCAAAGGCGACCGGCCGCGCAATACCAGCCGGACAAACAACAACCCGCGCTACCTGCCGAAAGGTGCGCGGGTCGATGTCGGAAAGGGAACTGTTGCGTAGGGCCGAGGATCCGGTCCGCTACTGACCGGTGGAGCGGAAGATGACCGCGACGCGGTCGGAGTCCGTTGGAGGTCCTACTCGGCCACGGTGGCGCGAGACGGAGCGACGAACCAGGCCACGACCAGGATCCCGAAGACGATGAAGGCGGCTGCGATCATTTCTTGGCTCCTTCGGCTGAACCATCGGGATATGCATCCCTTTCAATGACTAGAAGTCTATTTGGGTAGTCGGGGTGAATCAGTAGCGTGGGGGTGGACGATCGGTAGCGCTCCGGTGCCGCGAGGGTTGCCGTTCGGGACGAATGGCCGCGTCGCTGTCCGCCCGCCACCGGCCCGCGGCCGAGCCGCAACGCCCGAAACCGGTTCGTACCCCCGGCGTGCGGCACACGACCAAGCGGCTACCCTGGCCCGCCTCCGGGAGCGTCGGCCGCCACGCTCGCCTCCAGCCGACTACGACTGCCAGGCGACCTCGCCGTGCTGGGAGGCATCGAGGCCCGCTTCCTCCTCAAACTCCTCGACTCGAAGCCCAACCAGGGCATCGACGAGCTTGAGGATCAGGAACGTGGCGGTGGCGCTGAAGGCCGTCACGGCGACGATGGCCACGAGTTGCGTGCCGACCTGGCCGGGGTTGCCTTCGAGCAGGCCGCTCACCCCGCCAATGCTGGTCACCGCGAAGATGCCGGTCAGGAAGATGCCGAGCGTTCCGCCGACGCCGTGGACCGCCCAGACGTCGAGCGCGTCGTCGATCTTGAGTCGCTCGCGCAGGAGGATCGNNCCGTAGCAGACGGCGCCCGCGATGAAGCCGATCAGGATGGCCGAACTCGGGTCGACGAAACCGGACGCCGGCGTTATGCCCACCTCACCCGCGATCGCACCGGAGACTGCGCCGATCACCGACGGCGAACCCTTGTGCAGCCAGCTCATTGTCAGCCACGTAAGCGCGCCCATGCCGGCGGCGGTGTTGGTGACCAGCACCGCGTTGACCGCATGCTCGTTGGCGCCGCCGGCCGAACCGCCGTTGAACCCGAACCAGCCGAACCACAGGATGCCTGCGCCGATGACCGTGAGGCGGACATCGTGCGGCGCAAACCGATCGGACTCGCGCCGGACGCGTGGGCCGAGGACGAGGGCGGCCACGAGGGCGGCGACACCGGAGCTGATGTGGACGACGGTGCCGCCGGCGTAGTCCAGGACGCCCATGTTTCGAAGCCAGCCGCCCTCGCCCCAGACCCAGTGGCAGATAGGCGAGTAGACGAGAAGGCTCCACATGAGCGCGAACAGCACGAACGCCTTGAACCGCTTGCGCTCCGCGAAGGCGCCGATGATCAGGGCCGGCGTGATGATCGCGAACATCATCTGGAAGAGGGCGAACGCTGCGGCCGGGATCGTGGGCGCGTACGGGCCGGGCGCCGCGCCAATCCCCTTGAGACCGATGTGGTCCAAGTTGCCGATGATCCCCCAGCCGTTCACGTCCTGGCCGAAGGCCAGCGTGTAGCCGACCAGGACCCAGGTGACGCTCACGAGCGCGAGGATGAACATGCACTGCATGAGGATGCTGAGCACGTTCTTTCGCCGGACCAGGCCGCCGTAGAACAGAGCGAGGGCCGGTGTCATCAGCATGACGAGAGCAGTCGCCGTCAGTATCCACGCGGTGTCGCCAGCATCGATCTTTGGGACCAAGCTAGGGGCTCCCTTCGCGTCCAATTCGCAACGAAACTCAGCGGCAGGTTTCGGTTGCGGGAAGCGTAGGTAGCGAGGATCGCGGAATCAGTGGCGGTCGAGTGTCGCGCCGGTGCCGCATCGGTGGCGTTCCGGTTGCCGTTCGGGACGTCGTCGTACCAGCCGGTCCGCTCGTGTCGGCCGGTGGGCCCGGGTCCGGAGCCCGCCGGCCGCTCGATATTCGATTGCGCTGGGGCTGCCGCCTGAGCCGAAGTCTCGGCCGGCCGCCCCGCCTACTCCACTTGCCAGGCAACCTCGCCGTGCTGCGACGAGTCGAGGCCCGCCTCTTCCTCGGCCTCGCCGACGCGGAGGCCCACGAATCGGTCGACGACCTTGAGGATGATGAAGGTGGCCACTCCGCTGTAGATCCAGGTCGATCCCACGGCGACCAGCTGTTTGAGGACCTGGCTGCCGTTGCCTTCGACCAGCCCGGAGACCCCGCCGACGGCGGCCACCGCGAAGACGCCGGTGAGGATCGCACCGAGAGTGCCGCCGACGCCGTGAACCGCCCAGACATCGAGGGCGTCGTCCACCTTGAGCCGCTCGCGCAGCAGGATCGCACCGTAGCAGGTGAGCCCGGCGAGAGCTCCGATGATGATCGCCGAACTGGCGTCGACATAGCCCGAAGCCGGCGTGATCGCCACGAGGCCGGCGACGCCGCCCGCTACCGCCCCGACCACGCTGGGCGTGCCCTTGTGCAGCCAGCTCACGGTCACCCAGGTCAGAGCCGCCATACCAGCGGCCGTGTTCGTGACGACGAACGCGTTGGCTGCCAGGCCGTTCGCCGCAAGCGCCGAGCCGCCGTTGAACCCGAACCAGCCGAACCAGAGCAGCCCCGCGCCGATGACCGTCAGGCGNNCAGGCGGACGTCGTGCGGCTCGAACCGGTCCGACTCGCGACGGACGCGCGGGCCGAGGACAAGGGCCGCCACGAGCGCCGCAACGCCGGAGCTGATGTGGACGACAGTGCCGCCGGCAAAGTCGATCGCGCCGAGCCCGCGCAGCCAGCCGCCCTCACCCCAGACCCAGTGGGCGATCGGCGAATAGACGAGGAGCGTCCACAACAACGTAAAGAGAACAAAGGCCTTGAACCGCTTGCGCTCGGCGAAGGCGCCGGTGATGAGTGCGGGTGTGATGACCGCGAACATCATCTGGAAGGCCATGTAGGCGCTGCCCGGGATCGTCGGCGCGTACTGCGTCAGCGGCGCGACGCCCACTCCCCGGAGGCCGATGTAGTCGAGGCCGCCGATGATACCCCAGCCGTTGACGTCCTTGCCGAAGGCCAGAGTGAAGCCGAAGAGCACCCACGTCACACTGACCAGGGCCAGGGTGAAGACGCTATGCATGATCGTGCTCAGAACGTTCTTCCGGCGAACGAGCCCGCCGTAGAAGAGCGCCAGCCCCGGCGTCATGAGCATCACGAGCGCGGCCGAGGTCAGTACCCAGGCCGTATCGCCCGAGTTGATGCCGGTGGTGGCGGCGGTGGGCACGAGTCGATCTCCTTCGAAGTGCGTGACGGTCCCGCGGAGCCGGCTCTCCCCCAGCGGCCCGGCCGCCCCGCTCGTTCGGAAGAGTAAGGATGCGGTTCGGCTGAATCAGTAGCGACCGGGTACACGCTCGGTCGCGGTCTGGTGGCGTCGCGGTTGCCGTTCCGAACGTGTTGACCGAATCGCCGCCGCAGGAGAATGTCCGGGCCATGGATTCGAACGTGACGATCCGCGCCGTAGGCGGCGACGAGTGGCGCCTGATGCGCGATGTCCGGCTGCGAGCCCTCGGCGATTCGCCCGAGGCGTTCGGCGCGTCGCTGCCCGACGAGACCGACATGCCCGATGCGGCCTGGATCGAACGGACGAAAGGGTCGGCCCGGGCTGCGACGCGGACAGCGTTCATCGCCGAAAAGCGAGGCCGGCAGGGTCGGCTTCGTGATGGCTCGCCTGGACCGGGACGATCCTGCGCGCGCCGGTCTGTTCGGTCTCTGGGTGGATCCGGCGGCACGCGCGGCCGGAGTGGGCCGGGCCCTTACCGAGGCTGTCATCGCATGGGCTGGCGCGAAGAGCGCGCTTGCTGACCCTCTGGGTGGTCGCGACCAACGTAGCGGCCGCGGAACTCTATCGACGGGCCGGCTTCGTGGAGACGAACGACACGATGCCGATGCCCGCGGCAGCCCGAACTAACGGAGATGCGGATGTCGCGTGAGCTGTCGGCGCCCGACCGGGGCGAGGGTTAGCCGGCCGCGGCTTCGACGGTGGCCATGCGATGCGGCAGGTCCAGGCACGCAACCCGACAGCCGCGGGCATCGTGGCCGGGCATTCCCCAGAAGTGCCGCCAGGCCGCATCTGGTCCGATGTGGCCGCCGTCGTCGAGCGATTCACGCGGCGTCAGGCGGCAGCCGCACGCGGCGCACGTCAAGACGACCGAACCGTCGCGGCGCGTGGCGCGTGGCGCGGTGACCTCCTCGGCCGGCTCGAAGTCGTACAAGTTCATGCCCAAGACAGTACGGCGCAGCCCCCGGCCGGACAGTTGCGGTTGGGAAACAGTTCGGGACGGACAGGTGCAGGAGACCGCCCGGGGCCGTGGGGGCGAGTGCGGCGCCCGGGGCGAGTGGGGCGAGTGGGGCGGGTGGGGCGAGTGGCGGCGCGGCCCCGGCTTCGTTGCGGTTCGCAAGTGGTACTTGCGCCGCCGCAACCCCCGAACCGCTCGTTGGCTCCCACGCTATTCCCGCGTTGCGGTTCGCAAGTGGTACTTGCGCCTGGCGACGAAAGGGGCCTTTTCGAGCGGATCCCGACATCTCAACGCGAGGACGAACCCGTTCAGGCGGTCTGCCGGCGATCGTGGGTTACCTTGCGCAAGTAGTGGTTGCAATTCGCAAGAACCAGCCGCCACTCGGTCGCGGCAGA
>PMJT01000257.1 GCA_003158495.1 Chloroflexota bacterium | reverse complement strand
GGCGAGTTCACGATCCTGGGCGTCTACGTCACGGACCCGCTCCAATCGGCCGCCATGAGGGACGCGTTCGTGACCCTCGACACGTGGCGCTCGGGCGCGGCGACGATCCGCTTTGCGCCCTATCTCCAGAACGATTCGCCGTTCCGGGACGCCATAGACGGCCAGGCCGGCACGGCCGAGTGGTACGGGAAGTGGGTCATCATCGAGCCACGGCTCTGACCGGGCCGGGTTCACGCCGCGAAACACTACTTTCGCGGCTGTTGCCACCGTGCGGTGCCTCGTAAGCTGAGGCCGTCCAAGGGGTCACGAAGGCGGACCGTCCATCCGCCGGAGTTCCGGAGAACGATGAGTCGACGGCCGGTCCTGTACGTCTCGGCCTTCCTTCTCGGCGCCTTCTTCTACGACGCCGTCCTGCGCTCGGCGCTGACGTGGCTGGTGGTCCTGCCCTCCATCCCCGGCGGGCTCAAGGTCCTGACGGCCATCCTGGCCCTGTTCAGCCTGACCCACGCCTGGTATTCGCTCGGCGGGCGGCCCACCGTCGCGTTCTTCGCGCTGAGCGCGGTCATTTCGTGGGCGTACGAGCAGGCCGGCATCGCCACGGGTCTCGTGTTCGGCCCCTACCACTACACGGACTACCTCGGCGGCAAGCTGGGTGACGTGCCGGTCCTGATCCCACTGGCCTGGTTCATGATGATCTACCCGAGCTACGTGGTCGCCAACCTGCTCGTGGAACGGCGGCCGATCGGGACGCCGGGCGGCGCCGCTCCCCTGCTCCGGCTGGCCGCGGCGAGCGCGGTCGTGATGACTGCCTGGGACCTGGTCGTAGACCCGATCCTCTCAGGGCCGCAGGTCAGGGCCTGGATCTGGGAGGGCGGCGGCCCGTACTTCGGGATCCCGGTACACAACTACGCCGGCTGGCTGCTGACCACGTTCACCGTCTACCTGGCGTACAGGGCGCTGGAGCAGCGGCGCGTCCTGCGGCCCGACGACGCGGCCTCCAGTGGCGCCGCCACTCTGCCCCTGGGCGCCGCGGCCGCGGCCCTGCCTGTCGCCGCCTACGGGCTGATGCTCATCGCCGACCTGCTCTCGGGTGTAGCGCCGGCCGGCCTGGTGATCGTCGGCCCGGTAGTGATGGGCCTGCCGTTCGCGGCGGCGGCGCTCCGGCTGCGTTTCCCGGCCAAGCTCTTCGGGGGCGAGGAACTGACCAGGGCCGTGGCGAAGGCCCTGGCCGAGTAGGGCTGCGGGCGGCCGGACGCGGGACTGTCCCGGGCCCCGGTGCAGGGCCCGGCGCGATCTCCAACCTCCATAACCTCGGACTTATGCGTCGCGGCCCGGCCTGCCTCAAACTTGGGTCATGATCGCAATCCTCGGCGGCCTTGGCGCTGCCATCCTCTGGGCATCCGCCAACCTGGCATCGTCGAGATCGAGCCGCATGATCGGCGCCACCTCCACCGTGGCCTGGATGATGCTCATCGGGCTCGTAGTCACCACTCCGCTGGCCGCGGCCTCCGGCCCGGTGCCGGAGATCACGCCCAGGCTGGCCGTCTGGCTCGGAGCTTCGGGCATCGGCAGCGTCATCGGGCTCCTGCTCGTCTACCGCGGCCTGCGCCTCGGCAAGATCGGCGTCGTGCTCGCGATTGCCTCCACTGAGGGCGCCATCGCGGCGGTCATCTCCGTCATCGCTGGAGAGAGCCTCACCCTGGCCACGGCCATCGTCCTGGGGCTGATCGCGATCGGCGTCGCGACCGTGGCCATGGCCGGCGGCGCCGCCGTCCAGACGACCGAAGAAGCGGCCGCTCCAAAGCCGGCCCGGTTCGGTTCCGAGCAGAAGGCCGCCTTCTTCGGCGCCGGAGCGGCGATCGCCTTCGGGTTCAGCATCTACGGCACAGCCCAGGCCGGCATCAGCCTGCCCGTCTTCATGGCCGTGCTGCCCGCCCGCGTCGCCGGTGTCGGTTTCGTCTTCATCCCGATGCTGCTGGCCCGCCGCCTCCAGTTCAGCTGGAAGGCCGTGCCCTTCCTCGTCGTCATCGCCCTCGGCGAGGTCTTCGGAAACGTCAGCTACGTCTTCGGGGCACGCGAGAGCATCGCCATCGCATCGGTCCTGGCCAGCCAGTTCGCGGCCGTCGCNNTACGCGCCAGCAGGCGGCCGAATCTGCCCTTCGCCGCGCCCGCCGGCCGGCGGCCGAGGAGTACCCACGCAACGGCGACCGCGAACGCGGCAATCCCGGCCAGTAGCCCGGCCCCAACCTCGAGCGGCACGAGCGACTCTTCGATGACGTGCGAGCCGGCCGGCACACGGATCAGGGTACCGGCCATGGCGCGGTAGGTGGGCACGGTCTGGCCGTCGATGGTGACGTGCCAGGACGGATACCAGGCCCGGTCCAGCCAGACCCAGCCGGCCACGGGCTGGTCGATCGTCATGCTCGCGCCCATCGTGTCCCAGTGCGTCACGTGGGCGCTCACAGCCGAAGCCACGGCCGCGGCCGGATCCACGGTAGCGTCGGCCGGTTTGGTCGCCGGCCAGGCCGCGCCCGGACCGCTCACCGACACGGCCGAGTCGGCGAACCAGTAGGGCGGATGCGTGGCGGAGGAGTCACGGCACACCGTGGAGTCCGGGCTGGGGATGGCGACCACCAGGGTCCCGGGGCAGGGCTTGCCGAAGGTCACGATCGTGTCGATCCCGACCGCCTGCCGGAGCGCCGTGGCGCTGTCGGTGTTCTGCAGCTGACTCACCAGCTGATCGCTGGCGAGCAGGTTCAGCGAACTGAACATCTCGATGTCCGGAACGCCCGCGGCGGCCAGCTGATCGGGCATGCCTTCGTACCAGCCGGGTCGGTTGACGGTCAGGAGCCGGTGGGCATCGGCCGCCTGCAGCGCGCTGGTGAACGGCGATGCGTCCGAGATGAACGCCGCGCGGGGGCTCGGGTTGTTGACCTGCGGGATGAACGCGGCCAACGGGGCGATGGCCCACGCGAGCGCGGCGATCGACGCCCAGCGCGCGGCGGTGCGGGTCGTCGGCCGGGCGCGAACCGCCAGACCGGCCATGGCCAGGCCGAGCAGCACCTCCAGCACAAGCGGCACGGGGTTGGTCAACGCGGGCAGCGCCCGGGCGGCGCTCTCGACGGGCGAGCTGAATATCGAGAACGGCCTGAGGACGTCGGCCAGGCTGCCCTGCTGGGCCAGCAGCACGACGAACGCGTAGCCGCCGAGCATCAGCCCCAGGATGACCGCCATCCGCAGCCGCGCCCCCTTCTGACGACCCATGCGGGCAACGCCGACGGCGGCGAGCAGGGCGATCACGACGTCCACCACCACGTAGGTGCGGACGGGCGACCGGAGCGCGTCCAGGATCGGCACCTCGGACCAGAACCAGGGCCGGAATGCGGCCACGATCGGAATGGCGGCCATGACCGCGCCGACCACCACGAACGGTCTGACCCGGCGCACCGCGACCGCGATAGCAGCAAGGACCAGGATCGGCAGGCCCACATAGGCCGTCGTCTCGAGCAGGGCGAACGGGCCGTTGGGATACCACGTCGACGCGAGGTTCCACGACCCGTTGCCGCCGGACTGCACGAAGACGTTGGCAAAGGCGAAGCTAAGCGGGTCGAGCGGCGTCGAGGAGCTGGCGAACAGGTCGTTGGCGGAGAGCCCGGTGCTCCGGACCGATAGCGGGGTCAGCAGGAGAGTCGGCAGAAGCTGCATCGAGCCGACGGCACCGCCGAGCAATCCGAACCCGGCAACCCGGGCCAGCGTGAGGAGCCGCGGATGCGTGGCCAGCATGAGGGTCGCGGCCGCGATCCCGGTGAAAAGCCATAGGTTGGGGTGGCCGGCCAGGGCCTGGATCCCCCACATGGTGCCTGCGGCCACGAGGCCGGCCCGTGTCGGGCCGTTGCGCCGCATCAGGGGCAGCAGGACCCACGGCAGCCAGCCGTAGGCCACGAGGAAGTTGGTCCATTCGAGCTTGGAGACGATCCCGCCCGAGAGAACCACGGCCACGGCCGCCAACACTGCGCCGTATCGGCCGGCACCGAGCCGGTAGGCGATCAGCCCGGCGCCGGTCCCGGCCAGGGTGAGGTGCAGGACGCGCGTCACGTCCAGCGCTTCGAGCGGCGGGAGCAGGTAGATGAACCAGTTGGGCGGGTAGAAGGCGCCGATCTGGCCTTCGGCGTAGAGCGGATAGCCGAGCCCGAGCTGGTCGTTCCACAGGGGCAGATGGCCGTGCATCAGGGCGTCGTGGAAGAAGCTCGCCAGCGGGTAGTCGATCTTGGGCATGTCGAGGTTCCACAGCCACGGACCGTCCGCGCCGGCAACGCGGGCTGCGAACAGCGCCGCGACGAAGCTCGCCACGACGAGCAGGGTCACGTTGCCGAATCCACGCCGGCGCGATCGCGGGCGGGCGGGCGGTGCGTGCCGCTCCGACCAGGGAATCCTCGGGGCCGGTGGGGTCGCTGGCTCGGCGGCGACCTCGGGCGGCTCGTTGGGCGACGTGGCGGCGACCGGCTCAGCGGCAGGCTCGGCAGCGGCCCCGGGTTCGGCTTCGACCCCGGGCTCGGCACCGGCTCCGGACCCTGCCTCGATTTCGGCCGTCTCCCCCACCCCGGCCGCGGCGGGCAATTCAACCAGCGAGGTCCTGCCCAGCGCGATCCGGGCCGCGACCCACGTCAGCCAGATCGTGGCGATGACGGTCACGGCGGAGATGACATAGATCCCCGGCGCCGAGAAGACCGTCGCGTTGAGGAACCCGGGGCGGTCGAAGCCGCCGTTTCTCAGGTTGGGAAGCGTGTAGATCCAGAACAGGTCGAGAAAGACGACAGCCGAGAGTGCCAGGTAGATGCGCCGATGGGAGGCCCCAAGCACCACCAGGGGCGCCCCCACCGCCAGCGCCGGATACAGGTAGCGCTCGTGGACGCGCGTCGGCAGGGCGAAGAAGGCGACCGCGATGAGCAGAGCCGCGAACAGGATCGTCGGCCCGTCGTCGCGCCGCGCAACCGCCAGGAGTGCAATCGCCACGACGGCCAGGAAGAGGACGTTGCCCACCAGTTGCCAGGTAACGGCCACGCCACCCACGCTCAGGATCGCGACCGTGTCGTCGACGACGTGACCTTCTGTCAAGCCACTGGGAACGTTGATGCAGACGATGTTCGCGATCGGGTTCATCCAGAGATTGAAGGCGTTCTCCGTTATGCCCGGGAACGTGCTGCTGGCCGAGAGAAAACGCGCCCACAGGCTGTGGGACTTGTCGGCAGCCGAGTAGAGCGCAAGCCCGAACGGCCAGCACAGGGCGACGAGGGTGCCGAACCCGGCCAGCAGCGACATCTCGACCCTGAACAGATCGCGCTTTGGCTCGATCGCCGGATCGGACGATCGCCCGAAGACGTGCCGCCGGATCGCGACGACCGCCACGATCGGGACGATGAAGGCGAACTGGAACTTGACCAGCGCCGCGACGACGGCCAGCGCGCTGGCCCATTCCGTCCGGCCGCGCAGGAGCATGTAGAGGCTCAGGACAACGAAGAGAGCGCCGGCCGAATCGTTCTGGCCCCAGATGGTGGAGTCGAAGATCACCGCCGGGTTGAAAACGAACAAAGCGGCCGCGAACATCCCGGCGCGGTGACTACGGATCTGGCGGCCGACCCCGTAGATGGCCGCGGCGGTCGCCAAGTCGGCGAGGATGAGCGGCACCTTCAGCAGGCTGGCCGCATCGACGAGGCCAAGCGCTTTGCCCGCTTCGCCCAGGCCCCAAAGCACGTAGAGGTAGGCCGGAGCGTAGTCGTTGAAGTAGTTCGCCCCGGGCTGGTAGAAGGCGCCCGGTCCGGATGCCGCCAGCCTGCTCGCCCAGTCGGCGAACAGCACCATGTCCGATTTGTAGCCGCTGTCGGGCAGCAGGACGACCGCGAACAGGGCCCGCAGCAGGAATCCGGCAAGGAGCAACAGGCCGAGCTGGACGGCCGGGCGGGCGCCGGCATAGGCATCTATCCACCTCCGAACGGTCGGAGGCAGGGTCAGGCCCGGTCGCGACACAACGCTGGTTTCGCTCACGGCCGGGACGAGGCGCTCCGCGGGGTCGCGGCACCGGGTCGCGCGGCGACGTTCCGAGTGCAGGTCACGCGAGCCAGCCGTTCATGACCGCGTACATGCCCCAGATGTTGACGACGAAGCAGAGCCCTATCGCCGCCCACCGCTCGGCGTTCATTCGGCCGCGCATGCCGTGGATCATGAGAAGGAAGATGAACGGGTAGAAGTCGATGGCGTAGCGGTAGCCGAATTCGGCGCCGCCCGGGTCCGCGTGCAGGATGATCGGGATGGTGGTGGCGATGATCGAGAGCCACGCCCCAACCATGAACCACGACGGCCGGTGAGCGCGGAACGCCCACAGGAAGGCCGGGGTCGTGAGGAAGATGCTCAGGCCGCCGAGGTTTCGGGGCTGGACGAACGGGAACGTGTCGATCTGCTTGGGCACGGACAGGAGCATGGCGTACAGGTTGCGGCCGATACTCTCGATGGCCAGGAACCCGTACCGGTACTGGAATTCCTGCATGAGGCCCGGGATCAAGCTGTAGCCCTCCTGGAGCGGGGCCCCGAAGCGGGAGACGTTGTACATGGCGTAGAAGAGCAGCGGGATCGCCAGGGCAAGCCCGAACGAGAAGACGTCCAGGAAGAGCTGGCGCCAGTTCAGCTTCGCGTGGAGGATCGTGCCGGCCCGGCCGCCGAGCGCGGCAAAGGTATCGGCCCCGGGTCCGACCTTGGCCTGGCGGTCAGCCGACCAGGCGAAGTAGCCCAGGAAGAACGGCACGGCCATCGCGGTGGGCAGCCGCGACAGGATCGCGCAGCCCAGCAGCAGCCCGATCCGCCAGGGCGGACCCTTGTGCTGAACGTCCAGGATCGCCAGCAGCAGGAACGTGGTGGCGCAGAC
>PMJT01000153.1:4730-10208 GCA_003158495.1 Chloroflexota bacterium | reverse complement strand
CCTCGCTCCTCACGATCGGCAAGATGCTGCTCGCGATCCACAACTGGACCTTCCTCCTTGGCCCAGGCTTCACCGACGGAATTGGGACCGGGTTGATACTCGGCTACCTGATGTACCAGTCCGGCCTGGTGTCACGCCGGATGGCGCTGTTTGGCGTCGTCGGAGGTCCGCTCCTCGCCGCGTCGGGGATCGCCGTGCTGTTTGGCGCGATCCCGCAAGGCTCCCCGTTGCAGAGCATCGCGACCGTCCCCGAGATCGTCTGGGAGGCGTTCCTGGGCCTGTGGCTCACCTTCAAGGGGTTCAGCCGAGCCCCGATCACCTCTAACTACTCTCGACCTCTCGGAGTCGACGGAGCCCTCCCGGCGGCCGCGGCGTCCGCCGGCTAGTCACCTCCCTCGGCCTACGCATGTGGAGCCCGGCTTCGGCCGGGCTCCAACACGTCCGGATCATTGCCGAGGGGCTCAAGCCGGCGCGGTATCGACCAGGATGGCTGAGCGTTGTAGGAGCCGCACCGCAGCATCCGCGCCGCTCCCGCCGAAAAGGCTGAATGTCTTGCTGAGTGCGCAAATGGGTTTGGACCGGAAGACGGATCTCGAACCCGCGACATTCAGCTTGGAAGGCTTAGACCACCTGCAGCGATATGTACGCAAACCTCGTACGCTGTTGGTACCTACGGCAGGTCGTCGAAAGCGGGTCCTCTATTCCGGACGCGCGGCTCGAAGTCGAACCGCTTGCCGAGCGAACCGTCGAGGAGCAGAGATCTCTAGAGCACGCCCGCATGGGTTGAGTTCTCGGCTCGCCAGATCGCATGCACGCGTCCCTGCAGACCCCAACGTGACGATGGGCGGGACCACCGACGACGGAACAACGCGCCGAAGCGTGCTCGTCTCCCTCGCTGTGAATGCCATCGAGACGGTCGCGCTGGGGACTGCCGCGTGGGCTACCGGCTCAGTCGCCCTCCGGGCCCAAACCGCGGCCAACGCGGCCGACCTGGCAGTGATCGCCTTCCTGCTCATCGGTGTGCTCAGCAGCGATCGCCCGGCCGACGAGAGCCACCCCCTCGGCTTCGGGCGCGAGCGCTTCTTCTGGTCGCTGTTTGCGGCGCTTGGGATCTTCGTTGGCGGGGCCGGCCTCTCCCTCCAGGCGGCCGCCAGCGCTGCGCTCCATCCGTCGCCTGTGGACCACTACGCGATCGCTTATCTGGTGCTGGCCGCAACGGTTGCGCTCGACGCATTTGCCCTGGTGATCGCCTTGCGACCAATTCGCCTGCAGGCTGCGGGACGTGGGATATCGCTCCGGGCTCAGGCGCAACGGAGCACGGACCCGGCTGCGATGACAGTGGTTGTGGGCGGAACCTGCGCGGTCGTCGGTGCCGTGGCGGCCGCCACAGGATTGGTCGCGAGCCAGGTGATGGGCAACGTGGCGCCGGACACTGTGGCGAGCGCCTTCATTGGCCTGGTGCTGCTCGTTGCGTCGGTGATCCTCCTCCGAACGAACCGCGCGCTACTCTTGGGCCGCGGTGTCCCACTCCAGATGCTGCGCGAGATGCGCGCAATCGTCGCTGCACAGCAGGGCGTCGTCGCCGTACCCGATCTATTCGCAGTCGTGGTGGGGCCCTCGAGCCTGATCGTCGACGGTGACGTCACCTTCGCCGACGATCTGACAGTGCCGGGCGTAGAAGAGGCGATCGCGCACTCCGCCGCGGCGCTCCGCGAACGCTGGCCCTCGATCAACTACGTCTACTTGACGCCGGTCTCCCAGGCGCGATCGCGGCGGGCTCGACGAGCACCGAAGAAGACTCCTTGAGATCGTTGACACGCCTCAATCGCACGGCTGAGCGTTGTGGCGGTCTCGGTACACCCGTCGGGGCGCTCGCCGCTGAGTGTCGTGCGGAGCACGATTCGGGAACTGCAGCCGATCCCTCTTATATCTGCGTGGGAAGAGTCGCGCTTGACTGCTCTTCGCGCGACGCGATGCCGCCCGGAGGGACTACGCCCTCGCCCGATCTACGCCTTTGGCCTGGATGGATTGCGGGGCGCACGCTTGGATGATGCTCGCGTCCCCGGATTTGGCGCAGGTGGGGTCACCGCCGCCGCGGCCTTGCCGGGCGAGCCATCGCTGGTTCGGCGGGCGCGGACTGTGCCATGGGCGCCGTCCTTTGCAAGCGCCCCAGCCATGCCATCGATCGCCTTCGCAGCCGCGAGCTCAGCCGCCCCCTCCGCCACCGATCGCACGGCTGACGCGGCCATCTCGGCGCTCGCGGCGCCGAGTGCCTCCGATGACGTGTACTCGTCGCGCCCTTCACTCATCTCGGTGAGTCCGAGCGCCGCTAGCTCACTGGCTAGGTGCTCCGCTCCGTGGGCGGCAATGGCGCCCTCCGTGGCCCGGGCCAGCGCTTCCACGGCCAGCACGTGCAGTTGATGGCTGGTGCGGCCGAGAAATGCCGCAAGAGTTGGCTGCGCGATGCCCCCGAGCAACTCCGCTGCCGCCTGCACCTGGCCGGCAATCCCGGCAAGCTCCATGCCGCGACGAAACTCATCGCTGCTGAGCACCGCGGCGATCTCTCCACCAGCCGCTACCTGCTCGGCTATCGAGAGGACCGCGGCGCCTTCGGCGGCGTCGCGCGCCCCTCTCCTAGCGGCGGCATCGCTCGACGCCGACAACGCGGCTGCAGCGGCTGCCTCGTCTTCGCCGTGGACTACGTCGGCGGCACCTGCGACTGTCTCAATCGTGGCGGCAGCTGCCGCGACCTCGGCTGCTGCCCTCTCCTCCGCACGGACCTTCCGTTCGTTGCTGGCCACAGTCTTTCCCTTGGTCTTGCGAGCAGGCATCTCGTCCTCCCTGGCGGTTGCGGGCAACGCAGTGACGTCGCCAGCCTCTGACCTAGTCGGCCTCAAGGGCATCATTGATTTCCTTGGTGGCCTCATCGGAGAGGGAGGTCTTGATGACCTCGCCTCCGAGGGGAGCCAGAGCGGCCAGCGCCTTGTCTTCGGTCCACTTCTTGACGAAGAGGACGAGCGCGGCCGTGCCCGGCTTCAGGACATCCTGGGATCGCTGTCTGAAGTCGTCCTTGATGCCCCAACCGGTCATGGTCCCCATGATTGCGCCCATGATGCCGCCGAAGATCAGGCCACCCACTGGGATCAGGAAGAGGAGGCCAAACAGCAGCCCGAAGAATCCGCCCATCATGGCGCCCGATGTCGTGGCCCCTGTCTTTGTCACCATCTTGGTCTTGCCGTCGGCATCCTTTGCCACGACCGCGGCTCCGGCGACCTGCATGATGAGGTCGTGCTGGAGCTTTATGACTACCTCGTACGCCTTCTCGGCGGTGGCCTCATCGGGGTAGCCGATGACAACGAGATCGACCAGATCTGCCACTGATTTCTCCATCCGGCTGCGACGGTCATGAAGACTCATGCCGTAGATGAGCCTAGGATCGACCTGGCGCCGGCCGCGAGGATGAGAACCCTGTTGTGTTGTCGGACGCGCGAGCCGAGACTGGCACGCCAATGCCTGGAGCCGCGGCACGATCGCAGGTTCGTGCTGGTCTTCGTGGGTTTCGCGGTTCACTGAACCCGTTGGGGAGGGCGGCAAGCGGACTGAGCGGCTCGCGCGACGAACACCCGGGCAGGCGGCCAGTCACAGGCGGCGTGTTCGGAGCGTCGGTCAGCGCGTTATCGTTCGGGGCGACATTATCTGAGGGGGGTCGATGAACAGGGACCGGGCGCTCAGGTTCACTCTTGGCTTGTGGCTCGCTGTGGCGCTGGGCGGCTGCGCGTCGGCCGAGACGTCCTCGTCACCGAACGGGACGATCCCGTCCGCGGGACCCTCCGCGTTCCAGTCGGCTGCCGCTCCCAGCTCCAGCGGGCAGGCACCAACCCCGACCTCGACCCAGGCCCAGCCGACCGCTACACCCGAAATGACCGCGAGCCCCTCGCCCACACTCCCGCCGGGCGCAGCCGGCGACCTGACGCACATCGATTGGCAGTCGGTGGGATTCAACGGGCCTGCGGGATCGAACATCTTCGGATGGAGCCGCGGCTATGTCGGTTTCGCGTATGACTTCACGGCCAACCGGATCACGCCCTGGGCTTCGTCGGACGGGTCGACCTGGACGAGCGGCCAGAAGCTCGACACGTCGGACTTCTCGGCCGGCCTGCAGGCCTACCGGGCGCTCATCGCGAATGACGCCCAGCAGGGCCAGGACGATTCAGGGATGTCCTGCCAGCTTCAGGTCGACAACGTCGCGGAGGGTCCGGCCAGTCTGGTGGCCACGAGCTGGCTCGTGTGCGACGGCTGGTGTGGTTCGTTCTGGATCGGCCCGGCGGTCTGGGTCACCAACGACGCGCTGTCCTGGGACCGGGTGACGCCTGCCCAGATGGGGACGACGAGCCAGGTCTCGCAGGAAGTTGGCCAGGGGCCCCGGCTGCCGCTCATAGCGGGTGGCCCGTCGGGCTTCGTCGCTATTACAGGGGACCATTCGGCGGTGGTGTCGCAGGACGGACGCCGGTGGCTCAAAGCTGCGGCGGTGCCGATTCCAAGCGGTGCCGAGTCGGTCACGCTTAGCTCGGCGGCCGATCTGGACGGCAGTTACGTCGTGGCGGGCTCGATCCTCATCCCGCACGCTTGCGGCCTGGTCTTCGGAGACGACGTCGTTCAGGCTGGCATCTGGTCGTCAGCGACGGGGATGACCTGGACAAGGGCGTTGCTCAGCCCATCGCTGGCCTGTGTGAACGCCGAGGTCCAGCTCGACCGGCTGAACAACCACGCGCTGCTCGCACGCGAGACATGCGATGTCGCCAGCGCTGACCCGTCCGCGGCTCAAGCCTATGTGGCGTGGACCTCGACGAACGGACGCGACTGGACGACCCTTTCTGGGGCAGGCCTTATCCAGGGGTATACCTTCTACACGGACGGCACGGTCAACGTGGGCTACGCCCCGGTCATGCCGAATACGGTCGGCGACGGCGCGTTCTGCTACTTCGACGCCCATCTCCAGCCGGCCGGTCTGACGCAGACCGGGGCCGTGCCGACGGTCCAGCTCACCATCGCTCTCGGGCCGGCGGGAGTCCTGGCCACCGACGGAACGCACTTCTGGATCGGGACGCTTTCCTGACGAGTCCCGCGGGAGGCAAACCGAATGGGCCATACTCGAGCACCGGAGGACGGGATGACGGCGCGACAGCTGTCACAGGCCTGTCGATGGTCCTGGCGATGCTCTCTCCGGCTCACGGTCGTCGCACTTGTGATCGCGGCCGGTACCGGCTGCGCCGGCACGCCGCCGACAGCCGCGACGCAGCACGGGTGTTCACCACTACCGGCTCATGAGGCGCCGGCCAGCCAAGCGGTCTCGCCATCCGCTTCGGCAATCGACACGAGCCCCAGTGACAGTGACGACGACCCCGGCGCCTCGGCTCCCCCGCCGGCATCGGCTCCCCCGCCCATCCCCGGTGCCACCATTCCGCCGTCAGGGGTTCT
>PMJT01000153.1:0-4687 GCA_003158495.1 Chloroflexota bacterium | reverse complement strand
GGGGCCAGACCGCGTCCGACAGTCAGACCTTCGCGATCAGTTAGGAGATCGAGCATTCAGGTCGCGACGATGCGAACGTTGTGGCGGCGGGCCTGCCGACGACAGGGCAGCTCAGTAGTCGATGCGGAAGTTTCCGATGAAAGTGATCGTGTTGCCGTCGGGATCGCGGATGGCGGACAGCCGCACGCCTTTGTTCACCGTCTCGATCGTTCCCAGGGCCAGGCCCCTCCGGGAGATGTCGGCGACCTGGTGGTCCAGGTCGTCCACGGCGAAGTTCAACAGGGCCGAGCCGGCCCGGTCGGGGTCGAAGGTGATCTGGACCCACGCGGTCTCGGTCATTCGCCATTCGACGAGGCGACCTTCCATCGGCAGGTTGTCGGCTGGACGACCGAATAGACGCTCGTACCACGCGTGGGCGGCGTCGAAGTCGGCTACCGGGACGACGGCGAGAACGTGTTCGATGGTCATCTTGCGCCTCTTCGATCGTTGCGATGCGTCGCTGTTCGATCAGTGAGCTCGGGCATCTGGCCGGCCCTCCAACTCTGCTCCCGAAGCGGCGGTGGATCTGGCTTACCTACGTCGCTCGCTTACTCGGGAACGCTAAGCGATAGCAGTCAGCGACGCTCGGGTGGGTGAGCGAACGATCACGCATGGTGCGCTTCGCATTGGTGAAGGCGGCGAGATCAGAGCCGGCGGCCTGAGCAGGCTAGTCGGCTGGTGCGAGCCGCCCACCAACTGCTACGGACAGGTATTGGCGGGCGCCGGCTGACCGGACCAGAGGCTGTCCTTTCCGAACAGCTGGATTGACAGGGCAGCGACCTTGTCGTTGAGCAGGCAGTTGGCGGCGTTCACGTTGCTGATGCCCGTAATCGTGTACGGCGGCCCCAGTACAACCTGGCTGATGTTCGCGCTCGGGACATCCTGGCCCAGGGCGACGAAGTCCGCTACCTTGTCCGCCGGGAAGTCCGTGGTCGCGCTCGCGCCAAGCGTAGAGACAAGGCTCGGCAGCTTCAGGATTTCGCTCGGCTGCGCCATCTTGTGGAGAAGGGCGACCAGCACCAGCTGCTGACGCGACGCCCGCTTCCAGTCGCTATCCCCGACGCCGTGTCGACTCCTGACGAAAGCCATTGCCGTACGACCGTCGAGATGATGAGGACCGGCCGAGAGGCTGAAGCCGTACGGGCTGCCGTCGAGCCAGTCGTACGAAGGGTCATCGATCGGGTACGGGTTGACCACGTCGATCCCGCCGACCTTGTTGATCATCGTCTCGAAGCCGCCGATATCCATCACGGCGTAGTAGTCGATGGAGACGCCGACGAGGTACTGAATCTCTTTGATAAGCGTCGTGTAGGGGGCGTCCGGGGACTTGATGTGGCCGCTCGCGACGTACGTCGGCAACGCGTTGATCTTGTATGAGGCATTGTCCACGCCGCCGAAGTAGAAGGGGAAGCTGGCGCTGTCGCGCGGCACGCTGACCATCTGAATTGAGTTGGCCTGAGGGTCGTAGCTCACGACCATGATCGAGTCGTACAGGTTGGAACTGGCCCCGCTGCTCGTTCCGGTGAACAGGATCGTCACTCGACCGTCGCCGGCGACGGTCGCGAGCGGTTCGGGCGTGCCCGTGGGACCCGGGCTCTGGCCTGGAGCAAGGCTCGGGGCGGGCGTGGCCTGCACGATCAGATGGGTGTCGCCGGGGTTGAAGACCTGAGTACCGGCATCCGAATAGGCCAGCAGGTAGTAGCCGCCTCCGAGGTGGGTCACGGCGATGATTGCAGCGAGCGTAACCAGAACGGCGGTGTTGACCGCCTCATGTGTCGAGCCCGTGTGCCCGATCCGGAAGGCCTGAGCGACAGAGGCGATCCGCCAGGCCCCAAACAAGATGATGATCGCCACAGTCACCAGGCCGACGCCCCGATCAGCGAAGAGCTGCGCCGCGAGGACCACCGGACCACGCCGTAGGGCATAGGCCAGCAGCAGAACGACGAACAGGGAGGGCACCGCGAAGATCGCGGCCAGGCGGCGGTTACGGAGATACAGCTGCCCGAGGCCCGGCCACAAGAAGGAAAGGAAAGCGCCCAGGGCCGGCGACCATCCGCGGCGCTTCGTGGCCGGCGAGTCGGCGTTCGAGGGGGTCGGCGCGTCGGGTCCCGACGCGGTAAGCGGCGCCGTCTCCGACGTGTCCGACCCGTCCACATAGTCGGCGCCCGACGAGGTCGAAGAGTCCATATCCGGTGTGTTCGGCGCGTCCACGTCCAATACGATCGACTCCACTTGCGAGGTGAGAACGGGTCTTGGTTCCTGCCTGCGCCGCGTAGTCTACCGGCGCAGCGAATTGGCACGAGGTGGTCATCGTGTCACGCTTGATCACGAGCCCTGGCCGAAGGCTTAGCCCATGCCGTACCAGGCAGGGAGCCCAGTGGCAACTACGCGGTATTGCCCCGTCAACGGATCAATGCTCAGGAGTTGCCCGCCGCTGGTGCCTCCGTAGAGCCCGGTCGCGGTCATCGTGAGCCCAAATACGTCCGAGAAATCGGCCGTCCCGATGGCGTGAGCCGAACCACTTGTGGGGTCGACTCGCACCAGAACGTTCGAGGCGAGCAGCAACGAGCCTGAACCGTCTGAGGTCAGGTCGCCTGAGGACGCGTAGCCGGTCGATCCGATCTTAGTTGCCGCTCCACTGTGGGGGTTGACGGCAAACAGGTCGGTTCCGCCCGACCCATACATCTTCCCGTTCGGCATTACCGTCAGGCCGTTCAAAGTGGCGTTCGTGGAGCCGATGTCGGTGGTCGCCCCCGTCCACCTATCGATGCTGACGAGTTCGCTGCCCGACGAGGCCAGCCCGTACATTGTCCCGTCAGGCGCCAAGGCAATGTCGAACATGTCGCCAACCTGCCCATAGTCGCCGACTTTGACCACAGTGCCGGAAGCGACATCGACCAGGTACAAAGAGGCGGGGCTACTCATGTACACCAGGCATCCGGCCCTGACCTGGGCCTCGACATTGGAGCGATAGGCACTGCTTCCGAGAGTGCGGCCCTTCGCCGCGATGCGCAACGTGGCGCAGTCCAGAACTGTGGGCTTCGGCGTGGGCGTCGGCTTGGGTTTGGGCGTCGGTGTAGGAGAAGGCATCGGAGCCGGAGTGGGAGTCGGAGTGGCTGACGGCGTCGCACCTGTACCGCAGGCGCTGAGATCGGCCTGAGTGATCGTTGGCAGCGGGCTCGGGAGCAAGGTGTCACCTGAGGCACCGGTAGATGATTGGATCGACTCGCATGCGTGGAGATTCGCGGGTGACGTGGGCTCGGTTCCGAAGTCGCGACCGGCAATACTTGCCTTACCCGTGAAGGGGACCGGCGTGCGCTCGGCGACGGGGAGTTGGACGCCCTTGATGTCGTACTGGACGTTGAGGCTCATATGGACCCACGGGTTCGTTGGCACGCGCAAACCCAGGACCTGGCCGGGATCGACGTGACCGATGGCGCGCATGGCAGACAGGTGGCATACCGTCAGGTTCAAGGTAGGGTCTGCGTCTGGCGAGATCCCTAGGCAACCGACCGCGTCAGGTCCCCACTTGATCTTCCCTGCTACCGGAGCGAGGACGAGCAGATCGGCGAGGTCGCTCGGCACGAGATCCAGACCGTACTCTTGGTTCCCGCAGTGGTCATGCCCGTAGCCCTTCGGCGGACAGGCCTGACTCGGGGGTGGGTTGTCATACCCGTTGAGGACCGTCAGGGTCTGCGGAGCCGCGACCGGGGCGACCAAGCCGAGCGACGGTCCGGGAGTTCCGGCCACCTCAGACGGTCCCGCACCCCCAGGCGACGCCGGAGTGCTCGCCGTTGCCTGGCCACAGCCGGCGACGATGAACGCGGCAACGACCATGGTGTACACGGCTCGCCTAGGCATTAACAACTCCCTCCGTCACGCACGGGACGCCTAGTGACACTAGCACGCTCCAGCAGTGCCTACGACGAAGATCGAGCTGGCTCCGGAGCGTCTGGTTAAGCGAAGTCGCGAGCGTGAGCCACCATGACTGAACGGGCAATAGGGCGTTGCTCCCGTCGCTCAGCGTTCGAGGCATCCTCGTACCTACGCTCGTGAACCCCGCTATCAAGCCATGGTGTTGGGCGTCATCCATCGAGACTCAGGCTCTCGCGAACCGGGCTTCTCCGGCTAAGTTCGCCCAGCCAACGATCGACCACACGACTAACGAGTTCCTCAGCTTCCGTGAGGGTCATCGGATCGCGAGGCGCATCGTAGTCGGGTCCATGGCGAGCTTCTGCAGGATACCTAGACGTCCGAGCCGATCTCATGCCACCCACGGGAAGGCTGACCGCTCAGACAGACTCGACTACCCGTGTCCGGCCGACCCACTGCCAGGTATGGCTTTGGAGTAGACGACCACGACCGACATCTTCGTCTCGTAGCCGCTGCCCTCGCGACCCATGAACGCCTGGGCATGGCGCGTCGAAAGAACGGCGGTTGACACAATGCTCCAGCCACTGGTCGACCTTTCGGCGGCGTCGCTGGCGACTGCTGCGTACACGGCCAACGCGTCGATCTCGGCCCCTGTGTCAGCCGGTGAATAGACGACGATGATCTGCTTTGGGCCGGCCTGAAAGACAACACCCGGCATCTCGAGATCCTCCCCATTCGGCGATCGATACGATGGCTTTCCCGGATCGTACTCGGG
>PMJT01000235.1 GCA_003158495.1 Chloroflexota bacterium | reverse complement strand
AGGATGACCATGACCTCGCGGATGCCCATGCCGGCGAGCGTGGCGTTGGGGTAGTAGATCATCGGCCGGTCGTAGATCGGCAGAAGGTGCTTGTTCGTGACGATGGTGAGCGGGAAGAGCCGTGTGGCCGTGCCTCCCGCCAGAACGAGACCCTTCACGGTTACTCCCTCGACGTCAAGGCTTTGAGCCTAGCAGGTTTCATTGGCCCTGCCCGGGCCTCATTACGAAGCCGATGGCAACGGCAGCGGAATCGGTGTCGCCGTGGGCTTCGGAGTTGCCGTCGGCTTCACCGAGCCGCTTGGGCCGGCGGTGAAGATCGGTGGGCAGGAGATCGAGGGTCCGGCGGACGGGCCGGTCGAAGGACCCGGGCTGGGGCTGCTGGTTGGCGTGGCCGTCTTGCCGGTGACCGCAGGCGCGGCGATGCAACCCGACGGAATTGACGGCCCGAAACCGCCCCGGTAGCCGACGATGACGAGCAGGAACGTGGCATCCGTGAGGTGTGCGGCCGGGGTGATCGTGGCGCTTTGGACCACGAGGTTGCGGTCCGGCTTGACGCTCGTAATCGTGCCGATCAGCAGCCCCGGCGGGTATGGGGAGATGTCCGTCGTGTTGGGCAGTGACTCGCCCGCCGTGACCACGGCCCTGCCCTTGAGAGTTACCGCCACGTCCACAGAGACGTCCACGTACGACATCTGCAGATTCCCGCTGATCGACCCATATATGGTGCCCGTCGCGCCGGAAATGGCTTCCTTGCCCACGACTACGGACGTCGGGTCGCTGATCAGCAGAATCGTCGAAACGGTCGCCTCGACGGTCGCTATCCGCCCGACCAGCGCGCCGCCGGCATCGATCACGGTCTGGCCGACCACGATCCCGTCGTTGCTGCCCTTGCTGATGATGAGTGTCTGCTGCCCCACGTTAGACAGGTCGCGAACGATCACCCGAACCGGCGTGGTCTGATAGGGGACGCTTCCTTGGGCGGCGGTGATCTTGGTCCAGTCGTCGTTGAGCTTCGAGATGGCGCTCATCCGGTCCAGCTCTTCCTGGAGCGTCAGGTTGTCCTGCTTGAGCTGCTCGTTCTGGCTCCGGAGCCGGTCGATCTGCGTGAGTGCAGACCAGTAGGAGCCGGCCGTGTCGGCGGCATCGTTGATGACCGTCTCGATCGGCCTGGCCACCGTGTAGAAGGCGGACTGAAGGTCGTGGACGGTGCCTGTGTCGGAGATGCCCATCAGGCCCACGCTGACGATAAGGAGCACACCGAACGACGTCCACTCACGCCGGAGGGTCCGTCGAGTCGCCGAGATCGCGTTCATGCGGCCACCAGGGCCCGGTGCAAGGTCAGCGCGCCGGGCGGGCGTACGTGTCCGCCACCAGCACTTCTTCCATCAGGTCGAGCTCCTCGAGTACCACGCCAGTGCCGCGGACAACGCATGTGAGCGGATCGTTGGCGACGTGGACAGCCATCTGCGTGGCTTCGGCGATGCGCCGGTCCAGGCCAGCCATCAGCGCGCCGCCGCCGGCCAGAACGATGCCCTGGTCCATGATGTCCGCTACGAGTTCCGGCGGCGTCTCTTCGATCGTGTCCTTCACCGTGTCTACGATGATGGCCAGCGACGCGTCGAGCGCTTCGCGGATCTGCTCGCCGCCCACTTCGACGCTGCGGGGCAGGCCGGTGAGAAGGTCGCGGCCGCGCAAGGTGACGCGCTGGGCGTCCCACTCGCCCGGGCTGGCGGAGCCGATGGCGATCTTGATGTCTTCGGCCGTGCGCTCGCCCAGGAAGAGGTTGTACTCGCGCCGGGCGTAGGCAACGATGTCGGCGTCCATCTCGTCGCCGCCGATGCGGATGCTGCGTGAGACGACGATGCCGCCGAGGCTGATGACCGCGACTTCGGTGGTCCCACCTCCGATGTCGACGATCATGCTGCCCGTAGGTTCGTTGATCGGCAGGCCGGCACCGATCGCGGCCGCCATGGGCTCTTCGATGAGGCCCGCCCAGCGGGCGCCGGCGTTCATGGCCGCGTCGCGGACGGCGCGCTTCTCGACTTCGGTCACGCCCGACGGAATGCCGAGGAGCATGCGAGGCCGGGGCACCATGCCGATCCGGTCGTGAACCTTGCGCACGAAGTAGGCGATCATCTGCTGGGTGACGTCGAAGTCGCTGATGACTCCGTCACGCAGCGGCCGCACGGCGATGATGCTCGCCGGTGTCCGGCCGACCATCCGCTTTGCCTCGGCGCCGACGGCCAGGACCTTTCGGGTCTTCGCTTCCAGGGCGACAACGCTCGGCTCGCTGATCACGATGCCGCGATCGCGGACCCACACGAGGGTGTTGGCGGTGCCCAGGTCGATCCCAACGTCCCGCGAGAACAGGCCGAGCAGGGAGTGCAGTCCGAACATAATTCGAGGCTGTTCCTTCTATCGTGGCGCTGGCGTCCCGAATGGTGTGGCGGGAGCGCCAGCCTTGAAGACCCGTACGATCGAGTGGCTTGTGGGCCCTCGAACGGTGACGGGAGCCCTATCCGTGCGGGTCGTTCTTCCAACCCGGCTCGATCTGGAAAGCGCCAGCAGTATACGCGCCCACCACGGACCGGCTCTTCTTCGGTCGAGCAAGCTCGGCGGGCTGCGGCAGTTTACCGCGCCTGCGCAAGCCGCAGCTGGCTACGAGTTCCGGTCGAACGCCACCCCGCGATCCCGCAGCGAAACGAAGCTGTCGCCGGCCACGATCAGGTGGTCCAGCAGCTGGATGTCCAGCAACCGGCCTGCGGCAAGCGCCTCGGCCGTCAGGCGCATATCGTCCGGGCTCGGTGTCGCGTCGCCCGAGGGGTGATTGTGGACGAGGATTACCCCGGTGGCGCTGAGCCGGATGGCGTCCCGAAACAGCTCGCTGATTCGGACGAGGCTGGACGACACGTTGCCCTGGTAGACCGTGACCTGGCGCAGGACGACGTTTCGGGTGTTGAGCAGCACGACCCTCAACTCCTCGCGCTCGAGGTAGCCCATCTGCGGCACCAGCCGCTCGCCGACATCGCGTGGCGCCCGGACCGTCCAGCGACCCTGCGGCCAGTCCGTGACCACGCGCCGGCCCAGCTCGAAGGCGGCGCTGAGCTGCGCGGCTCGAACAGGGCCGACTCCCGGCACGGCTTCAAGCTCGCCGTCCGCCGCACGGGCAAGTCCCACCAGGCCCTCGTGACGGCGCAGCGCGTCCCCTGCCGCGTCGACCGCGCTGTGGCCGCGGGTCCCGGATCCCCACACCACGCCGATCAGCTCGGCCGCGCTCAACGCTCCTGCGCCGTGAAGGGCGAGTCGTTCGCGCGGCCTCTCGTGGCGCGGCAGCAGACCCATGCCGCCGAGTGGTCTCTCGGCCGCGCCCCTGGATCGGCTGTCGTCGGAGACCAGCGGCAGCAGGTCGGCAGTGTTTCCGGCCCCGTTTCCGCCCCGCCGGCTCCGCCCCGGAATGCCGCCTGCCGGCAGTTCCCCCGGCGTGGCCCGATCGACTGGCCGACCCACGAAACAACCTCCGGCGCCGACGGGAAGATGGTCGTAGCAGTCCCCGGGACCAAACGACGGAAGCCCGCCGATTCCTCCCGCCATTCGGCCCCGGGAACGAACGAGAGACTACGCCGCGCCGCTTATCGCCTGCCCAACTGCGGCTTATCGGGCGATCCCGACGCGGCCGGAGCGGCGGCGCGGGCCGCTGGCGGGCGGCCTGCCGCTGGCGAACGGCGGCTCGGGACCGGCAGCAGGGGTCAGGCGAGCGAGAGGAGCGTGATCAGCCCGTTGTAGCTGGCGTGGAGCATCCCCGAGGCGAGGATCGACCTGCGTCGCATGTACAGCCACGTCAGCACGAAGGCGACCGGGATGCGGGCCCCGAAATTGAAGATGGCTACCCGCCAGAACATGGCCAGGTCCGGGGTGGAGGTGTTCATGACGTGGATGAAGGCGAAGAACAAGGAGGCTCGAACGATCGTCGAGGCTCGTCCGAGCGACCGCCCCCAGGCGTTCGTGGCGAAGCCGCGGAAGAAGATCTCCTCGCCGATCGGGGCGAGGATGGCCACGGCGACGAATAGCAGGATTCGATCGAAGTCGCTGAGCGGGCCCGAAGAGCCCGGCGTCGAAATATCGCCGGCCTGCAGACCGAGTACCAGCAGCATTCCGGCCGACAGCAGGTTCGAGGCGATGATCAGAGGCAGAACCATTGCCACCGGCATCAACAGGTCGCCGAGCCGGCCGCCGGATATCCGCGACCGCCAGGCGGCCACGGTCTCGCCGGCTCGGCGGCTCCAGCCCGGTATGGGATCGCCCGTCGCCCAGTCGTCCGCGCTGGGCGCGAGCCGGCGGGGCCGCGCGATGTCGTGCCAGGTCAGGGCGCCGGGCCGGACGACCAGGAAGTGGACGAGGGTCACGTAGGTCGCGAGGAACATCCCGACCAGCAGCACCGTGGCCAGCCCCGAATTGACGTCGACCTGCGCCGATTCGAGCGCTGCCTCGAGCGGGATCTGGAACGCGGTCACGATGGCGAGCAGCGCCCCGATCATCAAGAACGGCGATGGCCCGGCGTAGTCGCGCCATCCGTCCGCCCGCCGTTGCCGGCCCTGGGCGACCGCCCAAGCGACCAGGCCGGCGGCCGCAATGACGCAGGCCGCCTCCAGGATCAGCCAACGCGGGATCGCTCCCCCGGGCAGTTTGAAACCGGCGCCGAGGCCGATGAGGATGAGCAACAGTGCGGCGATGCCCGGCAGGCCCGCGATCAGCCCGAAGGCATGCAGCCGCGGCGAAGCTCGACCCGAAAGGGAGGTCGGCCGGCGTCGGGGAATCGGTGCGTGGAAGCTGCCCGGAGGTTCCAGTACCGGCGCCACGGCCGGTGGGGTGGAGTATCCCCACGGTACCGAGCCGAGCGCCCAGGACATTGGCGACGGAAACCAGGTCGGCGAAATGGCGCCATAGACGGGCCCCGGCCAGGCGAGTGCGGCGGCGGGCCACTGTCCCGGCCCTGGCCAGGCGGGTGCGAAGGGCCGCTGCCATTGGCCTGCCGCCGGCGGCCAAGGGGCCTGGGGGGGCTGCGAGGCCTGGCGCGGCCAGGAGGCCTGGGGTGGCCAGGCGGCCTGGGGTGGCTGCGAGGTTTGGGCCGGCCAGGAGGCCTGGGGCGGCCACGCCCCTTGCGGTTGGGTCGGTACACGCCAGGCGTCCTGTCGCGGCCACGTACCGGACTCGGGCCAGGCGTCCTGTTGATGCACCGGCCGATACCACATTCCCTGCGGCGGCCACGGGGCGTGAGGCGGAGCCGCCGGCTGCGGCCACTGGGCCGGCNNCCACTGGGCCGGCTGCGGCCACTGTCCGGGCTGGGGTTCGCGCCGGAGTGCGTGCTCGGCCAGCCGGGCGCGAAGCGTCGCCTCTTCGGGCGCTACCGGGTTGCTTGCTGGGACCGGGGCTGGGGCTGGGGCCGGGGCTGGGGCCGGGGCTGTGGCTGGGGCCGGGGCTGGGACCGGGGTTGGGGCTGGGGCCGCCGGCTGGGCAGTTTCGGCTCCGGAGGTCTCGCCGGCTGACTGGGGCACCGCCGGCGACGTCTCTGCGTCACCGCTGCCGGCGTCGGTGCCGGACGATCTCGCACGCGGATCCAGTTCGGAACCGGCGTGATCTCCTGCGGGGTCCTGCCAGTCGTCGGGCATGAGGCTGGTGAATGCTCGCCTCAGCCGCCGGCGGCGGGATTGCGGTTCGTGACCGTACTGCCCGCGGGACGCGCCTGGTAAGCCGGGCCGGTGCCTTCCGGAGCCGGGGCCCCGTAGCGGTTCTCGACCACGGGCCTGCCGGCCACGACCGGTCTCTCGAAGTCGTTACCGCACCAGGCGCAGAGGGTCCAGTCCAGTCCCACGAGCCGCTCGCAATTGGGGCAGACACGGCTGAGCCTGGTCCGGCACCAGGGGCAGATGATCCATTCTTCGTCGACCCGACGATCGCAGCCGCGGCACGTCTTGATCTGCTCGACTTCGGCCAGGAGGGCCTCTTCGGCCAGGTTCCGCTCGTACACGTCGCCCAGCCGTTCCGCCGGCCTCACGACCTTGTAGACAACGACACCGAGCACGAAAAGGAAGGGCGTAGCGATGAGGATCAGGGCCGACGCGAGATACGGCAGGACCGGGTTCTCGGTGCGGTCGTGCATGTCGCGGAAGGCCCAGTACGCCGCTGCCAGCCAGACCACGAAGAGGTACACGACGATCGAGTAGAGGATCAGCTGGACGATGGCGCTCGAAAAGAACGAGCCGAATACGCTCCCCAGCTGGCCGGACAGATCGTTGGTCATTGGACTTGGTTCTCTCTCGACTCCGCCCTTCCGCGGCGTTCGCCGCTGCTCGGAAAGGCGTTGGGCAGTGTATCAGGCCGGTGTAGGCGCCCGGTCCGTGAACGCTCGGCTGAGACGGTATCCGGGCGCCGTCGGTGACGACCGACGCAGCCGATTCCGGGCGAACAGCCGGCTCCCGGGTCGCCCGGATCCTGCACGGCAACCAGCCTCAATCGGGGTGATCTTCCACGCGTGGCGGCAGAAACGCCGTGACGACCGCCCCGGCAATCAACAGTACGGCGCCGAGCCCGAGAACGTACTGGCCCAAGTAGAGGCCGGGCCCGTAGTCGGCCGGCACGGTCANNGCTCGCCGGCATTGCCCAGCCCCACTGGTTGGGCGACGGCGGAGAGCCGGCGATGCTCATCGTCCCGATGCCGATGCCGGTGACACCGGACCAGGGCAGGAAGAGGCTCGCGATGCCGATGAAGGCGCCGGCCGCAACCAGCCCGAAGGCGATCAGCTCCGAAATCGACTCCTTGCGAGCCGGCGCGTTCTCTGGGCCTTTTGCGACCTGGGGAGGCCGGACGATGGGCGGAGCGAGCAATGCCGGTGGCACAGGCGCCGCGAACGGTGATCGCGGGACGGCCCGGCCCGGGACTACGAACGAGGGAAGCGGCTCCTGTTGCGATACCGGGGGTGCGTAGGACGGCTGCGGGATGGGCGCCACCGGCAACGGCGCGGGTGCCACGGGCGCGGGTGCCACGGGCGCAGCCTCGGGTGCGGGCGGCGTGGAAACGGCCTGAAACGGCGGGGTCGGCACGGCAGGCTCGGTCTGCGGTGGCTCGGGCCGTCGTTGCTCCTCGCTGCCCCCAAGCGACATCGGCCTCGCGCCGACCTGGATGCCGATGCTCGACCCCGGCCGCATTGAGCCGCCGTGGGACGGGCTTATCACCCAGGCCGACGGTTCGAGCCCAGGTGTCGGGGAAACGTATCCGCCCGGGATGTGCGGCGCCGGCTCTGCATCCGATTCGGGAGACACGAGAAGCGGGCCTTCATAGCGCTCGATTTCGGGTGCTGCTTCGGTCGTCGACTCGCTTTCGAGAGGCGGCTCCGGCTCAGGCGCCGGCACGGCGAGGCCCGCCAGCGAGGTCCCGCATTTGGCACAGAAACTCTGGCCCGGCAGCACCAAAGATGAGCAGGTTGGGCAACGCGACTCGACCACCGGGTCCCTCCTTGAGTCGGTCGGTTGAGAGCGACCGCACACCGCCGAGGTTTCCCGCGGCGGGTTCGCCAGTCAATCCCCCGATCTATGCGGCTCCTGGTCCAATAGTCCGCACCTCTGCGCGGCTGCTTCGATGTCGACCGTCGGCTCGGCGGCCAGAGTTTCACCGGTGAGCGCGGCGCTGCGCCAGGCCGACGTGACGCCGGAGATGGCCAATGCGGCGATCCACGAGATGCACAGCGCGGCCGCCATGAACAGGAAGACCACCGGCCGGAAGTCGCGTGTCGTGTTGAGCGGACCCAAGTCGATGGTTACCGCGATCGATTGGGAGGTGCGCGCGGCGACGCGGCACCAGTCGAAAGCGACGGCGCTGGCGACCAGTGCCAGCCCGATGGCCGCCGCACTTACGCCGTACGAGACGACCGCAGTTGCCGCAGTCGAGACAGGCCGGCGGATCAGCTGGACCATCGCGCCGGCGAAAGATCGCGTGATGCCGGTGTCCAAGAGGACCATGCGCCGGATGACCGTCGCCCCGAAGACTTCCGAGACGAGCCAGGTGAGAACCAGCACCACGAAGGCCGGCGCGGCGCCCTGGACGACCCGCACGGCCAGCGGGGTCACCAGGTTGGTCGGAGTCGTGAGCTCGTCGTAGGCCGACGAGTAGATCTGGACGCCAGCCCAGTAGAGGGCTGGCCCGAGGGGCGCCGCGCATATGGCCCTTATGACCGCCAGGTCCGTGACGAGCCCAAGGCCGGGCAGCGACCGCGTTCGCGGTGCTGTGCCTGCGTCGGGGTCTATGGCCGCGCCGATCAGCATGATGTCGACGAGCGACCCGACCACGAAAGCGAGGATCAGGTATGCCGCCGCGACGACGGCGACGACGGCTGCTATCTCGAACAGCCAGGCCGTGGGATGCCCGTCGATCCCGAATGCATCGACACCCGTGGCCCCGGCCAGGCCGATCACCGACGGCAGAACGACGATGGGCAGCAGAACGACGAGGAAGCCGCCGCGCAGCAGAAAGCCCGCCAGGGCGACGATCGTCGCGTCCGTGTCCCCCAGGCCGAACCCTATGGCCCGGCGCATTCGGGGCAACCAGCCGGGCCGAGCCGGACGAACCGGTACTTCCCGCGCGAGCTGCCCCGCTGCGTCGACCACAGTGGTTACGGAGCCGACGGCGCCGGGGTCCCGACTACCTTCTGGAGTTGCGCGAGCAGCTGCCCGACGGTGTTCATCTCCTGCTGGTAGGTGGCCAGGTCGCCGTTGTGGAGGGCGGTTTGTGCCGCCTGGTAGTGGGCATTAGCCTGGGCGATCAGGTCCTGGGCATTACCCGAGAGGTTGAAGCTCGGCAACGCCGATGGAGTCCCGGACGAGGTCGGAGTGGCAGTAGGACCCGAAGCTGATGGCCCGGGTGTCGCCGAGGATCCGGGGGCCGGTGAGCTTCCCGGCCCGGTCGTTCCCTGGCCCGCGTAGATCTGGTTGAGGGCGTCCTGCAACGTATTGCCCCACACGATCTGCGTCGGCGTGCCGACGATGACCTTCTGGAATACGGGCAGNNCCGTTGGTCGAGGCCTGCAGATAGACCGGCTCGACGTAGAGGAGCTGGCTGTTGGCCGACTGGTCCTGCAGCGGGATGACGAGCAGATTGCCCAGTATGACCTTGCTGCCGACCTGGCCCCACAGCGTGATCTGTTGGCTGATGTCCTTGTTCTGGGCAATCAGGGCCTGGATCTGTTGCGGGCCGAACACGTTTGAGTCCCGTGGGAAGTCGAAAACGCCGACCTGGCCGTAGGAGGCGGGGTCGTTGTGAGCGGCTACCCAGGCGATCATGTTCTGCCTTCCCTGCGGCACCATCGGCTGCAGCAGGACGAACTCGGGGCTGTCCTTGCCCGGCACGCGCATCTGGAGGTAGTAGGGCTGGAGGCCCAGTTGCGTGGGGCCGTTGCCGGAAACGTCGGCGCTCGGCGGGACAGACCAGACGTCGTTGCCCTGGTAGAAGACGCCCGGGTCCGTGACGTGATACCGCGTGAACTGCGTCGTCTGGGCGCTGAAGATGTCGGTCGGATAGCGCAGGTGCCCAGGGTTGGTGGCGTCGCCGCGGATCTCTACCGGCATATCCGAGATGGGCTTGAACATGCCCGGGAAGACGCCCTGCCAGGCCGCGATGATCGGGTCCTTGGCGTCTGCGACGTAGAACGACATCGTGCCGTCGTAGGCGTCCATGACGATCTTGACACTGTTGCGGACGTAGTTGATGGGGTCGCCGGCGAGACCGGAGCCGCTGGAGGCGGTGTACGAGTTGGCGTCAGGGAAGGCCGAGCTGGTCGTGTAGGCGTCGAGGACGTAGTCAAGTCGACCGCTCGAGGTCAGGACCAGGTAGGGCTCGCTGTCGAAGCGCAGGAACGGCGCGATGGCGCTGGCGCGCCCTTCGATCGATCGGTTGTAGAGAAGCTGGCTGCTACCGGTGATCTGGCTGCTGATCAGCATGTTCAGGTCGCCGAATTTGGCCGCGAAGAGGATTCGGGAGAGCGGGGTATCCAGCTTGATCCCGGTGTTGCCGGTCCAGGTGGTTTTCTGGTCGCCGCCGGTCGCCGACGGATAGTCGAACTCCTGGCTCGTGGCGTCGACTATTACGTAGTTGCTGTCCGTGGTGCCGAAGTAGATTCGCGGCTGCGTCACGGTCGGAACGCCTTTGATCGAGGTGGGCGGGAAGTTCTCGATGAGCAGGTTCGGCTGGCCGCTGCCGGTCTGGACCTCGTTGACCGGGACCATGACCAGCCCGTAGCCGTGGGTGTAGGTGATGTGCTGGTTGACCCAGCTCTGGTCGCCCGCGGTCAGCTTGGCCAGCTGGCCCGGGTCGAGTTCGCGCCCGGCGATCATGACCTGGCGCACGCACGGCGCAGTTGAAGGTGCGCAACTGGCAGCGTCGGTGAAGACGTAGCGGTCCGTCGTCACGCTNNGTCTGGACGGCCGCCTGGGTGACGGTCGGAGCGGGCACGTTCGAGGTGCTGGTCCAGTTGCTCAGGCCGAACGCCAGCCTCGTCATGTCGATGTTGTTGGTGATGTACGGCGACTCCTGGGCTTGCTGGTTCGGCTCGACCTGGAGACGCTGGACGAGTTGCGGGTATCCGACGTCCAGGACGAAGAACGCGCCGCCCCAGACCACAAGGGTCAGGATCAGCGGCCCTCGCCACCGGGTGATCGAGAAGCCGAGAACGAAGCAGCCGACGAATGCCGTCAGCACGGTCATCACGGTGATGGAGACCATCTTCGCGTTCGCGTCGGCGTAGCTGACGCCCTGGAAGATGCCGCTGGTGCCGCTGTACACGAGTTCGTAACGGTCGAGCTGGTAGCCGATTGCCGCCGACCACAGCCACAGCGCGGCCAGCAAGCCAAGGTGTACGCGAGCCCCGGTGGGCATCGATGCGCCGGACGCGACCGCGACCCCGTACCGGATCCCGACCAGCGCCAGGGCGACGAACAGCAGCAGGTTCGAGGTCGACTGGATGAGCCGATAGAAGGGCAGTTCGAAGAGGAAGAAGCTGATGTCCTTGCCGAAGGTGGGATCGACCTGACCGAACGGAGCCCGATGCATGAACAGCTGGATGGTGTTCCAGCCGCCGAGCGCGGTCCCGCCGATGCCGAGCGCGACGAGCGCGGCGATTGCCAGGAGGCTCCAGAAGAGCGGCCGGCCGACGTCAGGTACGGTCACCTTTTCGCTTGGCGCGGTCCGCCGGGGCTGTTGGCCGAATGGGCCGCTGCCTAAGTTGCCGCCGCCTATGTACCGCTCGACGCTGAAGCGCTCGAGGATGTCGTCGAGCGAGAAACGCCGCATCTGGCCCTTGGGGATGAACCTGCCGGCCAGCCAGAGGTTGACCCACAGGAACATGAAGGCGAGGACGATTCCGACGACGAAGAAGAGGATCTGCGTGCCGATGCGAGTCCAGAAGACGCTGCCGTAGCCGACGCTCTGGAACCAGATCGCGTCCGTGGCAAAGCCAATGCTCAGTGCGAAGACGCCGAGCAGCGCAATGACGACCAGGAAGGCGATGCCGAGGATGATCCAGCCTCGACCGATGTGAATCTCGGGCATCTCGCCCGAAGGGCCGCCGGAGTACCGGCGTGGACGCCCGGGGCCGCCGCCGAAGCCTCCGCGCCCGAAGACCGGAGTCGGACGCTCTTCTTCGTCCTGATCGCTCTCGTCGGAACCCGGTCCGTCGGACCTCATCGTTGCGTCCTCCGCTGATCCCTCGTCGGTTGGGCCGGTCTCGGAATCCTCAGACCCGCCGTCGGTCTTCTTGTCGGCGCCTTCTCGCTCGGCCTGGCGCCGGCGCAGCTCATCCATGAAGTCGTCGAACATGTCTTTCATGGGTCGAGTCTAGCCGCCCTTATGGATTCTGCGTACTCGGGCCGGCGACCCGATGCGAGCGAGAGCAGGCGGCCCCGGGCAGCCGGCGGCCGCCGCGTCCCGGCCGGTCAGTACGAGAGCCTGAGCACGGCATCGCGGAACGCACGCAGCACCGTCTGGGCCAGCTCCGAGTCGCGCATCGCCAGCACTCGGGTGGGTTCGAAACGGAAGCCGGCGAGCACGGCAAGCGGCGCGTCCCACGGCGCCTCCTCGTCGTCCGGGGGCTGGCCGAGGCGGAGACGCAGCTGCTGACGCCCACCCTCTTCCATGATCAGCCCCGAGAGCGTGCCGGAGAGCCCGGGGCCGAGCCGCAGCAGCGGTGAGCCGGGCGGGGTGCCGTAGGAGGGCGCAAGGTCGTTGAACGTCACGACGTTCCCCTTCTCCTCGCACCACAGCAGCGTCACCCACCAGCCGTCGGCTACAGTCTGCGGCGCCGTCATGCCGACGCGCCGCGGGTCGCCGGGCTTGATCTCGAGCTGCTTGAGAAACGACGGACCGGGCGAGGTCAGGGGTATGGCGTGGTCGGTCATGCGGCGCAGGATAGACCGGCGGCGGTGCGGGCCGTGCGAGGCGGACTCTCAGGCGCGCGGTTCGGGCTCGGCGGCCGACTCGGGGGCGGGCGGTTCGGCCACCATCGGTTCGGCCGCGATCGCCTCGACCGACTCGGCCGGCTCGACCTCCGCGAACGGGTCCGTGTCGGCGCCCGAGGCCAGCGCCGAAACCGCGTTCTCGTACTCTATGCGATCCATCTCGGCCTTTACGGCTCCGCTCGGCGGCCGGAGTGCGTCGGTCTCGCTCAGGGGAGGCGCATCCTGGACGGTCGGTCTATTGGGGCCTGAGAAGATCATCGTCAGCAAGCTCGGCCGCTTCTTGCTCGTCCGGGCTTCCTTGGCGTACCGGAGTAATTCCGGCGGCACTTCCGTCAGGCCGGGGATTCCCGCCTGCGCGGTAGGCGTCGGTGTCAGGGCCGCTCCACAGCTCGGACAGGTTGTGACAGCGGCCGGAAGTTCGGCCGAGCACCAGGGGCATTCGAGGTCGGACACTGTCACTCCCGCGGGCCCCCAGAAAGAGCCACCGATGCGTCGTCAGCAGGCGACTCGGTGCTCTTGTCCTGGGGTTGGATCGGCTGGTTCCACGAATCGGTCATTGCCCTGTCTCCTGCCCCGGCAACCGAGGCGTGCCCCTGCCACGTGCGCGGTGCGGAGCCTACTCCCA
>PMJT01000070.1 GCA_003158495.1 Chloroflexota bacterium | reverse complement strand
TTGCCGGTGGAGGCGCAGATGACCGCCGAGCAGCCTTCCTCGACCGCCTTGGAGATGGCCATGACCATGCCCCGGTCTTTGAACGAGCCGGTCGGGTTCATGCCCTCGTACTTCGCGTACAGGTTGGCGACGCCGATACGCTTGCCGATGTGATCGAGCCGGACAAGAGGCGTGTTGCCCTCGCCCAGGCTGATGACCGGAGTCGCAGCGGTGAGCGGCAGGAACTCGCGGTATCTCTCCACGAGGCGCGGGCGGGCCCCCAGGCGCGCGGCGGGTAGGGCGTTGTTGACAGACGATGCGGACACTTCTGCGGCTCCGATTACGAGGTCAGGATCGGGTAGATGGGAACGTCGCGGTCGGCGGAGATTAGCGGGTCTATCGCTTCGCGGACGTCGGCGAGGGTTACTGGTCGAGTCTGGATGGCGACCCAGGTTCTGCTGCGGTGGCGCGGCACGCTGCTCGGCGACGGGGCGGCGATCTCCTCAGCGAGGCGGCCCGGGACTTCCTCGGGCAGCACGCCCGGGAGACACACGTACCACGGCCGCCTGACGGTGGCGCGATCGTCGGCGAGAAAAACGAGCTCCGGGGCGGCGGGCGGCAGGTCCGCCCAGGTGCTGAGGCCGCTGCGTGCGATCTCGAGCAGATCCGCGAGGACGGCGCTGCTGGTGGCCGGGCCNNAAGGCCGGCTCCGCAGTGCCCGGGGTCGAAGCGGTCGCAATGAGCCGGATGGCCAGCCCGAGGGCGACGGCGCCCGCGATGTCCGCCGCGGAAACGCCGCTGATGCCAGGCTTGCCGTCGCCGCGGAGCGAGGGCGGACAGGCGACGATCGAGGTGATCTCCGGCCAGGCTCCGAAACAGAGACGGGTCAGGACGGCCAGCTTGTTGGCCGCGTCGTGGCCCTCCACGTCTGTGCTGGGATCGCGCTCGGCGTAGCCCTGCGCCTGCGCGGCCGCGAGCACTTCCTCGTACGGGCGGTGGGCCTGCATCATCTCGGTCAGGATGAAGTTGGTGCTTCCGTTGACGATGCCACGGACGCGGCGGCAGTGGTTTGCCGCGAGGCCTCGGGCGATCGTATCCAGTACCGGGGTTCCGCCGCAAACGGCGGCCTCGTAGCGGAGAGCCGCACCGGACTTGCGGGCGATCGCCTCAAGCTCCAGGCCGTGATGGGCGAGCACGTGCTTGTTGGCAGTCACCACCGGCTTCCCGGCCTCGAGCGCAGCTGCGATCAGCGACCGGGCCGGCTCATCGCCGCCGAGCAGCTCCACGACGACATCCACGTCGTCGCGGCGGGCCGCCACGAACGCGTCCGGGACCATGNNCGCCGGCCGGGCCGATCTGCCGGTTTGGATTGCGAAGGAAGCCGCGGGCAACCTCCGCGCCCACAGTGCCAGCACCGAGGATCGCGACGCGGAGTGGTCGTTTCTCGGGGGTCATAGGCGGGCCGGACTGGGGCCAGCGAGGCCGAGATGGCATCGCAGCCGAAGGTGACGGACACGTAGAACGTCGTCCGCGAATGGTAACCGAGGCAAGCCTGGGCCGGTCGCCGCCGGTTCGGCGTCAACTCCTAGGCTGCTCGATCGAAACCCAGAACGACGAGTTGTATAGATCGCCGGCCCCTTGGATCACGGACGCAATCACCGTCACTGTGCCCTGAATCGGGCTGGCAAGTTCATATCGACTTACGGCTACCTCTCCGTGCCCGCCGCAGTGGAACGCCACCGCAGGTGTCGGCGCGTAGGTCGCATCGCCGAACTGGACGACGAGAGTCCCGTTACCGCTGCACGCCGCGTCTATGGCAGTCGCGTGCCCATCCAGCGGAAGCGCGATCCCAGCTCCGCCCTGACCACCAGTCCCACCGATCCCGGCTATCGAAGCCCATCCGGCCGGGGCAGTCGGTGGCGGGGGCACGGTTTCGGCCGGCATGGGGCCCGAAGAGTTCGCGGAGCAACCGACCGCGAGCACCGCGGTCGCCAGGGCGGCGAGCAGCCGTTTCATTAGTCCCACCCTCGCAGCGCGGCCGACTCTCACGCGGCCGACGGCTCCAGCATCGCACGCTCCAGGGGGCGCCCGCAACGACGAATCGGCGTACCTGGGAAGCGTGCTCGCCGTAGCCCGGACCACTTCGTCCGCTACACTCGCCTCCATGAGTGAGACTGCCGCCACCAAGCCCGCCCGACCCTCGAGTTTGCCCGCCAAGCCGCGCATCTTCAGCGGCATCCAGCCCACCGGCCGGCCCCACCTGGGCAACGACCTGGGCGCGATCCGCAACTACGTGGCCCTCCAGAACCAGGCCTTTGCCGAGGGCCGTGAGTCCATCTACTGCATCGTGGACTACCACGCCCTTACCCACGTCCACGATGCGGACCTCCTCCGCCGCCAGACGCTGGAGATGGCCGCGGCGCTGATCGCCCTTGGCCTGGACCCGAAGCGTTGCACACTTTTCGTCCAGTCGGACCGGCCCGAGCACACCGAGTTGTGCTGGCTCTTCGACACGGTGACGCCGGTCGGCTGGCTGCAGCGGACGCCGACATACAAGGAGAAGCGCCAGAACCAGCCCGAAGACGTGAACACCGGCCTGCTGAACTACCCCGTCCTACAGGCCGCCGACATCGTCCTGTACAAGGCCGCATTTGTTCCGATCGGCAAGGACCAGGCCCCTCACCTGGAGCTCAGCCGCGAGATAGTCCGCGCCTTCAACGCCCGATACGGCGAGACCTTCCCCGAGCCGAAGGCCGTCTACACCGAAGCGCCTACGGTTCTCGGAACGGACGGCGTCAAAAAGATGAGCAAGTCCGTCGGCAACACCATCGACGTCCTGGCCGAACCTGACGCGATCCGAAAACAGATCATGTCCATGGTGACCGATACGCAGCGGATCATGCGCTCGGACCCGGGTCGGCCCCAGGTCTGCAACGTCTGCCAGCTCCACCGCCACTTCGGCGACGACTACGAGCAGATCTGGGAGGGCGAGCGAACCGCTCGAACCGGCTGCGTGGANNGAGCGGATCATCGCCCACTACGCCCCGGCCCGCGAAATCTATCGCGAACTGACGGCCGATCCGGCGCGCCTTCGAACGATTCTCGACGAAGGCGCGGAGCGCATCCGCCCGATCGCCCAGGCGACCATGGCCGAAGTCCGGGAGAAGATGGGTTTGAGGTAATCGCATCGCGGCCGCGGTGGCGCGAGTCGTAACATGCGCTCATGAGCGAGCTACCCGGCACGTTTCGGAGCCTGACGCCACGCGAGCATCGCTGGCTGACGGCGCTGCTGATCCTCGCGACGCTGACATTTGCCTTTGTGGTCGTGGACTACGTCGGCAAGTGGCTCACGTTCTTCGGCGACGTGATCATGATCTTCTTCCTGGCCTGGCTGCTCGCCTTCATCCTGAGCCCCGTCGCCAACGGCCTCGTCCACCTTTTCCCGCGCCTGCCGCGGTCGCTCGCCGTCATCGTCGTCTATTCGCTGCTCATCCTGATCCTCATGAGCGCGATCCTGCTGGTCGCCCAGCAGCTGTACTCGTCGATCACGAACCTGGTCACCCATTTGCCGACCGGCGACGCCCTGCGTCAGAAGCTACAGCCGGAACAGAACTGGTTGAACTCGATCGGCGGCAACCAGATCGTCCTCTATGACCAGGTAAACCAGGCTCTGGACAACCTCAAGAACGCCGCCTCGGACCTGGCCAGGCCGATCGGCGACCTCGCCGTGGCCAGCCTTGGCATCTTCGGCAACCTGCTCTTCATCTTCTTCCTGTCGCTATACATGGCGGTCGACAGGGACCACATCGTCAGCTTCCTTTTCCGGCTCGTGCCGCCGGCATACACTGACGAGGCCCGACTTCTCGAACACAGCGTCGCTCGATCTTTTGGCGGCTTCCTGCGCGGTCAGGCGTCGATGGGGCTCATGTATGGGTCAATCTCGATGGTCGCCAGCGCCCTGCTCGGGCTTCCGTATCTGCCCGTGACGGCGACCGCCTCAGGCGTGCTGCAGGCGATCCCGTTCTTCGGACCGTTCCTCTCGTGGACCCCGCCGGTCCTTGTCGCTCTGTTCTTCAAGCCGGACGTGGCGCTGCCAGTGCTGATCATCATGGTCATCGGCTGGTTCGTGCTGATGAACATCATCCAGCCGCGGCTGATGTCCGAAGCAGTCGGCCTCCACCCGGTGGCGGTCCTGGGTTCGGTCATGATCGGCTCGAAGATCGCCGGCATCCCCGGCGCCATCTTCGGTATCCCGGTCGCCGCCGTCATCGCGTCGTTCTTCTTCTACTACTTGGGCCGCAGCCGGGATACGGGCTCCGTGGCGCTGCGCGCGGCCAAGGTAGTCGAGGAGCGCGAAGGACGGCCCGTCCGCGTGCCACGCTTGCCGCAGGCCGGCCAAGACGAAGAGGTGGAGCCGGCGCTCGCGACCGCGCGGCCCAAGCCGCCTCGACGAGGCCGCTCAAGACCCGCGCCAACGATCCCAACCGAGGACGCCGCTCCCGCGAAGTAGCCCTTGGCGAGCCCGGGCTCGGCCCGATCTACAGGGTTCGCGGGCCCAAGGTCCGACACCGACCGAAAATGCCCTGCGGGCGCGTCCTACCAATCGGGGGCACCCGGAACGATCCTGTCCGGCTGGGCGCTGGGCTCAGGCCTTGGGCACCTTGAGTTGCGCCGCCGTGATGTTCGTGAAGGCGGACTGAGTGAGCCCGGTTCCGACTGCCTGGTAAGGGTGGGCTCCGGCCACGATGAGCACGAACCCCGAACTCGACCCGGCGTAGAGCGTGCCGCTCTGGTCGCCGAAGCTGGCCGACCCGAGGGACGCGCCATGCGCCGCGGCCGCGAAGGTGCCTTCATCGACCGTGATCTTGCCGCCGGTGGTGGTCCCGTATGTCGCCTGCAGGTGTCCACCGCTCGGCTGGGTGTACGTGGCCCCGGTGAAGAACCAGGGCTTCGGCACGACGCCACAGTAGACCGTGAACATCAGCTTGTGAGCGGCGTCGAGCCAGAAAGCCAGGTTCTGGGCGCCGCGGGGGGCGGGATCGGACGTACCTGAGCAGCCCGTCCCGGGCCCGGTCGGAGCGGGCGTAGGAGAGGGAGCGGGCGTCGGCGAGACGACCGGCGTCGGGGTCGCGACCGGGGTCGGCGTCGGGGTCGGAGTGTCCGTCGGGGCCGGAGTGTCCGTCGGGACCGGAGTCGGCTCGGGCGTCGCGGTCGCGGACGGACCCGGCGTCGGCGTGGTGTGAATGTAGATCGGCGTGGGATTCGCTGAAGAGCACGCGGCGACCAGGAGTGAGGCGGCTGCGAGCGAGAGGAGCCGTGAAAGCCGAACGCGGCGGGCGCTACGAGGCGTGGTCAGAACGTTCATGTTCGTTCCCCCATTCTCGAAGCCGCGCGGAAGCAAGGTGCCGGCGCTCGCTCGGGAAGGCTATTGGGATGACGCCGGAGTGTGTCAGGCAGTGACGACCGGCTGTGCGGTGAAGATGGACACCTGAGTGGCGTCGGGTAGCATCACGCCCAGGATCTTTTGCAGGGCAAGGACGTGAACGCAGGAACCCCAGCTCTCGAAGAAGTGGCAAGTGCAGTGCCAGGCTTCGCCGTCGAGTCGGACCGTATGGGTGTCGTTGTCGCCCTTAAACGTGACCGCGAGCTGTTCGAATGAGATCCGATCAAGCTCGCGGGCGTAGCGGTTCGCCTTCTCGACCTTCCCGATGAGTGAGCTGTGCATCTTCGAAAACCCTCCGTCGCCCTGCAATGCCCCGAAGAGGTCACTGCCCTGCCGCGGGGTCGCGACATCGGGCAGCTAGGCTCCCACTGTACAGCTGCGAGCCAAGAGAGGCCTTGCAGTTGCGCCACTCCGGCCAAGCCGACTCATGAGCCTTCCCGGGAGGAGTCGGCGAGCGGTCCGCCGCGCTGGATCGGGCCGCCGGAAGGTCCCTACGAACCGCGGACGATGGCTTCGCCTGCGACCAGGTTCGCGTCCACAGCCGCGGTCGAGGCCGCCTCCGTGTACACCCGCACGAGGGGTTCCGTGCCGCTAAAGCGGATCAGCAGCCACGAGCCGTCGGCGGCGAAGAACTTGAAGCCGTCGTTCGTGTCGAGGTTCTGTGTCCTGACCACGGGCCCGCCCGCGAGGCCCTTTGGGGCGCGCTGCGGCAGCTCAACGAGCAGCCGGTCCTTGAGGGCCGGATAGATCGCCCGGTCGAAATGGAGGTCCACCCGGCGATAGCTGGACGGGCCCGCTATCTCGTGCAGATGGGCGATCGCCCGCGACGCCGGCCACCGCCCAGCCTCCTTCTCGCACAGGAAGAGGTCGAGCAGCATCAGGTCGGCGAAGATGCCGTCCCGCTCGGGCAGGTGCATGCCGAACCCAAAGCCGCCGGACTCTTCGCCGCCCATCATGGCGTCCGTCTCGATCATCTTGGGCCCGACGTACTTGAAGCCGACCGGGACTTCGTAGACGGCCACGCCGTATCGCTCACCCAACCGTTCGGCCATCGACGTCTCGTTGACCGTCTTGACGACCGGCGCCCGCAGGCCCCGATGCTCGACGAGGTAGTACATCAGCAAGGCGTAGATCTGGAGCGTGGTGATGAAGCTGCCGCGCTCGTCGGCTGCGCCGGCTCGGTCCGCGTCGCCGTCGAGGAGCAGGCCGAGGTCGTAGTGGCCGCTCGCTATCGTGCGCAGGGCTTCGTCAACGTTCGGCGGTATCGGCTCGGGGTTCACGCCGCCAAAGTACGGGTTGCGCTCCGAGTGGATTTCCTTGACCCGGATCTTGCCGCCGGCCAGGATCCTCGGGATCCACGTGGAGCCGGAGCCGTACAGCGGGTCGACGAATAGGTCGATGTCGGCGGCCTTGAGGCGGTCGATATCCAGGTTGGTGCGGATGAACCTGACGTAGGCGTCGAACGAGTCGTACCGCTCGACCATGCCGGCGGCCTCGGCGTCCGCGAAGGGACGGGTCTCGATCGCCCGGCCGGCGCCGGCAGCGATCCGCGCCTCGATGTCCGTCAGCATCTCGGGGCCGGCGGCCGCGCCGGTCGGCGACTTGATCTTGAAGCCGTTGTCCGTCCAGGGGTTGTGGCTGGCGGTGATCACGATGCCGGCCGCGGCCTTGCGCTGCACGACTTCGAACGAGGACATCTGCGTCGGCAGGGCCTGCGAGGCCAACGCGATCGGGATGCCGTGGGCCAGGACCACTTCTGCGGCGGCGGTCGCGAATTGTTCGCTGGCAAAGCGGCGGTCGTAGTCGATGACGATGCCCTTGGCCTGCTCGCCGCGCTCCACCACGTATTCCGCGACTGCCTGGGCGCAGCGCCGGACGTTGACGAAGTTGTACTCGTCGGCGATCTTCGCCCGCCAGCCGTCCGTGCCGAAGACAATCCGGGTGGCCGGGATACTGCCGGCCGGCGGAAACACGACCTTCGTGGCAGCAGCGACTCCGCTCGATCCCGACTTCGTCTCGCTCACGGCTTTCCTTCCTCCTGCGCCGCGGCTGGGCGGCCTGTCGAGAGTCTCTGGGCGATTTCTCGGACGTCCTGTGCGTGCTCGGCCGAAACCACGAGCACGGCTTCCGGGGTATCCACGACGATCACACCGTTCAAGCCGATCGTGACGACGAGCCGGTCTCCCGCCACCACGAGGCTATCGGTGGAACCGGCGTCGACGCGATTGCCGAGCCCGACCGAGCCGCCCGTTGAGACGGCCTCCCGGGCCTGCCACGCGTCCCGCAATGCGGCCCAGCTGCCGAGGTCACTCCAGCCGACGTTCATCGGCACGACGGCCACGTCACCCGCTACAGAGGCCGGCTCCATCACCGCGTAGTCGATCGATGTTGCGCGGACAGTAGCGTAGACGCCCGCCAGGTCCGGCGGGCGCGATGCCGCGCAAGCTTCGCGGACCGGGTCCACGATGTCGGCAGCGTAGCGGGACAGTTCGTCTCGAATCGACGACCGCTTCCAGACGAAGATGCCGGCGTTCCAGCTTGCGAGGCCCGTAAGGATCAACTCCGCCGCCCGGTCCACGCTCGGCTTCTCGATGAAACGTTCAACTGCGAAGGTCGCGTGCCCGGCCACGCTCGTCGCCGGCAGCCGTGCCAGGACGTAGCCGTAGCCCGTCTCCGGCCGGTCCGGAGAGACGCCCAGCGTCACGAGCGGGCCGGTGGTGGCGACCTCCGCGGCGACCGCCAGGGCCTCGCGAAAGGCCGCCTCGTCCTGGATGTGGGCGTCGGCGGGGAGGATCAGCATGATTTCATCGCCCGGCCGGTGGATCGCCTCGGCGGCGAGGGCCACGGCCGCGGCCGTGTTCCGCCCGGTCGGCTCGCCGATCAGGTTCCCGGCGGGAATCTGCGGCACCTGTTCGGCCACGAGCGGCAGGTGGCGCTCTTCGGCAATCACGTACACGTCCTGCGGCATGACCAGCGGCGCAAGCCTGGCGACGGTTCGCTGGATCAGCGTCTCATCGCCGAGAAGCCGGAGAAACGGCTTCGGCAGGTCCGGCCGGCTCAGCGGCCAGAGTCGGGTTCCGCTTCCGCCGGCCAGGACTACGGCGTACACGCCGGGTCAGCGCCGAGCCGGTTCCGGAACGGCGATCCCGCACTCGGCGGCGAGAGCGGCGGCCATGTCCGTCCGCTCCCACGGGAAGTCGTGATCGGTCCGGCCGAAATGGCCGTAGGCCGCGGTCGGCTGGTAGATCGGCCGGCGCAGGTCAAGAGCTTCGATGATCCGAGTCGGGCGCAGGTCGAAGAGCTTGTCTATGGCGGCCAGGATCTTCTGGTCGGATACTTTCTCGGTCCCGTAGGTCTCGATTGAGACAGAGACCGGGCGTGCAACGCCGATCGTGTAGGCGATCTCGATTTCGAAGCGGTCGGCCAGACCGGCGGCGACGACGTTCTTGGCGACCCACCGGGCCGCATAGCTGGCCGATCGATCGACCTTCGTCGGGTCCTTGCCCGAGAAGGCACCGCCGCCGTGGCGGGCCATGCCG
>PMJT01000254.1 GCA_003158495.1 Chloroflexota bacterium | reverse complement strand
CTCGGACTTGACCTCGGACTGGATTTTGCCCTTCAACTCGAGGATCTCGATCTGGCGACCAAGGAAGTTGGACACGATCTTGAGCCGCTCGAGCACGTCCGTCGTCTCGAGGAGCTCCATGCGCTGTTCCGTGGAGAGGTCCGGGCTGTAGGCGACCATGTCCGCCAGGAGGCCCGGTTCGCTGATGTTTCGAGCCGCGACCGCGGCTTCCGGCGGCACGGGCGCGCCGTTGGCGACGTATTGCTCGATCTGGGCCTGGACGGTCCGCATCAGGGCCTGGACCTCGATGCTGTCCGGCGTTACGTCCGGGATCTCCTCGGCCTTGACGATGATGTAGGGGCTGGTCTGGACGAACCCGACCACGCGCAGGCGGCTCTGGCCCTGGACGATGGCCCGCACGGTGCCGTCCTGGAGCTGGACGACCTGGGCGATCTTGGCCAGCGTGCCCACCAGGTAGAGCTGAGAGGGATCATCGATCTCCTCACGCTCGGCCTGTCGCTGGGTCACCAGCGCGATGGGACCGCTCGCAGCAACGGCGGCATTGAGGGCGGCGACGCTGCGCTCGCGCCCAACCTGGAGCGGAACGATCATCTCGGGGAAGATGACCGTCTCGCGCAGGGCGACGAGAGGCAGCTCCCGGACGCCCGGCACGTGGACGAGCTGCTCGCTATCGGAGGCCGAAACCTCCTCGGCCGAGTCGGTTTCCCCGGCGTTCACTTGCTGCCCGTCAGCGGACGCTGACGTCTCGTCCTTATCGGCCGGCCGGTCAGTCATTGGATTCTCCTGATCGAGTCGTGGCCACGCGAGTAGCCACTATACGTGTGATGGGTCGGGCGGACGGCATCGCCGGACGCTCCGTTTGGCCGGCAGCCCGGCCGTCCTCCGTTGCGCTTCCGTAGCCGTTCCCACTGGGAGAGGCTTCGGCCGCGCGGGTGGTTGCTGTGTCGGTGGATTCACTCGATTGCTGATCGCGAGCGGCCGCAGCCGCGCCCGCCTGTCTTGCCTGGGCTTCGTCGAAGAGCGCTTCAAGGAGTCTCGTCCCGACTCGCTCTTCGAGTTCGAATAGAAGCTTCACCCCGGCCAGGTTAACTCCCCGTTCCTGGGTGAGCCGCCTGATCCAGAGGATTCGCCTGATGTCGTTTTCCGAGTAGAGGCGGATGTTCGTCGGCGTCCGTGCGGGCGCCAGTAGACCTTCGTCCTCGTATATCCGAAGCGTGCGCGGGTGAGCCTGCACCAGGCTGGCCGCCACGCTTATGACGAAGCACGGGCGTTCCGGATCCTGCTGGAACTTTCGCTCGGACACCGGTTCGCTACTTCGCCTCGACCGCGACCGGCTGCTCATGTCGGCCGTTGCCGGCTGACAGGTCGCCGGTCGAAATCCTGATTTGGCGCGGCTTGACCTGCTCGGCCTTCGGGATACGAAGGGTCAGGACGCCGTCCTCGAACGTGGCGGTGGCCTTGTCCGGCTCGAGTCCGGCCGGCATGGCGAGCGTCCGCGCGAACCGTCCGCGCCGAATCTCCTGGAGAAGGAGTCCCTCGCGCTCTGGCGTCGCCGCGCTCGTGTCGCCGGCGATGGTGAGGGTGTTGCCCTCCATCGTGATCTCGACTTCCTCGGGCTTCACGCCCGGCAGGATCGCCTCCACGACGATTTCGTCGTTGGTCGCGTAGACGTCCATCGGGACGACCTGTCCCTCGCCGAAATGCCACGTCTGCGGATTGACGAAGCTCTCCTCGAAGAGCCGGTCCATCGCCTGGCGAAGCGAGAGGAGGTCTCCAAAGCCGCTGCGTCTGATGAGTGTCATGGTTTTTCTCCAATCAGCCGGGTTCTGACTGGTCTGGGAGCCCAACGCGAGCCCTTCCGGCCGACCGAATGTCGCTGCGGCACCATAGAACCTTGACAATGGCGTTGTCAAGAGTGTTGCGTGACGAGACCGCGTTAAGTTGCAGACGTGGTGATGGCATTGCTGGGAGAACGCAGCGGACCGTGGCTACGCGATAGGCAGGACCAGCGGCATGTCGACGGCGTCCTCGTCCCGGACTCGCGCGAAGTCCAGGTGGATGGGGAGACCGGCAACGTCTTCTCGTTCATGGATCGCCGGATTGCCTACGGGCCGGTCCCCAGCCCCGCCATCGGTCGGCGGGCGGCGATCGAGAAGGCAACCGCGATGAATGGAATCTCCCCGGCGAAAGTGGGGACCACCTATCTGGCCCTGACCTCGGTCACCCCCGGCGGAATAATGAAGCTCTACTGGCTCGTCGCGATCGACACGGCGCTGCCGAACGTGGATGAGGGAGTGGTCGTTGCCGTGGATGCGATCACAGGCGAGGCGTCGATAATCGGCGCCCACTGAGCGGCGTCCGCGGCTGCCGGCCCCGGCCCTGGATTCCACACAGGTCCGGTCGAGAGAGATTCCGCCGTCTACGGTTGGGGGCGGTACTAAGTACAGAAAAGTCCACTGGACGCTGGCTGAAGGCCCGGCGAACGGCCAGATCTCGGGCTGTTCGGCCCGAATCCGCCGCAATTGCTCCTGCCGATGCACAGGTTCGCCCGCCCGGGTCGTCAGGCCGCAGTCGAATCGGCGCCGGCTGCACCTAGTACCGCCGTGGGTGGTAAACGGCAGGACTCTGGCGGCGGCGTGGTCGACGACGGCCGGCGGTCAGTGGCCGCCCGTGCCCTCGGACGCGGCCCCGTCCCTCGTCTCGGCCCGTTCTGCCCGGCGGGCGTGCCGCGGGTAGGCCATGAGGATGCGGCCGGGTTCAATGCCGATGTTCTCGACATCGTGGGGCACACTCGGGTCCCAGGCCAGGTAGTCGCCGGGGCCGAGCTCGTAGACGTGGTCGCCCTGCGTCATCCGGAAGCGGCCGGACAGGATCACGTGGTGCTCGTCGCCGCTGTGGGTGTGAAGGCCGGTCCGCTGGCCGGGGCCCACGACCGCCTCCAGGAGTGACAGGTCGCGGGACGTGCCGCCGTCCACTTCCATGATCGAACCCCCGCCGATCCCGGCTGTGGTCGGCCTTTCGTCGTGGCGGACGACCCGGGGCGGCGTCGAGGAGTCGATCAGCAGCCAGGCTGCCGGGACGTCCAGCGCGGCCGCGATGGCGAGCAATGCGTCGAGCGACGGGGCGGCCTTCGCATTCTCGATCTGGGAGAGGTAGCCGATGTTCAGGCCGGCCCGTTCGCCTATCTGGGCGAGCGTCAGATTCCGCGTCCGACGCCAGCGCCTGATCTCGGCTCCAACCGGCGGCCGGCGAACCGCGCTCGCCCCCTGTTTTGTATCGGCCAAGGTACTTGACCTCCCACAAAGTCTGTGTCAAAGTAGCGCCAGAAGCAATAGTGCTTTGCTCATACACAACTCGTCAATCCCTGACGACGTAACTGGGACAACAAGAAAGGTGCCTCACATGCGAATCGCGATCATCGGAACCGGAAACGTCGGCCTCGCACTGGCCGGAAGCTTCATCAAGGCCGGCCACAGCGTGACCCTCGCCGCCCGCGACGCGGACAAGACCAGGCAGATCGCCTCCAAGGTCGGGGCGTCGGCCGCAACAAGCGCGAAGGAAGCGGCCGGGGCCGCCGACGTCGTCGTCCTGGCCATCCCGTTCGGCGAAGTTGAGTCCGTCGCCAGGTCGATCGCGAGCGTTACGGCCGGCAAGGTCGTAATCGACGCCACCAATCCGCTCAAGGCCGACTTCTCGGGCCTGGCCACCGAAGGCGGCCCCTCCGGCGCCGAGAGACTGGCGAAGCTGCTTCCCGACGCGGCCGTCGCCAAGGCATTCAACACCGTGCTCGCGAGCCTGCAGGCCAACCCGAACATGTACGGCACGACGCTCGACGCGCTCTATGCCACCGACGACGCCCACGCCCGCAACGTCATGCAGGAACTGATCACTTCGATGGGCTTCCGCGCAGTCGACGCCGGACCACTGGCCGGCGCGCGTGAGCTCGAGGCCCTGGCCTGGCTCAACATCAAGCTCAACGCGTCCTTCAACGGTAGCTGGACAAGTTCCGCCGTCTTCCTCGGCCTCCCGGCCGCGGCCACGACTGAACTGGCCAAGACGACCAACTAGCCGACCGAACGCCGGCCGCCCGGCGGCGTCAGCCCCGCCCGGCACAGCCGAATCACGAGAGCCCTCCGGCTCGATCGAGCGTCCAACTCGACCGACCAGGGGGCTCTTCGATTCCGGGCTCCGGATCCGAGCTTCCGGCCAGAAATGTCGGTCTTCCGAGAGGAAGCACGCCGCATCCGCGAAACGGTCATGCTGCCTTGAGGCAATGGCTCGGCGGTCCTGTTCCTTGTCAACGTCTACTTCGGGGCACTCTGGCTGGCAGCCATGGCGGGGCTACTGCCGATGAGCACGGCCGCGGACCTCTACTTCCTCGCGATCCTGGGTTGGATCGAGGTTGGAGCGTACGTGGCCCTGCTTGTCGCATTCGGGCTCGGCCTGCCGCCTGATCCACTGGACCTCGGGGACGTGGTTGCCGAATAGACCAAGCGGCGCCACGGAGCGGCCTAGTGCCGCCTGCTCAGTGCGAGTTTTCGATCTCGCCCAGGAGGATGCGGTGGAGCTCCGCCTCGCATTCCGTCCGGCCTATGCCGATGACCTTGTCGCCTTGCCGCAGTTCCGTGTCCGCGCGGACCGAGATGGCCCTCTCGTCGCGGATGACGGCGAAGATCGAGCAGCCGTCCGGGAGCTCGAGGCTGCCGGCGGTACGGCCGACGACCGGCGATCCTTCCTGCAGCTGAGCCTCGACGAGTTCGAGCTCGCCGCCGCCAAGGACGGCCAGGTGGAGCAGTTCGTGGACCGGTATGTCAGCCTCGATGGAGCCGAGGATCATGCGCGTGGGCGAGACGATTTCGTCGACGCCGAGGTGCTTGAACAGGCTCTCGTTCTTCGGGTTGTTGACCCGGGCGATCGTCCGCGGCACGTCGAAGTGGTGCTTGGCCATCTGGCAGATGACGAGATTGTCCTCGTCGTCGCCGGTGACCGCAGCCACGATGTCAGCCCGGTTCGCGCCGGCCTGGCCGAGGTATTTGCCCTCGCACCCGTCGTGGGCGATGACGATCGAACCGATCTCCTCGGTGATCTGGGTTGCCCGGGCCCGATCCCGCTCCATCAGGGCGACTTCGTGGCCCGACCCGATGAGCTCACGGGCAAGGAAGTAACCGACTTTGCCCCCACCGACAACGATGACGAACACGTCGTCCTCCTACCCGCGCCAGCGCCGGAAGCCGAGCTTCTGGGCCCTGGCCGCCTCGGCTTCATTCGTGACTACAGATCGGCGGCTCGCGGCCGCGACCGCGCCCCTCGTCGGGAATTCGCTGGCCGGGCGAACCGGCGTCTCGATGGTTTCCGCCGTTGGGTGCGGATGCTCGTGGCCGGGCGTCTCCGGGATGTCGATGCCGGGGCCGATCTGCATCGGCAGGTTCAGATGTTTGGCCACCGAGTCGACCATGATGTTTGTCCGGCAGAGCGTGACCACGCCGAGCTCTGCGTAGGCCGCGGCTCGGACCGGGTCGTTGATTTTGGCAATGACCTGCGGGATGGCCAGCGACTCGGTCGCAACCTGGGCGGCCATGATGTTGCGGTTGTCGCCCTCGGTCAGCGAGAGGAAGATGTCGGCGCCCTGGGCGCCGGCCGCCTTCAGGACCTCTTCGTCCGTTCCGTCGCCGCGGACCGCGGCTCCCTTGAACGTCTCCGGGAGGCGGTCGAATGCCGCCGTCTTCACGTCCAGGATGATGACTTCGTGGCCCGCTGCGTCGAGGTTCTCGGCCAGCGTCGACCCGACGCGGCCGCAACCCACGATCACTATCCTCATAGCGACTCCTCGCCCATCGGCTCACGCACCACCCACACGGCGCAGGGTGCGTTCTTCAATGCGTAGGGGATGGCCCGCCCGATGGCGAATTCGCCGCCGAAGCGGGTTCGATAGGGCAAACCCATGATCAGGAGATCCGCGTCTCGCGCGGCCGCCTCGTCGACGATGGCGGCGCCGACGTCTCGCGCCTGCACCAGCACCGCCTCCAGCTTGCCGTGCATCAACTCGGCCACGCCTTCGGCCGCGTCGAGAACGCGCTGCGCGTCTTCGGACCGTTCGGCCACGTCCGCATCGAGGGGCTGTGTCCAGTCCAGCTCGACCACGTGTACGGCGATCAGTTCGGCGTGAGAGTGACGGGTTACTTCGAGGGCAAGACGAACGATGGCGTTGTCGATGGGGCCACCGCTCAGGGCAATTACGGCGCGCCGGAAAACGGGCGTATACGCCTCGGGCACCGGTCCTCCGTTCTCAACACGGGTCGCGGCTACTGCGACCTCGTCGAGCGGGAACGATACCACCGGGGCCGGGAAAGGTACGGACGGAAGGTATGGGTCCTGACCCGGTCCGCGGCGCTCCGGCTCCCGGCCGTTCGGCCCCGATCGACCCACGCGAGCGGCCCGGCACGAGGCTCGCCTCGTGTCCGGGTCCGAGTCAGGAGGCCGCCGCCAGCAGCTCGGCGGCGCGGCCGCGGATCGCCGCGTGGTATGGCGACCAGGCCGCCCACACCGACTCGGCCCAGCATCGCACGGCCGCTGCGCCGCCGGCGTCGGGTGCGGCAAGGACGTCCAGCACTGTCACCGGGCCGAGCGAGGCCGGCGGCGCCAGCCACTCGAACGTGGCATCGGGCGCGGCCACCCGGGCCTTCGCCCGGGCCGACATTACGACGTCAAAGCCGTGTTCGAGGACGAGGCACAGGCCCACGAGATGGACCCAGGCAGACTGGGCTGCCTGGCGGCCCGGCGTCCCGGGGTGCTGGGCCATGTAGACATCGACCGCCAGCATGTGGACGCCGGCGAGTCGCGGATCGGAGAACTGGCGGCCCATGAGTTCCGTGTAGGCCGCCCAGCAGCCGGCAACCCCGCCGATGTAGGTGTGACCTGTGCGAAGTTCCGGCACGTCGGGAACGACCGCCCCACAGTCCGGGCAGCGCACACTGTCGGTGGTCATGGCTCTGCGCCGGGGCCGTCGCAGCCGGGGCTAATGGCCCCGGCCGTTATCCGCGGCAACCAGCGTGCCCGCGGGCTCGACTTCCGCGGCCGAGGCGGCGGCGCGGGACTCGTCGCGCCGGTACGGGATGTTGATCACCACCGTGTGGGCCCGGCCCAGGAGGGTGGCCCGGAGTTGCTTGGCCGCCTGGTTGTACAGGATCCGCTCCCACCAGCTGCGGGCCACGTACTCGGGAATCAGGACGAAGGTGATCGGCTTCTCGCTGTCGTTCGGCCAGGTCCGATCAAGGACGTCCAGGTACGCGACGAACGGCGCGATCAGAGCCCGGTACGGCGACTCGACGACGACGAGCGGCACGTCCGGTACCGCGTTGGCCCAGCGCTCGCGTACGGCGTCGGTCTTCTCGGCGTCGTCCGAAACGTAGACGGCCCGGATGTCCGTGGTAATCGAACGGGCGACGTTCAGCGCCTGGACGGTCGCCCGGTTGACTCCCGGGATCGGTATGACGACGCGGTTGTGGCGGTGCGGCTGGGGGACGGCCGAACCGGGCCGCATCTCCAGCTGCCGTGCCGACGAGGCGTACTGGTGGCGGACGAAGACCATCATCGCGATCAGCGTGGGGATGAAGATCAGGACCATCCAGGCGCCGTTGCCGAACTTCTCGTAGGCCACGACGAGGAAAACGACGCCGGTGAGGATGGCGCCGAACCCGTTGACGAGGCTGCGCCACGCCCAGCCCGAACTGCGTTCCTTGCGCCAGTGGATGACCATGCCTGCCTGCGAAAGCGTGAAGCAGATGAACACGCCGACGGAGTAAAGCGGGATCAAGGCATCGACCGACGCGTTGAAGGCGTACAGCATCGCGATTGCCACGGCAGCCAGGACGACGATTCCCCACGAGAAGGCGAGCCGATCGCCGCGGAAGGCGAACTGGCGCGGCATGCAATCGTCCTGGGCGAGGATGGCGGCCAGGCGCGGGAAGGCATTGAAGCTGGTGTTGCAGGCCAGGAAGAGGATCAACGCGGCGCTGATCTGCAGCATGATGAAGAGGAAGCCACCGCCGAAGACGGCGCTGCCGACCTGGCCGAGGACCGTCGGGCCCTGGGCGGTCGTGGCCTGGACGCCGTACTGGAGCCCGACGAACGTCAGTCCGATGAAGATCGTGCCCAGCAGGACGGCCATGATGATCAAGGTGTTGGCGGCGTTCTTGGCTTCCGGTGGCTTGAACGCGGGCACGCCGTTGGCTATCGCCTCCACGCCGGTCAACGCCACTGACCCGCCGGCGAAAGCCTTGAGGAGCAGCAATATCGTGAATGCCTGGACGCCGGGCTGTTCCGCGAACGGCGGCGCGGCGAGGTGGTGGGCCGCGCCGGTGGCAGTGTTCACGAGGCCCACTACGATGGCCAGCAGGGCCATGCCGACGAACATGTAGGTGGGGATGGCAAAGATGTTGCCCGACTCTCGGATCCCGCGGAGGTTGGCCGCCGTAACGAGGACGATGATCAGCGCACCGAGCTCAACCTTGTAGGGCGCGATCCCTTCGAAGGCGGTCGCCAGGTTGGCCAGGGCCGACGCGCTCGAGACGGCGACGGTCATGACGTAGTCGACCATCAGCGCCGCCGCGGCGACAAGCCCGAAGTTGGGGCCGAGGTTCTCGCGAGCGACTACGTAAGCGCCGCCGCCGGATGGATAGCCGCGGCAGACCTGCCGGTAGCTGAATGCCACGATCGTCAGCATCAGTGCAATCGCGGCCGCAACCCAGATGGACCACGTCATCCAGGCGATGCCGGCCAGGACGAGCACCCGCAGGATTTCGTCAGTGGCGTAGGCAGAGGACGAAATGGCGTCCGAACTGAAGATTGGCAGGGCGAGCTTCTTGGAAAGCCGCTCGCCGATCTCCTGGGCGTTGGTCAGCGGCTTGCCGAAGATGAAGGAGCGGACCCGGGCGACGCGCTTTCCGACTACGCTGGTCGGCCCGCTCGCGGCCGCCTTTGCGACCATCGTGCCGTCGCCGGCGTAGCGGAAGTAGGCGGCATGGGGTCGATCTACCACTACGCGCCGGTCGCCCAGCTTTCGACCGTGGAGCGGCGAACGCGGAGCGGTCATCGAGTGCAGGTTCCTCTTTAGCGACGGCAATACTGGTTGAAAGGTTGAGCCGGCCGCCCTACCCCGGTGACGCTCATGCCGGACGAGCGGCAAGTCGCGCAGCTAAGCCCACGGTAGGCTAGCACGACGTCCCTCCGGCCGAAGCCCGATGGATGTCCCTACCCAGCCAGTGCTAACGCCCCGAACTCAGCCGCCGGGCCAGATACGGTGGCAGGCCCGCGGCCACTATCTCGGCCTGGGTCGCTGCCACGTCGTAGGCCACTCGCCGCCAGGTGGCACGGCCGGCCGCGGTGTCCAGGACGAGGTAGCTGGCCCTCGGGTCGCCGTCGCGGGGCTGGCCGACGCTCCCCGGATTCAGGAACGCACGCTCATCGCCCAGCTCCAGCCGCGAGTCCGGCTCGGGGATGAGCTGCTGGATATGGCCGCTCCGCTCCCGGAGGACGAGCGGCTTGTGGGTGTGCCCCACCAGGCAGAAGCGCGTGTCGAAGTACTCGAGGTTCTCCCGGGCCGCCATAGTCTCGGTCAGGTATTCCCATACCGGTTCGCGCGGGCTGCCGTGTACGAGCGTGAAGTCCGTCGCCGCGACGGGCACCGCGCCGAGCCGGGACCCGGACCCGGACCCGGAAGCCTCGAGGGCCGCCGTTGGTGCCGCTTCGGGCGCAGGCCCGGCGTCCGGCCTCATCCTGGCCGGCAGGCCGTCCAGGTAGGCCAGAGTCCCGGCGTCGACTCGAGCTCGCGTCCAGAGGTCGGCAATCCTTGCGTCGTCGCTGAAGTCCTCCATGGAGAGATGGCCGCAGACCGCGTCGTCGTGGTTCCCCCTGACGCCAACTGCCCCGACCTCTCGCAGTCGCTCCACGACCGCGTCGGGTTGCGGCCCGTACCCCACGACATCGCCGAGGTGCCATATTGCGTCCACGGTTCCTATCGAGCCGAGCACGGCGTCCAGCGCCCGCAGGTTCGAGTGGATGTCCGAGAGGACGGCGACGAGCATGCCCGGACCCCCTACAGCGGCCGGTGCCGGCGGGCGGCGGGATCGCGCGGGAATTCGCGCGGCGTCTCTGTCACTTTCTCGACGACGACGAGGAGGTGATCCTCGAGGCCCGGCACCGAGACGACCTCGAGGTCGGCGACCCGGCCGCCCAGCTGGCGGACGGCGCGCGCGGCCGCCGAGACTTCTGCGTCGATCGGTCGCCGCTTCCATGCGACGAGCAGCCCGCCGGGCCGCAGCAGCGGCAGCGCCAACTCGCCCAGTTCCGTCATGTCCGCCACCGCCCGGACCACTACCGCACCCCAGTGGCCGCGATGGGCCGGATCCGCGGCGAGCGTCTCCGCCCGGCCGGCAATGACGGCGACACGATCGGCGACGCCGACAACTGCCACCGCGGCCGCGAGGAAGCGCGCCTTCTTCGTCACGGACTCTACGAGCAGCGCCCGCCGCGCCGGGAGGGCGATTGCCAGTGGAATCCCGGGATACCCGGCTCCGCTGCCGATGTCGATGAAGTCGTCGATCCCCGCCCGCCGCAGGAGTGGAACCGCCGTGAGGCTGTCCAGGACGTGCTGGCGGGCGATCCCTTCCGCATCGCGGATCCCGCTCAGGTTGATGGCCGAGTTCCAGGCCAGGAGCAGGCGGACGTGATCGCCGATCGCGTCGAGCTGGGCATCGGTCAGCGGAACGGGAAGGCTGGCGCGGACCATGGCGCCGTATTCCGGCGGGAGTGCGTCCAGGTCCTTGACGCACGTCGGGAGCGGATCGCGATCAGGAGGTGGGGTCAGACGTGGACTCCCGTTCCTCACGGTCGCGCCGCTCCCGGCGTTCTCTTCGCGCACCAAGCGTCCCTCGGTCTTCCCGCGCTGGTCCAGTATCCGGCCGGGTTTCCCCAGCCCCTCGCTAACGCGGTTACCCATATGACGGTCCGCAGCAGCGGTGCGGATGACGGAGAGTAGGCGTCGGCCCCTAGGCAGTCAACGAGGTTTTCCACGAATTCCGGGCACTCTTCCACGAAAGTGGATAACTCCCTAATACGCGCGACGTACGTGGACGAGACAGAGGCTCCGCCTGAACCAGCGACCGGCACGCTGTATCTTGCCGCGTCGGAGTCGGACCGGCGGTCGGCGTCGCGGCAGGATCGACGTCGGGCGGTCCCGGGCGAGCCTCGGCTGTCTCAGGCGCGAGGGGTTCGGACCGGCTTGCCGAGGGTCCGGCGGACCACGTCGAGTACTTCCTCGATGTACTTGTCGGCCTCGCCCTTTTCCGCGGCGGTGCGGACGCAGCCCTGCACGTGATCCTCGAGGATGAGCAGCGCCACCGAATCCACGGCGGCCCGGAGCGCCGCCGTCTGCTGGAGGATGTCGACGCAATACTCGCGCCGCTCGATCATCCGCTCGATACCGCGGACCTGGCCTTCGATGCGCCGCAGGCGGCGGATGAGGACGGCCTGGTCACGCGAATAGGAGTGACGGAAGGTGGGATCCACCTCGGCCGTTTCGGCCGGGAGTTCGAGGCCGTTCAGCGTCGCGACCGCGGGCCCGTCCGGACGCGTCCTCGGTGTTTCGTCCTGTGATGCCAACTGGGCCTCGCTCCTCCGCGCATGCGCCGGGTCTGACGGTCGTGGTCACGATCCGGACCGCGGCTCCGCATGATGATACCCCCCGGGAGTATCTTGAGCAAAGCAGCGGCACCGGTGCGGACCTCCTCGAAGACGCCGAGCGGATAGACTTGGCGAGTGGATCCGCGTGAGCAGACTGAGCACCGGCCGGGCGCAACGGCCGAACCGGACGCGTCCCGCGGGGCGCGATCGGGGCCTGCCTTCGCCCATGCCAGCGAGGCCGAATTCGCTCGCATCCTGGAGTTTTACCAGGTTGCCTGGGAGTACGAGCCGCACGTCTTCCCCATCCTGTGGGACCTGGACGGCAACCTGTTGGAGAGCTTCGCGCCGGACTTCTTCCTGCCGGAGCTGGAACTCTTCGTCGAGCTCACGACGCTCCAGCAGCGACTCGTGCGCAAGAAGAACCGCAAGGTCCGCCGCCTGCGTGAGCTATACCCGGATCTCCGGATCAAGCTCTTCTACGCCCGGGACTTCCGGGCCCTGATGCTCAAGTACGGCCGCTCGGCGCTTGTCTCGGAGTTGAGCGGCACGCTGGGCCAGGTGATGCCGCACCCCGACGAAGACGGTTCGCCCGACTCCGAGGGCCGACTGGAAGGCCTGGATCGACTCGGCGGCCCTTCGGGCGGCGCCGATCGCGGGAAGTCGGGTCTCGATGGCGAACAGCAACCACACTATGAACGCCGCTCTCGCGGGGCCCGTCGCCGCGCCGTGCGGAGAGCCGCGGCAGCGGCAGCCCACACCCCCGCCACGACCTGAGAGGTTGCAATGAGAGTTTCCGAGGATCTCGTCTCCGACGTCGCCGAAGTGCTGCTGAGCGAAGAGCAGATCGCGGCCAAGGTCGCCGAGCTGGGCAAGAGGATCAGCGACGACTACGCCGGACGTGAGTTGACTCTCGTCAGCGTGCTCAAAGGCTCCCTTCCGTTCATGGCGGACCTGATGCGGCGGATCACCCTGCCCCTTCGGATCGATCTCATGGAGGTCTCGAGCTACGGCGGCACGTCGACCGAGTCTTCGGGTCTGGTCCGGATCCTCAAGGACCTCAGCGCCCCCATCGACGGCCGGGACGTCCTGCTCGTCGAGGACATCATCGACACGGGCCTGACGCTCAACTACCTGATCCGCTACCTCAAGGGCAAGAACCCGAATTCGATCAAGGTCTGCTCGCTGCTCGACAAGCCGGCCCGCCGTCTCGTCGAGATCCCACTCGACTATGTAGGATTCGAGATCCCCGATGCCTTCGTGGTGGGTTATGGTCTGGACTTCGGGGAGGTGTATAGAAACCTCCGCTTCGTCGGCGTGCTCCGCCCCGAGGCTTACGAGTCCTGAGGAGCTGGACCATATGCATCACACAACGGCGTCGCGCGGTCACTGGCTGGTGGCGATCGGCGCGATCGTGATCGTCGGCTCCACGATGCTGCAGTGGTGGCAGGTCGGCGGCGGAGCCGATGGGCTGGCCGCGGTCACCGGCACGGGCATGTCCGACGGCCGCATCTTCCTGATGATGTTCCTCCCCGCGGTGGCGAGTCTCTTCCTCGTGACTCTTCCCTTCGCCTCGGAGAAGCCGATGGGGATAGACCACCCTCTCGCCTACCTCGGGATCTTCGCCATCCTGCTCGCGGGCTACGTCTGGTACCTGGAAGAGAGGGTCCAGAAGCAGCTGCTTCCGTGGCCGCCCCAACTCGGCCTCGGCTTCTGGTTCGCGGCGATCGGCCTCGTGCTGTTCGCCCGTGGCGTATTCGAGGTCTACGAAGAGCGCCGCCGGCGACTCTACTAGTCGAGGTCGAGCGTCCGAATCTCGTTCGGCCTGGGCAGTGCACCACTCGAGTGTTCCCGAATACGGCCGATCTTCCTGCTAGCGACCGTGTTGCTCTATAGTTAGGGGCAGGCGAGCCGGATGCGTTTTGCACGGTCGCCCACCCACCGAGGCGTGGCTGTCGAGCGGGAAGCCGCTCGCCACCCCGAGAGCACCGGCACTACCGCGAGCGATCGTTGGCCATTCTGGCTGTCGCGAGCAGTTCGATCGGCCCATCCTCTTGAGGTTCGTCTGTTCGAGTGGAGTACGTGGTCAGGCAAGCCCGCATCACCGATATCGATCGGTTCTACGCGCTATGCGCGGAGAAAGGGGCTGTGCCCGCCGGTGACTCTCCGATGGACGCGATCGGCCTGCTTCGCCAGCTCGTCTATCTGCCCGGTGCGAGCGTCGCGCTCGCCGAAGGCAATCGCCAGCTGGCAGGCGGTGCAGTCCTCGGTCTTCGGCCGTCGATCAGATCCGGCGGTTTCGTCGGGACGGTCGATGTCCTGGTAGTCGCGAACGGTCACGACACCGAAAAAGTCGCCGATCTGCTGATCGAAGAGATGCTGCACTCGGCACGAAGAAAGGGCTGCACATCGGTCGAAGTCATGTTGACGCCGGACTCCGAGTACTTCGCGAACTGGCAGGGTCATGGCTTCACCAAGTCAGCAGCCAACCTATACAGGGCGGCGGTCGCCGTAAGGGCGCCGACCGGCCGCTGATTTTTCGCCTCGGGCGGCCGTAGCAGCCAAGGAGCGCCGGCGCCGGGGGTCACAAGGCCGTAGATAACGTCAACGGCCAATACCAAGGAGCCCATTTGTGAGCAAGAACGTCGCCGTCTTCGTAGACGTGGCGAACATCTTCTATGCGGCGAAAGCGGCGGGGGCGGACATCGACTACNNCATGATGAAGACGGCCCGAAACCTCGACGTCGCGATCGTCATCAGCGGCGACGGCGACTTCGCCCCTGCCATTCGTGCGGTCCAGGAGATGGGCGTCCGCGTCGAAGTCATCAGCTTCCGCGGCAACACCAGCTCGGACCTGATCGAGGTCGCCGACGTCTTCTACGACATCACTCAGCTGGCCCGTGTCGATCGCGATTCGACGCGCTCCGGACGCCGTGTCGCCGGCGACGACGAAGACCTCTCGATGACCGAAGTCCCGGACAAGCAGACCGAGGGTCGCGGCGGACGCCGTGGTCGCGGACGCGGTCGAAGCGGCAGGCCTGAGGGCACCGAAGAGGTCGCCGCCTCCGAGACGCGCAGCCCTCGATCTTCGGGCCGAGGTCTCCCCAGCCGAACTGTTGCCCGACCGGTCGCAGCCGCCGGAGCGGTCGCAACAGGCGGGCGCCTCGTTGCCTTGCCCGGCGAGAAGCTCTCTCGTGCCGCCGCGGGCGCGCTCGGGACCGAAGCCGACGAACCGCTCGAAGAGGAAATCCTCGACGAGACGGCGGCCGAACTCGTGGAAGGAGCCGAAGGCGAGGCCGTCGACGGCGAGTCGACCGGCCGCCGCCGCCGCCGCCGTGGTGGCCGGGGTCGCGGCCACGGCCGATCGCAGACCGGCGAGGCCGGCGAGGCGGTCGAGACCGTCGATGCCGTCGAGGGCGAAGCACTCGAGCTCGAAGAAGGAGAGCCGCCGGCACCGCCTGCTGCTCGCCCGAACCAGTTCGGTTCCGTCTGGGACTCCCAGATCGGCATGGCCGGCCGGCCGGCGCGACTCGCGCCGATCACGCCTGACGAAGACGACTTCGCCGAACCGGAGATCCCCGAGTACCTCCTTGCCGAGCGACGCCGCGGTAGCGGTGGTCGTGGTCAGGGCGGTGGTCGCGGCCAGGGCGGAGCCCGCGGCAACCGCAGTGCCTACGCCTCGGCCGTNNCCCAGCCCCAGCCGGTGCGCCGCCGCGATGAGCGGCCGCCGCGCCAGTCCCAGCCCCAGCCGCAGCAGCATCGTGGCGGCAACGCCATCCCGCGCAGCACCGGCCGCGACTCGTCCGAGCCGTGGAGCGAGGTTCCGCCGGAGCTCGAGGAGCTCCTCCGGGCCCAGCTCTCGACGAAGCTGAGCCGCCCCGCCGAGAGCTCCCCGAGCGCCAGGTCGGAAGCGGCCGCCCCGGCCGAGCCGGTCGCCGAGGCGAAGGCCCCGGCCCGACGCGGTGGACGCCGCAAGCCGGCCGATGCCGGTGAAGGCGCCGCCGTCGAAGTCATGGCCGAAACCGCATCCCTGGCCGAGGCTCCTGCGGGCGAGGCTCCTGCCGAGAAAGCCAAGCCGGCGCCTCGGACCCGCCGCAAGGCGACCGAGCCGAGTGGCCAGGCAGTCTCCGAGGCGAGCGCCCCGGCGACCGCGGTCGAGGCCGAGCCGGCCGCGCCGAAGAAGCGTGCCCCCGCCCGTCGCAAGACGGCCGCGGCCGCCGAAGCGGCAGGCGAGGCGATGTCCGAGGCAACCGAGCCGGCCGGCGAGTAGCCGGCAGCCCAAGCCCTAGAGCGGCCGCACAACAGCCGCACGATGAAGAACGCCGCGACGCGCGGCCAACCCCGCGCCCTGGCCGAGGTCGATTCGATGATCCTCGGCCGGGCGCCCCATGCCGTCATGTTCGTCGGGCCGGGCTCGACGGGAAAGACGACGCTCGCGCTGGACCTGGCTGCGGGCCTCATGTGCGCCGATCCGGATCCTGGCGCTCGGCCGTGCCGCATCTGCCGGGGTTGCCGACAGGTAGCCTCGGGCAATCATCCGGACCTCCACCGTCTCGCCCCGGAGGGGCCGGGCGGCCAGATCCGAATCGGCAAGGCCACGGACCCGGAGCCGGGCACGGTCCGACACCTGATCGGCGAACTGGCGCTGCTCCCCGTCGAGGGGGGCGCGCGGGTCGTGATCGTGGAGCAAGCCCACCGCCTCAACGACGACGCCCAGAACGCGCTGCTCAAGATGCTCGAGGAGCCGCCGGCCGGGGTGACCATCATCCTCTGCGCCGACGACGAGGAATGCCTCCTTCCGACCGTCCGGTCGCGCTGCGCTCGAGTGCGGGTGGGCACGGTCGGTGGCCGCGAGATCGAGCACTGGCTCGGCGAACTCGGCGTTGCCGAAGCGCCTCGCGCGGCTCGCGTGGCCCGTCTCGCCGGCGGCCGGCCTGGGCTGGCCCTGGCCTATGCCCACTCGGCCGACGCGGAGCGGGTCCGCGGCGAGATTGCACGCGGCCTGCTCGACATGCTGGCTGAGAGCCGCGCGGCGAGGCTCGCTTCGATCCGGGAACTGATGAAGTCCGCGGCCGCGCTGGACGCAGCTCTTGATTCATGGCGTCGGGCCGGCCCCGCGGGAGATGCCGATGGCCCCACGCCAACCGGGCGCGGCCGAAGAGGCAGGACAACGAAGACGCCCGCTCCGCCCGATGCCGCCGACGCGGATGCCGCTCTGGCAGTCGACGCGGCCCCGGTGGAGGATGCCGCTGCTCCAAAACTTGCCGCCGCGGACCGGAGGTCGGCCGCGGCCACTCTGCTGGACATCTGGGCCTCCGTGGCGCGGGATCTCTCCGTGGCCGGGGCGGGCGGCGGTCGGCAACTACGCGAACTCGACCTCGTCGATGAGCTCAGGGCGGCCGCTGCCGGAGTGTCGAGCGCTCGGCTCCGGGCGTTCCTGGCGCGCCTCGGGGAGATCGACGCTCAGCTGGACGAGAACGTCAACCCCGAGCTGGCCCTGGACGTGCTGGCCCTGAGCTGGCCGCGGGTCGACGCGGCCCCGGGTGCCGCGGCCCCAGGTGCGGCGGCCCCGCGAGCGGGCGCAACCGCCCCGGCGGCCCACGGATGACGGCCTCGGAACCTGCCCGCCTCGAAGCCCGGGTCAAGGGCAATGTGCATGGCGTCGGTTATCGCTATTTCGTCATTTCGAACGCAATGCGCCTCGGCCTGACCGGCTGGGTTTCAAACGAGCAGGACGGCAGCGTGAGATGCGTCGCCGAGGGGCCGCGCGAAGACCTCGAGATGCTGCTCGTCGCCCTGCGCGAGGGGCCGGCCATGGCCATCATCGAAGACGTACGTGAGGATTGGCTGCCCTACACGGGTCGCTGGGCCAGCTTCGAGATCAGGTCGAGCGGCCACCGCGGCGACTAGGTCAAGTCGGAGGTCCGACTCCTTATTGGTCTCCGACCGTGTGACAGCTCCGATGCCGGTGGCGCAGCTGGGCGTTTACTTCAAGCCGTGGTAAGCCAGGAGTCCAAGCAAGTCCTGGAGCTGTCCGGGGGTCATTGCGCGCTCCGGCACGGGAACCCACCCAGCTCGCGTCCCGAGCTGGCGGAACGGCAACGTGAGAACGCCGCCCAGCTTGCGTGCCCGTCTGATCCGCGGCCAACTTCGGTCCATATCGGTTGCGATAGGCCAGCCCGAGACCCCGTCGTCGTCGATCGTGAGGTGGACGGTCGTACCCCTGACGTGGCTGATGCCGTGGATCATGCCGAAGCAGTAGAAGGCCGGGCCGAGCACTGCCAAAGCCGCGCCGGCTACGACCAGTCGAGCAGCGGTGTTGGCGGAGGGAGCGTCAGGCGTCGCAAGTCCCGACAGTCCAGCTACGAGCAGAACCAAGCCAGGCGACATCATCATCCGGGCAGCCCACGAGCCCAGGTACATCCAAACCAGGTCAGACAGCCTGACCCTGTAGGAGATCTCCACGCGGACCCGCGCGGGCGGTTCCTCCGTGGGGGCCGCGATATCGCTGGGGTCCCACTCCGGCTCCTCTACCGAGAGCATCTCATGCCCCTCCTACAACCCAGCCAGGAAGCGTTTCCCCGCAAGCGCCGCGGAACCCTGCAAGTGCCGGCCGCCGATCCGAAGCCTAGCCTACTTGCTCAATCGCGGAGGCGATCAAGCTCCGAACCGTCACCCGTATAGTGTCGGCTTGACTCCTCTCGCCCCGACCATTTGAGTAGGTAGCCCCTGTGGAGGCCGCCTTTCACGCTCGATTTCGACTGCCCCACGTTCATTGACGGCCGAAGGCAGCCTGCCCGTTCGAGGGTGATCCTGAACCGACCGACCGGAATGTCCCGATTCGGACGGTTATAGGCGGCGACCCTATTCCAGACAGCGTCGACAACGGCTGCTGATCGTTACCCGCGATGCTCGATCTCGAAGCGGAAGCGGTCCACCTGANNTGTTCAGTTGCGCATAGACTCGCGTCATGTCGAATGAGAGGGCACAGCTGGCGAGCGTTCTCTGGTATGACCGCGACGGGCTCGGGGCGGAACGATGCCGACTGCACGAGACGGACTCCGGATATCTGGTCGAAGGCACGGCCGTGTTCGCGAATGAGGGCCTGCCGGCCATCGCGAGATACCAAGTCGTCGTCGATAAAGCGTGGCGGACGCGAAAGGTCTGGGCCGAGCTAGACGACGGACGCGCTATCCGCGAGGTCGAGCTCGAGGCCGACGGCTTCGGCCGCTGGCGGCTCGCAGGCGGGGACGCTGACATCGGGGAGGGTTGCATCGACGTCGACCTGAACTTCAGCCCCTCCACCAACACGCTGCCGATCCGGCGCCTCGAGCTCGAGGTCGGAGCGAGCGCCACGATCTGCGCACTCTGGCTGCGGCTACCCGACCTGGCTCTGGAGGCCGTGGAACAACGCTACGAACGCACCTCTGCGAACACGTGGCAATACAGCGCGGGCGCTTTCCGCGCGGAGATCGTGACGGGGCCGCAAGGGCTGATCGCCGACTACGAAGGGATTTGGCGGGCCATCGCCTGGGGTTGACTGGAACTCTCGGATCGGTTGCGCGGCGATCCATCGCGCGATGAGGCCTCGTACCCTGGACGCCTCTCAAGGACCGCAAGATGGGATCCGTTCGCGCGTGCGCCTCCACTACGCCAGCGCCAGCCACCGTGTCGGTGTCGGCCTGACTCCTCTCGCCCCGACCATCTCGCATCGGTACGACGCGCCCGGCGCCGGCCCCGCCTACGGCAGCGAGCGAAGCATGCCGCCGTCGATCGGGACGAACGTGCCGGTCTGGTAACACGAAAGGTCCGAGCACAGCCATGCCACGTACGCGGCCAGCTCGTCGGGTCGGCCGTATCGGCCTGCCGGGATGGTCCTCTCGCGCTCGGCTCGCACTTCTGCCGCCGACACCCCCAGCTTCAGGGCCCTGGCCTTGTCCAGCGTGGCGACGCGCTCCGTGTCCAGCCGGCCGGGGATCACGCCGTTGACGGTCACTCCGTCCGCGATGACTTCCTCGGCGATCGTCTTGAGCCAGGCCTGGAGGGCGCTGCGGCACGCGTTCGAATAGACGAGGTCCGGAATGGGCTGGCGGATGCCCGACGACATGATCGATACGACGCGTCCCCAGCCGCGCTTGCGCATGCCCGGCAGCAGGGCAGAGGCGATCTCGATCGGCGTGAGGGTCAGGAGCTGGAATGAACGCCGCCATTCGGCCGCGTCCGGCTTGGTGGCCTCGGAAGCGATAGGCCCACCGGCATTGAGGACCACTATGTCGATCTCGCCGAGTGCGCGCTCCGCCTGCCATGCGACCTTCGAGGCGGCCGTTGGGTCCGCGGCGTCTCCGGCGACGGTCACTACCACGACCGAATACAGCTTGCGGATTTCCTCTGCGGCTTGCTCCAGCTTGTCTCCGCCACGCGACCAGAGGGCCAGCTTGCACCCTTCCTGGGCCAGCCACTCCGCCGTGGCTCGCCCCAGGCCGGCTGATGCCCCTCCAACCAGAGCCGTTCGACCGCGCAGGCCAAGGTCCATGTCGCTCCTTTGATTTGTTGGGCATTCATGGTGCCACGGAAGGAAGCGGGCCGCTACGCTACAGGGGTGAACGACCGACCTGGGGCCGCGCAGCGAGCCGTCGCCGCCTACCGCGATCTCGCCGAACTGGCCGAGACGATCGAGGACGAGTGGCAGTACATCAACGACCTCGTCGATGCCTACGTGCCCGGCATCGAATCCCTGGCCGAGATGGGCCCGCGCAAGCTCAGCCGGACGCAGGCCGAAGCCGTAGATGAAGCGATCGCAGAGATCGGCTTGGTCACCGATCCGCACAAGGCGATCGACTGGCTGTCTACCTTCCCGCACGTGATCGGCCTCGCCCTCGGTGGGAGTGTCGATGCGGCCGGCGCCGGCGGGGCGTCCCCGGGCGGCGGCCAGGAGCCCGACGACGACTCCCCGTTCCGGCTGCTGCTGGGGCGCGGCCGATGAGATTCCAGGGCGCGGCGAGGGATGCCCGGGCAATCGTCTACGCGGGCATCCAGGCGGATCCGCTCGTCGCCCGGGCCGGCGCGCTGCTGGCCGAGTCGACGGCCGCGGAGCGGCTCATGGCCCGCGCGGCGATGAACGGCGAGCGAACCGACGTCGATACATGGCGACGGATCTTCCCGGCGCTCTTTGGCGAGGACGTGGAAGAGCAGCTTCGGAGCCACGCCGAGCTTGTGCTGGCAGCCTCGCTGGAGGTCGCGGAGCGCGGCGAAGCGGCCCGCAGCTCGTACCGCGGCGCGATCGTCGAGGANNTGGGGCGCCCGCGGCATCAACGCCGACGTGCTCAACCAGCTCGACGACGCGCGATCGCATGCCGCCGACGAGGATGTGCCGATGCGCGTTGCGCTCGTCGTGTTCGACGCCCGCCGATCGTGCGAAATCCGGCTCGACCGCTCGACCGCGCAGCACGGCGGGACGGGGCTGATCGCCCTGGAATCGCTGGACGAGCTCGCGGAGAGTAGGCGTTGATCGAGCCCGAATCAGAGGCCGAAGGCGGTCCGTCGAACGCTTCTGACGGTCGCCCCGACCTCCTGGTCGACCGGCTGCCATATCGAATCGTCCGGCCGTACCACGTCAGGTTCGAGGAATCGACCGACACGGAAACGATGCGGACGGCGATCTACCTGGCCTGGGCGGCCGACATCGCCTGGCAGCACTCGACACTGCTCGGCTTCGGACGCGACTGGTATTCCGAGCGCAGCCTCTTCTGGCTGGTACGGGCCCTCAGGCTGGACGTCCTGCGGCCGATTGCCACGTACAGCGAGGTCATCGTCTCGACCCAGGTCGTGGGATACCGCCGCATCGCCGCTCGCCGCCACACGGAGGTCCGCGACCCGTTGGGCGAGCTGATCGCCCGCGTCGAGATCGACTGGGTCATGACCAACGAGCGCGGCATCCCGACACGCGTTCCGGAGGAGATGCTCACGTTCATCGCCGACGAGGCGGCCACGTTCGAGATGCTCAAAGTGGCCCTGCCGGCGACGCCACCCGACGCCGTCGAGCTCCGTTTCCAGGTTCGCCGCCGCGACCTCGATCCGATGGCCCACGTCAACAACAGCGTCTACCTCGACTTCCTGGAAGAGGCGATCGAAGCCGCCGGGCATGGCGAGCTGCTGACGTCCCTGCCCCGCCGCTACGAGATCGACTTCGTGGCCTCAGCAGAGCGGAATGACCTTCTCGTCGGCTGTACGTGGCCGCTCGGCGATGGCTGGGCCTATCGCCTCACTCGCACAGACGGCACGGAAGTGTTCCGAGGGCGACTCGCGGGGATCTAGGTGATCACCAGGCAGCCGGCAGATGCCGCGGGCCGGCGCTGGCCGACACATCGCCTACTCCGCCCTTGCTCACGCACCAAAGCCAAACCTGCCTGGCTCGGGCATGCGGCGTGTGCTCGGGGCGTCTCGGCCTCGGCCGTCGGCCGGCGCTCATGCCCCGGGGCCGATATCGGGATATACGCGATCACCGGGCAGTCGGCCCGGTGCTGGTGCCAGCTCCGGAATGTGCTAGTTCTTCGGGCTCTCGTCGGCGGACTTCGGCTCGTCCGTGGCCTCGTCTGCCGATGCGGCCTGGGCGCGGGCGGCCTCGGCGGCCTTGCGAAGATCAGCGGCCAGGTCCTTGCTGCGGGAAGCGAGGCGATCGCCGACGTGCTCGGTTACGTTGGCAGCCCTGTGGGCGACCGGACCGGCATTTTCGGCGGCGACTGCGGCAAGCTCCGCCGCCTTGGCAGCGACATCGCGGAGGACTGGTCCGGCCGTCTTGCCGGCTTCCTCGATCATCACCTGGAGTTGGCCGAGCCAGCGCTCGCCGAGTTCGCGGGCCTTCTCCATCTGTTCGCGGCGCGAAGGACCGCCGCTCTGCGGCTCGCTCGTGGGCTCGCCCGCAGGCGCCTGGTCCGGCTGTCCGCCCTGTTCGGTCTGGCCGTTGGGTCCCATGTCTGCACCTCGATCTTCGGGAGGATTCTCGTACCTCGATATCTGGCACGGTCAATCCTACGCCCTTCGCGATGGATGACTCCTCAAACAGCGGTCCGGCTCATTCCGAATCCTCCGGCCCTTTCACGCGTACGGCGTCAACCGGCCGGGCTCGTCGTGGCCCGGCGGCGCCCGCCCGAAGCCGGCCGCGGCGACCTATGGCTCTTGCGCGGGGCGGCCCGCGGGACAAGAATCGAGTACATAGTCGGCCGGAGGAGGCCGACGGAGGTGAGCCGATGATCGGCTACTGGCACATCATCGCCACGACTCAGACACAAGAGGCGGTCTTGCTGGGTGCCCACCTCGGCGGCCACGAACTGGTCGTCGAGCATTGCGGTGGCGAGCCTTGCTGGCACTGGGCGGTGTTTAGCCTCAGGGGCCACGAGATCGAGAGCGGCACAGCGCCCGATGCGCACGCCGCGGAGCACATGGCCGAGGAAGCGGCGTTCCACATCCACCCGCCCTCGGTGGGCGACTGGGTGGCGCGGCTTATCTAGCCGGAGTTGTTGGTTGCACGGGGCGCGCGAAGCCGGCGCGCCCTGGTCGGCGCTGCCGCCCCATCCGGTTGGACGCGGATCCGACCTACTCGGGCTCGTTGGGCGTCGCGTTCTCGGTGACGGAGCGCCACTGGGAGACACGCTTCTCGAGTTCAGGGTCTTCCCACGGTGAGGCGAGGGCGGCGAGGTCCGTCTCGCCGGCCGGCCCTGTCTTGTCGAGCATCCCCGCCTTGTAGGCCTCTATGGCCTCAATCGACGGCGGCCCGGCCGGAATCGTCTCGTCTCCCGTCGGGTTCATCAGATCCGTGCCGGCGCGCTCGATCTCGGCCTCGAGTTCAATCTTGCGCATCTCGAGGCGTACCGGCTCGCTTGGCGGCTCCACGGCCTGGCGCTCCTCCTCGGCCGTCTCAGGCTCGACTGCGCCGGGCTCGCCTGCCGTACCTAATTCGGCGCCGGACCACAGGTCGTGGCCCAGTTCAGTGCGGATCGGATCGTCACCACCGTCCAGCGTGGCCTTCGTGTCGACGGTCGTCAGACCCGGAACCTCGGCCACGATGGCGCCCTCGACGGCCGCGCCGCACTTCGGGCACGTCGTCTCCGTGGCTGGAATCGGAGTTGAGCACCAGGGACAGATGCGATTCGTCTCGTCCATGCGGCGTACCGTAGTCCACCGCGACCTTCGTGGACCATCCGACATTCGGACCATGGACCGACCATGACCCTGGAGCCGGTCGCGGGTTCGCCGCAACGATAGGGGAGACGGCGCCCCGCTGCGCGCCCGCTGTGCGCCGGGCGCGACGCCGTTGAGTCCGGGTAGGCGTGTTTCCGGCGGTTGCGCCCCTTCTGGGTAACCCCGTTCGGGTAGAAGACCGTCGCCAACGCGACACCGGACCTCGCCGCCAACGTCACTTTCACGATTACCGTGACCAACCACGGCCCGGATGCCACGGCCGGCGTCCACGTGGGCGACCTGCTGCCGGCCGGGCTGACCTACGTCTCCGACACGCCGAGCGTCGGCACATACGATTCCACCTGCGGCGACTGGACGCTCGGCGGCATGGCCGTGGGCGCGGTTGAAACGCTGCAGATGACTGCAACCGTCGGCGCCGAGGGTCCGATCACCAACATCGCCGAGGTCACCGCCTCGAGCCTGTTCGACCCGAACTCGACGCCCGGCAACAACGCCCCCGGCGAGAACGACCAGGCCAGCGCGGTCCTCAACTCCCGCGGCGTGGCCGACCTATCCGTGGCCAAGACGGTGACCCCGACCACGGTCCACAAGGGCGACAAGGCTACATACACCCTCGTCGTGACCAACCACGGACCGGACGCGGCCTCGGGCGTGATCGTCCGTGACCAGCTCTCGGCCGGGGTCACGTTCGTGAGCGGTGCGGGTGGCACATACGACCCGCACACCGAGGCCTGGACCGTCGGCAACATGGGCCAGCGGCAGCTCCGCAACCCTCACGATCACGGTCCGTGTCGGCCAGTCAGGCGCGATCACCAATACTGTCGGCGTCGTGGCCTCGAACCAGCGAGACCCGGACCCGGGCAACGACGAAGCCACCACCGGGGTCTCGGCCGCCGGCCCGACTCTGCCGCCTACGGTGACGAACGACCACGGCTCCAGGCCGTGGGATCTCGGCCGGCTGGCCGTCTGGCTGATCGGGTTTGCGTTTGCCGCCGCTGCGGTGGTCGCGTCGGGGGCGCTCGCCACTCGAAACCGGCGGTTGAAGCCCAGGAGGTAGCGAGCGCGGGGCCACTCGGCGCCGGCGACCGCGAGGCTGTCGCGGCCTTCGCCGATCCGTCGCCGATCCGGAGTCACCCAGGGCCCGTCGCCGATCCGGCGCCGCTTCCACGGATCGCCTTCGTGCGAGGCGGCGCACCGGGGTATCATTGCCGCCCGATCGCGGTCACGGCCGCCGGTCGTGCGTCGCGCGCCTGTAGCTCAGCG
>PMJT01000092.1:5660-6466 GCA_003158495.1 Chloroflexota bacterium | reverse complement strand
GCGATCCTCATGCAGCCGGCCGTGGCGCGCAGGTTCGGCCGGATCGGATCGATCGTCCTGGTCCAGGGCGCGAGCATCCCGTTCCTGGTCGTGCTCGGGTTCTCTCCCGTACTGTGGACCGTGATCGGAGCCCTCGCGGTCAGGAACTCGCTCATGAACGCAGGCGGTCCGATCTTCGACGCCTTCGCCATGGAACGAATCTCCGCGGCCGAACGGGCGACGCTTTCGGCCGGCATGACCATGCTGTGGGCACTCGGGTGGACGATCGCCCCGATCTACTACGGCGTGCTGCACGCGTGGCTTGGGTTCACGGCTGGCTTCGCCGTCAACTTCGTCACGATCATCATCCTGTACACGACCGCCACGGCTCTGCTCTGGGGCTGGTTCCGAGGCACGGACAGGATCTCCGCGGCCGCGGAGTCCGAGCAGGTAATCCTGCCGGTCGCGTCGGAACTGCCCGCCCTGGTCGAGCACGCCTGATCGGGCGGCTACGTGTAGTACAGGACGAGCATGTTCCAGTTCTCGGCCAGGTCGTAGATCGCGATCCCGATCAGGAGCACGCCGCCCACGAGGTTGACGGCCCGGCTGTGGTGGGCCAGCCAACGGGTGAGGTCCCGCTGCACCGCCCCGGACAGCAGCGAGATCGCCAGCAGCGGCGCACCAAACCCGAGGCCAAACCAGAGGAATACCCACAGCTTGCTGGCCAGCTCGGCCGTAGTGAACGAGTAGACGAAGATCGCCACAACGAGCGGACCCGAGCAAGGCATCGCGATCGGGCCGTAGAGCAGCCCGTAGACGTACGCATT
>PMJT01000092.1:4433-5625 GCA_003158495.1 Chloroflexota bacterium | reverse complement strand
AACGCAGACGCCCGGTGTCGGACCCCGCCTGCCCACTCAGGTACGCCAGGAATCCAGGGTAGAGCGGGAGGAGGCACGGGCTGGTCGTCGCCAGCAGCCCGAGCGCGAACGAAGTGAGCGCGACATCCACCGCGCTACTGCCCGAGGTACTGGGCCAATGTCTTCTGGATGCTGATGGCCGATTTTGGCCCGAACGGGAGCCCGTACACCGAGCCGGCACGGTCGATGAAGAGCATTGGCTGAAGCGGCGGGTTCAGGTATCCCTGGTCGTAATTGGTTTCCAGGAACCGGCCTACCTCGATGGGCGCCACGGCGATGTACCAGTCGAACTTGTTGGTGGCCGCGTACTTCTTCAGGATCGTCGCGTCTTCGTTTGGATCGACGTCGAGGCTGATCCTTACCAGGTCCGGGGCCGTCGGGTAGAGGCCCGGCAGCAACTTTATCTCGCTCATCTCACCCTGGCACGTTGGACACCACGTGGCCATCGTGTCGAGGAGAACGACCTTGCCCTTGAAGTCCGCGACCTTGAACGACTTGCCGGTCGTCACGTCCGTCATTGCGACGTTGAACCAGGACGGGATCGTGGGAGCCGCGACGAGGGGGATCGGATCGAAGTACGTGCTGCTAGGCTTCGGAGACACGGCACTGGACGAGCAGCCGGCAAGAGCTACGACGCAGGCGAGTATTGCGACAGCAGGTGCGAAGCGCGATCGCGGTTGGGTCACGAGTGCCAGCATACCTATGCCTCGACCCGCTCGTGGACCTCGTCTCGCCGTTCGCCGGCCTGCGCAACCGGGTTGCGGTCGATCAGGGCGGAGGGATGTTCAGGGTCCGCCCGACCACGATCAACTGGTCGGAGACGAGTAAAGGATTTGCGGCCTCGAGGCTTGCCAGCGAGACGTTGAACCTCGCCGCGATCGCGCTCAGCGTGTCGCCGGGCTTGACCACGTAAACCAAGTTCGTACCGGTCGCGTTGGGCGTCGGAACGATCGGCGTGGGAGGCACCGGCGGCCACGGCGCGACCGTCGGGCCGCTCGGGGGGGCCGACCCAGACGCCGCCACCGTCGAGTGGCTGCGTTCCATCAGGGGCACGGGCAACGGCGAATTGCCGTCCTCACGCAGCCAGCTCAGGCCGGCGCCATCTTCAAGCGAGATCGTCATTTGCAGCGTCCCGTATCTGCCCTGGCCGGCC
>PMJT01000092.1:0-4422 GCA_003158495.1 Chloroflexota bacterium | reverse complement strand
ACGGTTCCGGCGACGGGAACAGGCGTCGGCCCGGGCACTCCGACAGTGCCGTAGGTCACGGGCGGCAGGTCCACAAGAGCGAGCCGGCCGGGTCGGGCCAGCCATGCCCTGATCGACGCCGCACTCATGTCGAAGGGCCCACTTGTCGTGACGTCGGCGCGGTAGCGCACGATGACCTGGTCGGGCATGACCCCCGTGACCGAGAAGCCCTGCACCGTGCTCAAGTCCGGCAACATCAGACCGGATGGGTCGGGATACGAATCCGTCGGGAAGAATGAGGTCATTCGGTAGGCGAGCATCCGGACCGTCTGCTCGAGTTCGGCTCGCGTCGGCGCGCTGCCGCCTTTCGGTACGAGCTGGTACTCGATCGTCGTGACAGGGCCGCCGGTCGGCGTCTTCCCGATGATCAGCGGCGAGCTCGACACCGGCGCCGAAGCCTGTGGACCCGGCGTCGTCGCGGCCACCGAGATCTCCTCCACCGGGTACGGCAGCGCGCCGTACCGNNACGCCGTCCACCACCAGGGCGAAGTAGTCGTTGACGTGCTGCCCCGTCCAGTCCGCGAACCTGGTCGCGGCGGCCGGCGTGAATGCAAAGTCGATCACCGAGCGGTCTGGGCTGCCCCGATCCTGGGAAACCCCAAAGCGATCTGGATCGATGTCGGCGTTGGTGAACTGCGCCGGCAGAGCCGGGTCGATCAGATCGCCCTTCACGGGCAGCGCCTTGGCGCCTGGCGCGGCGGCAGTTCCGTACACGTCGGGCGGCAAGAGGACGATCTCGAGCCGGCCGGTCCGGCCCAGAAGCGACTCCAGCGCTTGAACGTCCACTCCCCCACTCACGCTCACGGTGACCCGGTTTGGCGGCTGGGCCTCCACCTGGAGTCCCGCCGCGTGAGCGAAATTGGCCCTGCTCTTGAGAATCCGGACGGTCGTGTCGAGTTGTGCGGCTGTCAGCTGTGAATCCGCCGGCACCACGAGCTCATACGTGATCGTCGTCACGGGCATGAACTGGGTCGGACTCGCGCCCGAGGTGCCCGGATTGCGCGGGCCGAGGGCACCGAGCGATGCCGCAGCGACGACGGCCACGACCAGGATCGCCAACGCGGCGCCAAAGCCGAAGGCCCCACGCGGTTGCACACGCACCGTCATCCGATCCCCTCTCGCTCGGCCGGCCGCGGCCGATCCCTTCGGGCTCCAGGCCGGCGGCGCCGCGACGAGCGGTTCAACCCCGGCCAGCCGGCTCCGGATTCCGTCCAGGATCTCCTCGTCGGACGCGCGCGCGGCATTCATCGAGTTCTCGTTCATCGCCAGATCTCCGGGTTGCGGCGCAACGCCTCGCAGGCGCGTGCCGAGAGCGAGCGAACACCTGAGGCAGAAAGCCCCAGGATCTCGCCGATTGATTCATCATCGAGGTCGCGCTGGTAACGCAGGATCAGGACTTCGCGCTGCCGGGCCGGCAGTTCGCGGGCAAAGCGGTCGAACCAGAGCCAGAACTCGGTCCGACCCNNGAGATCAGTCGCCGGCGGCGCATCCGGTCGATCACGAGGCGGCGGGCGATCAGAAGCAGCCAGGGAAGCGGCGCGCCCGTTGGGCCGTGGCCGGAACCCCAGGCGGCATACGCTCGTTGGAATGCTTCGCCGGTCACGTCCTCGGCCTCGTCCGCGGAGCGAAGCATCAGCAGGACATAGCGGTAAACGTCGCGATATCGCTGGCGGTAGAGCGCCTCGAACGTCTCATCGGAGACTTCGACCGCCCGGGCATCCCCGACCCTCTCGAGCACCTGCCCAGCACCTCCCTCGACTACCTCAAGCGCCACCATACTCGGATTGACGAAGCAGGGAACCGTTTCGTCCCGCGACCGACCCACCCGCAGCGGCGTCGCGTCGCGGCGGCCCGCCCGTAGCTACCCGAAGGAGATGGCGCCCCGAGGCCGACCCGGGTCCGGAACCCAGTCGCCGAGCGATCGAACCTCGGCCAGGCGCGAGAGAAGGTCCGGATCGAGCGCCTCGGCCGCGGCTACGGCCGTCTCGATCGCGGTCAGGCACAGGATGCCCTCGGCCGTGGCTGCGAGGCGGATCTCGGCCGCGTCGCGAACCGGACCGGACTTGGGCGCCGGCGTGTTGACGACGAGCCGGACCGTGCCGCCGGCGATCAGATCCAGGATCGGCACCTGGCCGTCCCCCGGCTTCTCGCCAACCTTGGCCACGACCTGGGCCTCGTGGCCGAGGGCACGCAACTCGGCCGCCGTTCCTGCCGTTGCCGCAAACCGGTAGCCGGCGCGGGCCAGGGCAGCGGCCACCCTGGGAAGCGAGCCGTGGTCTCGTTCCGCGACGGAGATCAGCGCCAGGGCGCCGTCGGCGCCGGGCCGCGGCGGGATCAACGCCGCTCCCTGCATCGCTTTTGCAAGCGCTACTCTCGGGTCCGTGTGAATGCCGATCACCTCGCCCGTGGACTGCATGCCGGGGCCGACCGACGGGTCCACGCCACGGAGCTTCTGCGTGGAGAATGCCGGCGCCTTGACCGCAACCAGGGGCGGCGGCGCCAGGAGCCCGTTCCCCCACCCCATGTCCGCAAGCCTCTCGCCGAGAGCGATCCGGACCGCGAGCTTGACCATCGGCACGCCCGTGACCTTGCTCATGAAGGGCACTGTTCGGCTGGCGCGCGGATTGACCTCGATGAGGTAAACGCCGTCATCGCGCACGATGAACTGGGCGTTCACGAGGCCACGCACGCCGAGCGCCCGAACGATGCGGTCCATGGCGGCCACGATCAGCTCCTGATCTGAGGCCGAGATGTTCTGTGGCGGGAACATGCCGACCGAGTCGCCCGAATGGACGCCGGCGCGCTCGATGTGCTCGAGCAGGCCGGGGATGAGAACCGTATCGCCATCGGCCACAGCATCGATGTCGACTTCTACGCCTTCGAGGTACCGGTCGATCCGAACCGGCCGATCCGGGTCGACGACCGTCGCGCGGGCGAGCTGGTTCACGAGATCGGACGGCGAGTAGCTGAAGTCGATGGCCAGGCCGCCGATGACGAAAGACGGTCGGACGATGACCGGGTACCCGATCTGGTCGGCCAGCGCCAGCGCCTCCTCGATCGANNCTCGGCCTGGTCGATCGTCTCGAGATTCGCGCCGAGGAGCGGGATCCCGGCGGCCGCGAGCGGCTCGGCCAGGTTGAGGGGCGTCTGGCCGCCGAACTGGACGAACGCGCCGAGCAGTGGCCGACCGTCGGGCGATTCGGCTTCCACGACGGACCGGACCGACTCCGGGTCCAGCGGCTCGAAGTACAGCCGCGAACTCGCGTCGAAGTCGGTCGAGACCGTCTCCGGGTTGGAGTTGATCATCACCGCCTGCCAGCCCTGGGCGCGGAGCTCCGCCGCGGCCTGGACCGCGCAGTAGTCGAATTCGATCCCCTGCCCGATCCGGACCGGGCCGCTGCCGATCACGAGCGCGGCCGGCCGCTCCACCGGCGGCAACTCCGGCTCGGAACCCGAGGCGGCGTAGGTCGCGTAGAAGTACGGCGTCTCCGCGGCGAACTCGGCCGCGCACGTGTCAACCATCGCGTATCCCGGCACCAGCCCCAGCTCCATCCGGGCCAGCCGGATCGACTCGGCCGGCACGCCGGCCATCTGCCCGAGCTCGCGGTCACCGAAGCCGGCCCGCTTCACCGTCGCCAGGAGAGACGCCGTCTCCTCGTCGGTCGGGTCCGTCATGCGCTCGCCCATCGCCCGCACGTCGTGCTCGAGCGCTATGGCCCGCTCGAATTCCTGCAGGAACCACGCCGAGATGCCGGTCACGCCGCGGATCCGCTCCGCCGGCATGCCGCGGCGAAGCAAGGCCAGGATCCGCCACAGCCGCGAGTCCGACGGGGCAAGGAACCGCTTCAGGACGATCGGATAAGCGGCGCGCTCGGCGTGGGCTCGGGCCTCGCAAAGCAGGCCGCCGCCGTCGATGGTCACCATCGGCTGCGCGACCGCGGGCTCCATCAGGTAATCGAGCGTGGACTTCCAGCCGGCGTTCTCCGCAAGGAAGCCGGCGCCGGCCTGTTCGAGCGCGCGCAGGGCCTTGTTCAGCGCCGAGCCAAAGGTTCGGTCGATGGCCATCACTTCGCCGGTTGCCTTCATCTGGCTGCCCAGCGATCGGTCGGCCGTGGGGAACNNCGGCAGCTTGACGACGACGTAGTCGAGGGCGGGCTCGAACGCTGCGACGGTCGTGCCGGTCACGACGTTCGGGATTTCGGCCAGCCGGCGTCCCGCGGCGATCTGGGCCGCAACGCGCGCGATCGGATAGCCGGTCGCCTTGCTCGCCAGCGCCGAGGATCGGCTGACGAGCGGGTTGACTTCGAAGACCGCGTATTCGGTGTAGTCCGGAGACAGCGCGAACTGGACGTTGCAGCCGCCCTCTACGCCGAGCGCCCGGAT
>PMJT01000236.1 GCA_003158495.1 Chloroflexota bacterium | reverse complement strand
GTGGGCGTGGGCGCGCCGGTAGGCGTGGCTATCGGCGTCGCCGTAATCGCCGGGAACACCACGTCGACACTCATGCCGTTGGATATCTGCTCAGAGAACGAAGCCGACACGGTGCCGAAGGCGCTCAACAGGAGGATCCCCGCTGCGGCGAGCAGCGTCAGGCGGTATTGCCTCCCCAGCCCGGACGAGCTCACGGACGCCCTTCCCGCCGCGTCGCCATCGCCCGCCGTTCGGCGGATCCCTCGCGCGATCGCCTGGACCTCGACGGCGACGAAGGGCCACCGCTCCCGACGAGCAGAAGGAGAACCACGACTGGCTGGTTCAGCACGTCCAGCAAAGTGCCTGTCACTCGATGCTGATCCCCCAATGCATGAGTACAGCAGCAGGCGCCACTGGTGATGTCGCGGAATCGCCCCGACTCACGACACCCGATGTGGACCGCCTTCGACAGGGGAGCTCTGACGCCGGATCAACTCCGTTCCGGACATCAGTCCCGCGGTCGCGTGCCCCTGACAGCGACGGGGCACGACCAGCGCCTGGGTGTGCAGGTCGACGGGTTCTCGTTCCCGCCGACGACTCCTCACAGCGCACGCCTCCGCTCCCTCAATGAGCGGAGAGACGCAGTACCAAAGTACTAAGCGATTTGTACTATCGCAAAGGCCATTTGGCCCTTTCCGGACGTTGGCGACACCACCGCCGATGTTGCATCATCGGTGGCTTCGTCGCCGCGATCGCCCTCGGTCTCACGCCCTCGGGCGGTCAGCCGGTCTACATACGGTCCTCCAACCAGGCAGTCATCCCGACAGGCTGGTACGGCCAGCTCATTGACTCGCCGGACCCGCTGTATCTGCTCAGCTGCTCCGGAGACAAGGTCGCGGCAGTGCCGAAGGACGGCCGCGACCTGCTGGTCTCGCTCGCCGCCTGGACGCGCCCACTCGCGGTCAAGGATGAGGCGGTGGCGAGCTGACGCTATCGCGGCATAGTCGAGATTGCTCTTGGCAGACCAGCAGGACGTGCCTCGGTTCTCGGTCAGTCCCACCTGCTACCCGATGCAGCGTTTGCATCCTCACCGGGACACCCCTCCGACGCCAAGCTTGTCCACGCATGGGCGCGTGTGTTGCCCTGACTCTAGGCTGCGAGGTTCCCGCTCATGGACGCGACACCGTCATCCCATTTGGTTTCGGCTGCCACCGTGGCGGCGGAGGTCAGTGCGGGGGTCGATCCGAACTCGGTGCGGTCGGTCGACCGTGCGGCCTCGCTGCTACTTGCCCTGGGGGACTGGGAGGGGGAGGTCGGGGTCACCGAGCTCGCCCGGCGCCTCGGGCTGCATAAGTCGACGGCGTCTCGCTTGCTGACCACGCTCCAGAAACGTGGCCTGGTGCAGCAGGACCATGACTCGGGCAAGTACCGCCTCGGCCTGGCGATGGTTCGCCTCGGCGGCCACGCCGAGAAGACGCTCGACCTGCGGACGCTCGCATTGCCGGAACTCTCAAGTCTGGCGCAAGCCGTGAAGGAGACGGCCACTCTCGGAGTACTCGACGGCGATGTCGTCAGGTCGGTCGCCTGGTACGACGCGTCAGGCATGGGTCGTGACCGGACCGGCAGGAACCTGCCGCTGCACGCCACGGCGCCGGGCAAGGTTCTGCTCTCGTCCCGACCTGAGCGCGAATTCATCCGTCTTGCGAAGATCGGCTTCACGCCCTACACATCGCACACTATCGTCCGAGTAGACCTCCTGCTCGAGGAGATCGCCAGGGTCCGCAAGCGCGGTTTCGCGACCGCCTTCGGCGAGCAGGAGCCCACCTTGAACGCGGTAGCAATGCCCGTCTTCGATCAGCGCGGCTGCATCGTGGCTGCCCTCGAAGTCAGGGCGTCTGGCAACCGAATCCCGCCCAGCCGTGTGCCCGCGCTGACCGAAAGGATTCGCGACGCCGCGGCCCTCATCACCGAGCACATCGGCGGGGTTGTGGCGTCCAACTGACATCGAGCCCATTCTGATAGCCCCCTTCGTTGACCGTGACCAGCCGTGACCAGCCGGGCAGACGCTCTCCAAGTCTTGATCCTGCTCTCGCTGCTTGCGGCTGCCTGTACGTCGGCCACGGTCACGAGTGGCCCAACCAAGGCGCCCTTGCCGGCCGTTCGTCTGACTCTGCCGCCAGCGCCAAAGCCAACCGCTGCTCCCTCGCCGCCGACGCCTGTGGCCTTCAACGGCAACGGGATCGAGATCGGTCCGCAGTTCAGCGCGTCCGGTGACAGCGTGACCGTCGCGTACAGCTTCGACTGCTCGGCGGGTAGCGAAGGGAACTTCACCGCCGATCTGGTCGACGTTCAGGGCGTACTGGTGGACGAAGTCGGAAACACGGGCTTCGCGGCCTCAGCCGCAGGCAGCACGAGGGTAGATCTCGCCAATACGACCACCCCCTATCACGTCGAAGTCAGCGTCAACTCGGACTGCGCTTGGACCGTGACCGTCGCTGGGACACCGTAGCGCAGAAAGAAACCGCCAACGGGCCGTTCGGACCGTGCGCTGGGCCGGTGCATTCTGGCACCGCCTAAAGACCTACCCGTTTCCTTTAACAATAACTACCTGTTAGATTATCGACCTCGGCCTAGCCCGTTTGGAGGAGGCTCGGTAGTACCAGAGTCCTACTCCTGGGGTTAGAGGCCGCGAGTCGGTTGGGTCTGTAACAGGTCCACCCGTCGCGGCTATGGCTGGGGCGAGATCACGAATTGCGCGCTTCGGGCCGGGTGGTAGCTGTGACCCGAACGCTACGCGTATGTCAGGAATTCCGGCTATGAGACCGGGACCGAAGCCGGACTGGGGGTTGCCAGGTGACTCTAGAAACCACTGAAATTGGTCGGGCAGGCTCGAAGGTCACGCCCGGGCGCCGCCCATTTCGAGTCAGTGTCGTGATACCGACTCTGAACGAAGCTCGCAACATCGCCTGGGTCCTGGAGAACATGCCCCTCGATGTGGACGAGGTCGTGCTCGTGGACGGGCGCTCGACCGATAGGACGATCGAGGTGGCCCTGGCCGTCCGGCCCGACACGGTTGTCGTCCTCGACGACGCCCCCGGTAAGGGCTGCGCAATTCGCAAGGGGATCGAGACGGCGACCGGCGACTTCATCGTGATGCTCGACGCCGACGGAAGCATGGACCCGCAGGAGATCGGCCGTTTCATCCAGCCGCTGCGCGATGGCCACGATCTCGTCCGGGGCTCTCGCTTCATGACCGGTGGCGGGACCATCGACATCTCGCGGGTGCGCGACGCAGGCAACCGGTCGTTGTTGCTGCTGGCCAGATTCCTGTACGGAGTCTCGCGCTCGGACCTGTGCTATGGCTACGCTGCGTTTCGGCGCTCGCGCATCATGGCCCTGGGCCTTACCGCCACCGGTTTCGAGATCGAAGCNNGCTGGCGCCTCGAACCTGCATGCCTTCCGGGATGGGAGGCGGGTGCTGAGGACGATCATCGCGGAGCGCCTTCGCTCTCCTGAGCATCTTGGCGATGTTGTGGCCGTACCGGTTGGCGCTGATACGGATTCGTCGTTGGCGCGACGGAGCCGGCGACAGTCGGTTGCCCTGGATATCCCGCGGCCGTCCTTGTGGTCGCGTGTATTTGGGTTGGCGACGGGCTCTCAGTCTCGGACCGGCGCCACGCGAAGCCCGAACGAGCACGCCATGGCGGCTGCGCTCGTCTGGTCGCTTGCAGTGAAGAATGACGACTGTCGGCTGCGAGCCATCGCTCTGGCGGACTACCGCGAGGCCCGGCGACGCGCCGCAGATGCGCTCCCGGTTCCGGGCTTCAGCCGGCTCCTGGAAATCAAGCAGGAGCTTACGACGCTCCGAGCGTAGGGCAACGCGAACGGGTTTCGCCGTGCCGCGTTTACTTCCCCTTCGGCGCTAATGCCGTGTGGCGAACAAGATTGCGCGAATGCGGCCGCACTGGCTCGTCCACGGTGACAGCCCGACTCGCGGTGTTCAATTTACATCCCCGATGTCGTAGATCCGTCACACGATGCGGATCGTGGCGACGGGCTCGACCGTGCGCGTGCATGATCTTCGAGAGTCGCGGCCAACCGACCGATTAGAATGCAGGCATGGTCGAGATCGACGCCTACGCCACCGACTGCCGTGTGCACGGTCAGGTTGAGTGGGGCGAGGGTCGAATGTCCGACCAGCTCAATCGGATCTCGGAGCTGGTCATTCGAGACGCGCGACTCGAGAGTCTGGCCGACAGCCATGTAGTCGAGATGCCCGAACTCACGATCGAGAGCGATGAGCTCTGCGCCGTGGTCGCGAGCGGGTCGCGAGGCGACGCGGCCCGTCGGCTCCACACCCGGACAACCCGTGCCGAAGTCGAGATCGGACCATACCGGGTAGTGGGAAGGGTGCACGGTACGCCTACGTCCGAACCGCTCAGCTGGGACCTGCGCCACATCGCATGGGTGTCGTTGACCGAAGCGACCGTGATGTATCGCTGTGGCGCGGACGACGTCAGCGAGGAAATGCCTACGCTCCTCGTCAATCGCCACCTCATGCGTTCCTTGCGAGCGGTCGAATAGGCTGGTACCAACCTTCCCGGGTAGGCTCCTCGAGCGGCAGAGACCGCCTATCCGCGGCATAGCCAAGCTGGACGACCAGCTAGTGATCCTCCTTGATCTTGGCGCCCTGTTCTCCGACGAGATCGCCGCAGCGGCGTAGGGGACGCAACTGTGGCTGGTTCGCAGACATCTCGCGGCCAAGGCCCCGCGGCCGCTGCGAGTCGAGCCAGCCGAATGACCGCTTCGTATGCCGACGCCCGCTGCTCTGCGGGCACGTCACCCTCCGGGCGCGCAGCGCTCGTCAGGCCGACAGTTCGTTTCGGCTAAGGTTCGGGGTGGAGCCGAGGCGCTAGTCGGGCCTTGACGAACTCTGTTTCCGCCGGCCAAAGAGTGACGTGCAGAGCACCGCGATGTACTCGAACGATGAACGGGCACAACTACGCGAGCGCCTCGTTAGTCGCGCCCTGGCGGATTCGAGGTTCAGCGGCGTCGCTCTGTGCGGTTCGGCTGCCGTAGGCCGAGAGGACGCCTGGTCCGACATCGACCTGGCGTTCGGTGTTGAACCGGCGGCCGACTTGAGCGCCACGGTGGCCGACTGGACTGCGCACATGTACCGCATGTTCGGCTCGCTCCATCACGTGGAGACCACAACCGGAAGCAAGGTGTACCGGGCATTCCTGCTTCCCAGCACACTGCAGGTGGATCTCAACTTCGTGCCTGCCGACGAATTCGGGGCTCGCGGCCCAAAGTTCCGGTTGCTGTCCGGCCTGGCCGGAAAGCCGCCGCCACCTGTCCAAACGCCTAGCCCGGACCACTTTGCCGGGATGGGCTGGCTCTACGCCGAGCAGGCGCGCTCGTGTATCGGCCGCGGGAGGCTCTGGCAGGCTGAACGGATGGTTGCGGCGATACGCGAACAGGCCCTCGTGCTGGCCTGCCTGCGGCGCGGGCTGCCTGCGCTTGGAGGCGTTGGCGTCGACCAGCTGCCTCAGCCCGTCTTGGCAGCGTATGCCGACTGCGTCGTTCGAGCAGTCGATGCAACCGAGCTCGATCGGGCCTTTCGCGCCGTCGTCACGCGACTCCTCGCCGAAGTGAATAAAGTCGATCCCGACCTCCACGAACGCCTCGTGGGGACGCTCTTGAGGCTCGCCGGCGTCTCCCGCTAGCCATGCTTCGTGGGCGGCCACAGCGACCGACTTCGGACGCTTTGCGACCCCGCCGGTTGGTAGCTCGCTGGGTCTTGACGCGGTGAGCCCGCGAGCCGATCGTCAGTCTGTGATAACCGACCAGCTGCCCGCCTTGTTCGTCGAAGAGTTGACGACGAGTCTCCGGTCGGCCCTCGGGCCGAACCTCGTGGCCGTGTACCTCTATGGCTCGGCAGTCTCGGGTGGGTTTGACGCCGGCGTGAGCGACATAGATCTCGTGGTTGTAACGGAGCACGATCTCGGTGCCAATACGATCGCGCGCATCGAGTCGTTCCACGCGCACACGGTCGAGCGACATCCTGAATGGCACGACCGACTCGAACTCGTGTACGTGAAGCGAGACACGCTCGCCCGATTTCGGGACGGCGGAGCCATCGGGGTCATCAGTCCGGGTGAGCCATTCCATGTCCGCGACGGTATCGAGCAGTGGCTGCAGAACTTCTACCTCGTTCGGGAGTTCGGCGTGACGCTCGCAGGTCCGGGCCCGACCGCGACGATCCCGGAGATCTCCTGGCCGGAGTTCCTCGCGGCGACGAGGACCTACGCGGACGAGGTGCGCGGCCGAAGCCTTCACGACTCGACCCCGGGCTCGCGAGCCTACAACGTGCTGACGATGTGCCGGGCACTCTGCACTGTCCGATCGAATCGTCCGTGTTCGAAGCAGGAGGGCGCGGCCTGGGTCCGCACCCAGATGCCGGAATGGGCCTATCTGATTGACGCAGCCGAATGCTGCCGCCTGTCGCGTGGGCAGATTGGTTTCGCCGACTTGGAGACTACGCCGGCCGCCGAGAGGCTGATAGCGCTGCTTGGAGATGCCATCGCGACCGGACCCGACAGCGTGGATCACGGCCGCCCCTGATCCGATCAAACGGACCGCGCCGCGCGGACTCACCAACCCGCCGTGGCGCAACGTGTCCGGACGGTCGGCTTGACACGGGACCATCCCGGCCCCGGGTACCGAGCACGGACACGAGGTCTCGCCTTGCGTGGCGACCGACTGAGCGACTGCTCAGAACGGCTGCTCGGTCTTTGCCGGTGAGGGTGAGCGCCGCGGGGTGCATCTGGACCGCCTGCCTCTAGCCAAGGATAGTGGTCACGATGAGGCCGACTGCGGCGATGCCCATGGCGATCGTCGTCGTCCAACCGATGACATTCAGGAGACGCCCGTTGGTCCTCTCTCCCATTGCCGCCCGATCGTTGCATACGATCATTACCAGGAAGACAAGCGGCACGGCGATGATGCCGTTCAGCACCGCGCTCAGGACGAGGGCCGTGATGGGGTTGATGCCGAGGAAGTTGATCGCCATCCCG
>PMJT01000192.1 GCA_003158495.1 Chloroflexota bacterium | reverse complement strand
GCGAAGCGGGTGTCCAGCATCCGGACCGGCGGGTTGAGGGGGTGGAAGGTCGAAGGGAGAGCCGCCAGCGGGACGACGCTATTGGATGGATCGGACGCAGGTCCTGGACCGACGGCATTGGCCGCGGTCACGGTGAAGTAGTAGGACGTGCCTGAGGTCAAGCCGCCGACCGTGCAGCCGAGGGGGCCACTGGTCCACGTGCAGGTCTTGCCGTCGGGGCTGGAGGTGACCGTGTACCCGGTGATCGCGGAGCCGCCATTGTCGGCGGGCCTTGTCCAGGACACCGACGCGGCGCTGGAGCCGGCCGTGGCGGAGACTCCGGTCGGCTTGGCGGGCACCGTCGCCGGGACCACCGGCGCCGAGGCAGTAGAGGGCAGACTCGTGCCGACCCCGTTTGTCGCGGTCACGGTGAAGGTGTATTGCTGGCCGTTGGTGAGGGTCGAGACTGTGCAGGAGAGCGCTCCGCTGGTCCAGGCGCAGGTCCTCGAGCCTGGCGAGGAGGTGACGGTGTAGCCGGTGATGGCGGAGCCGCCGTTATCGATCGGAGCGGTCCAGGACACGCGCGCCGAGGCATCGCCGGCGATCACCTTCACGCTTGTCGGCCTGCCGGGAACAGTCGGCGGGTTGACCGTGATCGTCGCCTGGGCGGTGTTCGAGCCGCCGGAGTTGCTGGCCGTCAGCTTGGCAGTGTATGCGCCGGCGACCGTGTAGTTGTGGCCCGGGTTTTGCAGGGTCGAGAGCGGCGAGTTGTCGCCGAAGTCCCAGCTCCAGCTCGTCGGGTTCCCGGTTGAAGTGTCGGTGAACGACACGGAGAGCGGCACTGTGCCGCTGGTGGGGTTGACGGTGAACGAAGCCACCGGCGGCGGCACGGTGCCCAGCGACTCGTCCATGAACCAGTAGTGGTTGGTGCCGCTGTTGCTAGCGAGGACCACGATCCCGGTCGCATCCGTCACGGACTGCTTCGTCGAGGTCGCGTCGTTGAGGTTGTGTGACGACGGATCCTGGATCACCGGCGTACCCGAGCCGGTGGAAAACACCGGGTTGCTCATGGAAGCGGTCTTCTCATAGATGGTGCCTGGGACGCCCGTATAAGCGCAGCCGTCGCCGGCCGTCGGCGCCGTCGCGTACATATGAACCATCTGATTGTCGCTGTCGAGCACCACGATCGGTCTCGTAAGGCAATCGTCGACCGTCCCGAACGTGTACGTCGACCATGCGCCGGACCCCGGCGTGAAGACGAGAAGATCGATCAGGGCGGCGGACCCGATGCCGCCGGCGTCGGCGCTCGTCTTCACGGCGGCGTAGACTCGGCCGGCGGCGTCCGATTGCAGTGTCTTCAAGTTCATGTGGTCGTCAGCCGCGTTCGGGCCCGTCAGTGCCACAGATTCCTGCCACGCGCCAGCCGGGTCGCCGTCGTGATGGACTGCCCAGTAGACGTTCCCGGTGAGCTGGTTGGGCCATAGCAGGCCGATGTAGTCGTCCTTGTAGGACACCAGGGCCGAGATGTCATCCGGACTGGGGTTGGCGACCGAACCTACTGGCAGAACGAACGGGGTACCCCAGGTAGAGGCGTTACCAGCTGCGCTGTTGTTGACGTAAACCGCATTCGTGTAATTGCCTGCGGAGCCGCTGACCTGGGTCCACGTGGCCCAGATGACTCCGGTCGAGTCTTCATCGATCGTCATCGATTCGCTGGACCAGGTAGTGATGGTCACCGGGAAGCCCGAATCGAGCGTGTAGGACTTCGTGCTCGTCGAGTAGGAGAAGCGGTACAGATAGGCCGGTTGGTTGGGCAGCGATGCCGTCGTTTCCGTGTCGGTGGAGATAGTCACGACATGGGACGCCACATACAGATGCCTGCCGTCCCACAGGGCGTCGGCAAGCGTGTTCGCACGGGCATCGATCTGCGTGCCCGTATCGGCCCACGTCTCAGTAGAGCGGTCCAGTCGGAAGATGTGCCAGCGGCCGCTCGTGCTGTCGAACATGTCGGCCCACCAGATGCCGTCGTTCCACCACAGCTTGCTCTCCGGCTTGTCAGAGCTCGGCGAGTCCGTCACTCCCTGGTAAGACGGGCCCTCGTATCCGGCCTGGGTCAGCGCGGCCGGGCTTACGTCGTCGGCCCGAGATGCCGCGTTTGCGCCGCCCGTGCTGCCGACCGCAGGCTGGACGGTGTTCGTCGGGGGGACCGGGTGGCCGTCATTCGAGCTCAGAACGGTCGAGAGTGACGACTCGTCGCGGAAGTCCCAACTCCAGCCGGGTGGGTTCACCGTCGAGGCGTCCGCGAGCGAGACGGTCGGCGGGACACTTGCTGGGCTGGCGTTGACGGCGGCGCCAGGCGCTGCCACGTAGGCGGCATCTACCGCCGCCGCGCTCGCCGGCGCCGGAGCTATGAGGATCGAACCCAGACTGAGACCCAGGACAACGCTAGCCCAGGAGCGACCCGGCCGCCCCACCATCGTCCACCCCTTCGCATCTCGGGCGAATGTGGCCGTGCCCCCACGGCGGAATCCCTTCGCAATAAAGGCACGAGCCCTAAGCTCGGAACGCAACATCTTCTCGGTCCACGGCCTACCACCTAGCTGTACAAAGAGGGCAGCGGACTCTTGAGCAGCGGATCGAGGTTCTGGCGAACCCACCACGGATTCTGTACCTCCCCGCCCACTCCGGCCACGCTGCATATGTGGTGGAGCCAGGCGAGGACGACCGCGAGCCGGACCCCGGCCACGTCCGCCGGCCAACCGAGCCCGACCGTCCGAAGGACGTAGTCCTCGGTCGGGTCCAGATGAGAATCCTCGAGCATCGCGCGGGCAAGGGAACCTAGATCCCGCCGTTGCTGGATTCGACGAGCGAACAGGATGAGATGGATCGAATCATGGAGTAGAGGCAGCTTCGGCTCGGCAAAACTCCAATCCACGATCCCGGTAACCGTGGACCCGTCTTCGGCCACGAGGACGTTGCCTGGCCAGTAATCGCCGTGGACCCAGGCAACTTGCACATCGTGCCCTTTCAGCGCCGACGCGACGTTCTGTCCGACACGCTCTAGGGCGTCGATTCTCCAGTCCGACCGCCTGCCGGCGGGCAGCGCGGCACACACGGCGTGCACCGGATCCCATACCCACGATTTCACGACCGCATCGTCAACAAATAGTGTTTCGCCGGTTTGTTCGTGCATGCCCGCGATCGCCTGGGCGGAGGCTCGCAGCGCCGCGGCGCCCTCTCCGGATTTGACGAACGAGGAAGCAGGCCGGCCCGGCAGCAGGCCTTCAACGACGTAGCTCAGCTCACCGGCGCGACCCTCGCCCCGTATCACCGGCAGCAGCTTGGACCAGTCGGCCAGGCGCGGGTCGGCAGAAAGCCTCGTGACGACCTGGACGTGCGTCTTGAGTGCCCCCTCGGCCCAGGCACACAGCGGCACCTTCACCATCAACTGAGCAGGTCCCTTCCGCGGCCCGAGGTGGAACATGCCGACGCCCGTCTCGGTCACGTACGCGCGACCGGCACTCCACGACTCGGGCATGAACGATTGCGCCCTCAGATCCGACATGACCAGACCGAGGGCTGAGTTGGCCCGAGTCCTGCGTCTGAAGCTGACAAAGCGCGTGCTGACCCATCCGGCTGAAGACACCCCAGCCGCGCCGCCGCGCTGGGCAATCCGCGCAACCAGTCGTGAGTTCGTCGTAGGCGAGCCGCCCTTCCGCTGTGTCAGGCGGTTCCAGATGACCCGGTCGACCTGCTCGAAGACGTCGGCCTCGGGTGGGCTTACATCCACGATGACGGAGTTCTCGACGCGTTCTGCCAGGGCTCGGAAATAGCGGCGGTCACGCTCGAGAGAAACCGGGTCTTCTTCTCCTTTGCGCGCGAACAGGAGCTCGCCGGGGGCATCGAGGATGACTAGCAGGTCTGGGGCCGGGGCGCAGTGCGCCAGGAACCAGAAGTAGACCAGCTTGAAGCGGACTAGACGTCCTTTCGGTGGAAGGGTCGCGTCCAGCGGGTAGCGATCGAAGACTACGACCCGGCCCAGTCGACGATGGCCGACCGCTCGCAGGTAGCGACCCCAGATGCGGAAGGGCCGGAACGGGATCTCGAAGACAGCGACGAATTTCGGCAACCGAGATGACCCGCGCTGCCACAATCCCATGTAGATGCATCGAACGGGCAAGCCCAGACTGTTCTCGATCCGCTCGGCCAGCGTCGACTTTCCCGCGCCATCCGGCCCGACCAACGCTATCGTCAAGCCGGGCCTGTTGAGCAGCAACAACGGCTCGATCAAACCGACGACAGACCTGCCGAGCGTCCGTCGCATGCTCCCCAACGGATCACGGCGTCGTAGCCGGCGACTGATGGGGTGGCTAAGCGACTCGAGCCGAGCCCATTCTCCGGCGCGGATCGCCTGTTCGAGCCGTTCCGTGGTCCACTCGGAGGGAAGGAGACCTGCCACAAGGTGGCGCACGGGACCGGCCTCACGGTCTGCAAGGACGAGCTGCTCCAGCTGCCTCGCTCGCTTCGGCGAGATCACGCCCTTGTCGAGAAGGCAGTGCAGCAGGAGTGCGTAAAGCTCGTCGTCCGGGTCGAGGTTCTTCCGCGCCGCGGGACCGGTCCCTCGCTCCAGGCACGCCGCCCCGAGATTCGTCTTGAACTCGAACCGAGGTCCATAGGCGAGTTCCGTAACGAGGTCAAGCGCCAGCCAATCGCCACGCGAGGAGTCGTGGCCCAGGAAGAAGCGATGCGAGCCGCGGCCGCGGCCCGGCAGCTGCAGGAACCCGAAGTTGAGCAGTACGCTCCGAGCCACTCCGTAGTCGGAGGGCTCTACAAGTACGTCTACATCGTCGCCTGGCTCCAGAACAGACGATGGCCTGAGCATGACCCACTTGACACCGACTCGAGTCAGTTCGGCGAACGCCCGATCCTGGAGTGCGGCCGGTGGGGCCAGCGGTTCGGCCCTCGAAACGATCCCGGCATTTCTCGCTGTCGAGTCGGGTAAAGTCGAGTCGGGTAGACTCAAGACGCGTGCCGCTTCAACCTGACCGGGCCGGGCGACCGGCCTGTCGGGGTTTGCGGGGTAACGGCGCCAGAAGCGTCGATCACTACGTTCTGGGATTTCGCTCACAGACCTACCGCTTCCAACGTTGCCCCACGGGCGGACCGCTCGGAAGGCTCGTCGCACAGTACGCCGACCGGGCGAAGTCGGTCAACCACAAAGCCCGGGAGCACACGATTGTGTTTACTCCGCGAGGCGACACGGGCGGACGCGCACCACGACCTGGATAGTGAACGTCAAGGGTACCTAGCAAGCGGCCCGAAACGCCAAGCCGACGGGTAGCTGGATCACGAGCCAAGCCCGAATAATCA
>PMJT01000141.1:2152-2766 GCA_003158495.1 Chloroflexota bacterium | reverse complement strand
CCGACGTATCCGGGAGGCGCACCGACGAGCCGGGCGACGTTGTGGCGTTCCATGAACTCGCTCATGTCGATCTTGATGAGCGTGTCCTCGGAGCCGAACATGAACTCGGCCAGTGCCTTCGCAAGCTCGGTCTTGCCGACGCCGGTGGGGCCGAGGAAGACGAACGACCCGATCGGCCGCTTGGGATCCTTCAGACCGGCGCGAGCCCGGCGAACGGCCTTGGAGACGATCTCGATGGCTTCCTGCTGGCCGATGACGCGGCTGTGGAGCTCGTCTTCCATGTGGAGAAGCCGCGCGGACTCCTCCTCGGCGATGCGTGTGACCGGGATACCGGTCCACATCGCCACGACCTGGGCGATCTCCTCTTCGTCAACCTTGGGCTGCTCGTTCGAGATCGACGCCTGCCACTCGGCGCGAAGCTCGTCTACCTTGGTGCGGGCAGCGGCCTCGGTTTCGCGGAGCGTCGCCGCTTCCTCGTACTCCTGGGCGTTGATCGCGCTGTCTTTCTCGCGCGTGATGCGGTCGAGGTCCTTCTGGGCTTCGCGCAGGACGGGCGGAGCGGAGGCATAGCGCAGGCGGACGCGGCTGGCGGCTTCGTCGATCAGGTCGATCGC
>PMJT01000141.1:0-2129 GCA_003158495.1 Chloroflexota bacterium | reverse complement strand
GTGGCGCCGATGCACTGCAGCTCACCGCGGGCGAGCGGCGGCTTGAGGATGTTCGCTGCGTCGATCGCGCCCTCGGCCGCTCCGGCACCGACGAGCGTGTGCAACTCGTCGATGAACAGAACCGCGTCGTTCGTGCTGCGCAGTTCCTCGATGATCTTCTTGAGGCGTTCCTCAAACTCGCCGCGGTACTTGGTGCCGGCGACGAGCGACCCGATGTCGAGGGTGAGGACGCGCTTGTTCAACAATGTTTCCGGGACGTCGCCGCTGACGATGCGGTGGGCCAAGCCCTCCGCGATGGCCGTCTTGCCGACGCCGGGCTCTCCGATGAGGGCCGGGTTGTTCTTAGTGCGGCGGCTCAGGATCTGGATCACCCGCTCGATTTCCTTCTCGCGGCCGATGACCGGATCCAGCTTGCCCATGCGGGCGGCTTCCGTGAGGTTGATGCCGAGTTGGTCGACGGTCGGTGTCTTGCTGGCGCGCTTGGTCTCCTGGGCCGGGCCGGCCGACGAGGACTGCGACAGGACGCGGATGACTTCGTGGCGGACCTTGTCCAGGCTCACGCCCAGTGACTCAAGCACTCCCGCGGCGATTCCCTCGCCTTCGCGAACCAGCCCGAGGAGCAGGTGCTCTGTACCGATGTAGTTGTGGCCGAGGCGCCGGGCCTCGTCTATCGCCAGCTCGATGACGCGCTTGGCGCGCGGCGTCAGACCGACCTCGCCGACGACCGGGCGANNCCGATGATGAACTCGACGGCGGTCCGGACCTTTGGCAGCTCGACGTTCATATTCTCGAGGACGCGCGCGGCGACACCCTCACCCTCGCGCACGAGGCCGAGTAGGAGATGCTCCGTGCCTATGTAGTTGTGATTGAACCGCTGCGCCTCGTCCTGAGCGAGTGTCAGGACCTTGCGGGCCCGGTCGGTGAACTTGTCGAATCGATCCATCGAGTTGAGNNAGACGTGGGCCGGGGGCCGTAGGGCGTAGTTTCCTTGCGCGCTCCCGCCCGCTCCATGGGGTGGGTACGAAGGTCTGGCGCGGATTGTCCCGGCTGGCGCGGCCGCCCTTTGGGGAGCCGGCAAGACACGGGCCTCGACTGGGATCGGAAGACCCGCCGGCTGGCCGGCGGGTCTTCTGTTGCGTCGGTAATGGCTATACGCGCCGGGGGAGTCCGCGGATGACCCGGGATCGCCCGATGCGTCGCTATTTCGGTTGTGCGATTACTCCGCCGTGGTCTCCGTCGCATCGGCGACAACTGCTTCCGGCTCGGCGGCTTCGGTCGGGGCTGCCGCTTCGGCCGGAGCTTCGGGCTCAATCGGGGCTGCCGCCTCGGCCGGAGCTGCCGCCTCGGCCGGAGCTTCGGGCTCAATCGGGGCTGCCGCCTCGGCCGGAGCATCGGGCTCGGCGACGGCCTCCACGGCTGCCGGTGCTTCCACCTTGGCAGCCTTGGGGGCGCGGGCCTTCGCCGGCTTGGCCGGCTCGGGTGTAGCTTCGGCCGCCGGAGCGGCTTCTGCTGCGGGCTCGCTATCGCCGGCCGCCTTAGCCTCGGACTCGGCCACCTGGGCGCGAATCTGGGCAAACGCCGAGGCGAGGGTGTTGTCGATGCCGCCTTCGGGCTCCTGGACGGCGTCGGTCATCGAATAGCCGCGTTCCGGGCGAGGACGTCGCTCGGGTCGCGGAGACGGCGTGAACGACGACGGTGCCGAGACGGGCTGGGCCGGGGCTTCCGGCGCTGCCGGCCGGGCCGGCGGCTCCTCCGCCTGCTTGAGGCTCAGGCCGAGTCGATGGCGCTCGGAGTCCAGGCTGATGATCTTGAGCTTGAGAGTCTGGCCCTCGTGGACCACGTCGCCCGGATGCGCCACGCGCTGGTGGGACAGCTCGCTGATGTGGATCAAGCCTTCCAGGCCGTCGCGGACGCGAACGAAGGCGCCGAAGTTCACCAGCTTGGTGACGGTGCCGTCAATGACGTCGCCGACCTTGAAGTCGGCCACCGTTGAGTGCCACGGATCCGGCTGCAGCTTGCGGATGGAGAGGCTGATCCGGCCGCGCTCGTGGTTGATATCGATGACCTCGGCCTCAACCTGGTCGCCGACCTTGTAGCCGGACTCCGGGTTGTTGACCTTGTTCCACGAG
>PMJT01000159.1:3508-10052 GCA_003158495.1 Chloroflexota bacterium | reverse complement strand
TCGGTGATGCCGTGCATCTGCGCGCCGAAGATCTCGCGGCCGGGGTTCACGAACGTGGAGAACCTGTCGACGACCTGGCCGTCGCGGACGCGAACGGCGCCGATCTCGATGAGATCCGCGACCTTCGGGTCGCGGCCGGTCGTCTCGGTGTCGAGGACGACGAGCTCGGAACCACGATGGCTCACGTGCTTGACGAACTCGAGGACCGAGCTGGTGCCCGGCTCGAGGTAGCCCACGCTCTTGGGCTTGCCGATGGCGGCCCGCATCTGCTCCTGGATGTCCACGAGCGGCTGGAGGGCCTTGTGACCGAAGAGGATGGCATCGGCCATGACCGCCTCGGGAACGATCGAGGCCCCAGCCTCGACCATCATGATCGCGTCGCGGGTACCCGAGACGACAAGGTCTATGTCCGAGCGCTCGAGGTCGCTGATCGTCGGGTTGACGACGAACTCGCCGTCGATCCGGCCGATTCGCACAGCACCGATGGGGCCGAGAAACGGGATCTCGCTGATCGTCAGCGCGCACGAGGCGGCAAACGTCCCGAGAACGTCCGTCTGGTTCTCCTGGTCCGTTGAGAGGACCGTGATCACGATTTGGACGTCATCCTTGTAGCCCTCGGGGAAGAGGGGCCGGATCGGGCGGTCGGTCAGGCGGCAGGCCAGGATGGCCTGCTCGGACGGGCGCGACTCACGCTTGATGAAGCCGCCCGGGANNAAGAAGTCGAGGCCGGGGCGCGGATCGGACCGGTTGGCCGTTCCAAGAACCATGGTGTCGCCGTATTGAACGGTGACGGAGCCGCCTGCGAGCATGGCGAGCTTGCCGGTTCCGATAGTCAGGGCGCGGCCGGCGAACTGCGTCTCGAATGTTTGAGACACGGGCTGTAATTCCTCCTGAGCTTAGGAGGAGGGAATGTGTCCTTGTTCTCGCCTGGACGAGCCGGGGCGGGGATGCCTCGCGAGGTCGCTCCTCGCTCCAGAGGCGGTTGCGCTAGCGGCGCAGTCCGAGCCGTGCGATGACGGCGCGATAGCGAGCGTTGTCCTTCTTGATCAGATACGCAAGAAGGCGTCGTCGCTGTCCGACGAGCTTGAGGAGGCCGCGGCGGGACTGATTGTCTTTCGGAAAGCCGGCCAGATGCGCATTCAGCTCCTTGATCCTTGCGGTCAGGAGCGCGATCTGAACTTCTGCAGAGCCTGTATCGCCATCCTTGACGGCGTATTCCGAGATGACCTCATCCTTCGTTTCCCGCGCGAGCGGCACACAATCCTCCGGGTAGCTCTATGTGACTGGGGTTTTCTAACTTCTCTAAATGCCTGGCGGATGTTAGCAGGGATCGTGCAGCTGTGCCAGTCGCGAGGGGCGAGCGAGGGAGTGCCGCCTCGTGAAGACCCTTTCCGGCGACCCGCGGCGCCACGCCCCGAGGATGTCCGCGTCATGCGCCAGGTGACTCGTATGTGACCGATTCTGCGGTCGGATAGCCGCGGGTGTCCACGACAATCACCAGATGACTGAACTGGGCCGAATCGGCTCAGTTTCGTCCATGTTCGCGGACTTTCGCCCGGATAGTAGTCGTGTGACGACTGTCGCGAGCGCCCAGCGGCGATACCGGCCGAGGTAGCCATCAGCGCCAGCCACCGTCGCTGGGATAAGGTGCCACGACGCAGAACTCTACGATCTAGCAACTGGCAAATCCGCGGCGGCGAGCGCCATGACGTCCGGCACAGCCGGCGCAGCCGGGGCATCGATACGTGGCAACCGAGTCCTTCTCATCCTCGCGGACGGCGAGGCAAACCTGAGCTCTATCAGCCCTGATCCGGAGTTTCCGTCCTGGGGTCTTCGAAGACGATTCGGAGGGCCACGCCCGGCTCCGTTGACACGTCGGTCTTGAACATGGCCGCGTCGTCGTGGATCTCCAGCTCTGCCGGCTCACCGGCAGGCACGGGTCGCCGCGATGGACTCCAGGCCGGCCCAGCAAGCACCGAGTATCGGCCGTCGGGTGGCAGGCAGACCGGCACCTCGAACTCAAGGCGAGTGCCAGGCCCCTCGCTGGCGGCGTTTGGGGCCGTGGCGCGGCCGGTGAGGCTGAGCGAGCGGCCGAGGAGGCTGCGCGCGCCGGCCAGGTCCCCGGCCGAGATCCGGTTGCGAATTTCCGAGCTGCGGACCTGCTCCCCGTTCGACAGGAACGGCGTCACGACGCTGACCGCGAAACCCTCGCGCTCGCCGAGTGCCGTCAGCGTCTCCGGCGTGCCGCCACGTTCGAAGCCGAAGGCAGCGTCAGCTGTCATGACGAAGCCGGCCAGGTCCACGTGCTCGCGGATAGCGGCCACGAAGCCGTCGTACGGCGTAATCCGAGTCGCGTGGTCGAAGTGATGGACGACCGTCACCTCCACGCCGGCGGCCTGCAGGCGCACGAGGCGCTCGTCCGGGTCGCACAGAAGGGGCGGAGCGAGGCCCTCGATGACTTCCTCGGGATGGGCGTCGAACGTGATCACGGCCGGCCGGGCCCCGGCGCGCTGAGCGGCTCGACGGAGCTCCCGCAGCAGGTACATGTGGCCGCGGTGCAAACCGTCGAAGACACCGACGGCAACGTACAGCCGGCCCATCTCCGGTTTGAGCGCCGCGACGCCCGGGACGACGACCATGCGATTGCCCGCGTCCACGACACGAAGCCGCGGCTCGGCCGGGTGAGCGGGTTGGGAGGCGGCGCCGTCGCCCGCTTCGGCTGCCGCGGCCCGGGCGGCGAGCTGCGCTTCGGATAGTGGAGCCGCCACGAATATCTTCTCCGGCACGAGCCGGCCGCCCTTCCACGACCCGATGCCTATGAGCGACCGATCCTCGGCCACGAACCGCAACCGGGCCCCGGACTCGGCCTGAGGTTTCGTCACTGGCTTGACCTGCTGCCCGCGAGAGATGGCGGCGACTTCGTCCGCGGTTAGCGGCGTCTCCGGGATCGTGTCCAGACCGGCATCGATAGGCAGGAGCAGCCTGGCGAATGCCTCGGGGCCCTTGGCGGCGGCCTTGCGGATGTCGTCGAGCGAACGCGCGGCCGCCAGCTTGAACGGGCCGCTGGCGCTTCGGACGAGAGCGCCGAGGTAGGCGCCGCAACCCAGGTTCTCGCCGAGGTCTCGGGCGAGGGCGCGGATGTACGTGCCGGCGCCGCATTCGACCTCCAGGACAGCCGTGGGCCGTGCCGGATCGGAGTCATCCCACTTGACGAGCTCGAGCCGCGAGATGGTGACCGCGCGCGGCGGGATGTCCGCGGGTGTGCCCTGGCGGGCAAGCTGGTAGGCGCGCCGTCCGCCGACCTTCAGGGCGCTGTAGTCCGGCGGCCGCTGCTGTATGCGGCCCCTGAATGCGGCCAGCGCAGCCTCGACGGCCTCTCGAGTGGGCGCCGGGCCGCTGCCGGGCACCAGCTCCCCATCACGATCGTCCGTCTCGGAGGTCGAGCCGAAGCAAACCGTGGCCCGATAGGCCTTGCCGTCGGCCATGTGGTATTCCACCAGGCGAGTAGCCAGGCCAAGAAAGACCGGCAGAACGCCGGAGGCAAATGGATCAAGGGTGCCGCCGTGGCCGGCGCGCCGCGTAGCGCTCAGGCGCCGCACGAGCGCAACGACGTCATGGGAAGTGAATCCCGGGTCCTTGGCGACGACGAGAATGCCATCCATGCCGGCGTCCTTGCCCGGCATCAGCGCTTGACCTCGGCAACTAGCTCGGAGGCTCGGGCCAGGACTGCCTTACGGGCCGCGTCTAGCGAGAGCTGGACCGTGGCGCCCGAGGCCCGCGCGTGGCCGCCCCCACCGAACGTGCCGGCCAGGGCGGTCGCGTCGACGCCGCCGTCACGGGTCCGGATGCTGATGCGAGTGGAGCCGCCACCACCGACTTCCTTGAAGAGGATCGCGGCTTCCGATGTCTCCGACTGCGCCAGCAAATCGATGAGCCCCTCCGACTCGGCCGAACCGGCGCCGCTGGCCACGAGGTCGTCGAGTTCCAGCGTCGACCAGACGAGCCTTCCGTCCAGGTCGGACTGCATGCGGGCCAGGACGCGGCCGAAGAGGTTAAGTTGCGTGTTCGGCTTGGAACGGTACAAACGCCGGGCAATCTCGCTGAAGTCGGCTCCCGCCTCGCGCAGCGCGGCCGAGACGACGAGCGTCCGCGGCGTCACGTTGGGATGCTGGAAGTTGCCCGTGTCCATGACCACACCGCCCGCCAGCGCCGTGGCCAGCATCCCGTCCTCGGCGGTGAGCGGCACCGCCATTCGCCGTGCCAGCAGCGTGACCATCTCGCAGGTCGCGGAGCTGGCCGCATCCACCCAGTCGACCACCCCGAAGCGCGGGTTCGACTTGTGATGGTCTATGTCCAGGATCGGCACGCGCTCAAACAGCTCACGGTGCGACTGCAGGACCGGCCCGATCCGCTCGAGTTCGCCGCAGTCGCCGACGACGAGGAGGTCGTAGTCGATCGAGGGGTCCGGCTCGCGCCGAAAACGGTCCATGCCCGGCATGAATGCGTACATCGCCGGCATCGGATCCGCGCACACGGGCGTCGCCACTCCCCCACCCGCTTCAACGATCAGGGCAATCGCCAGGGCGGAACCGAGCGCGTCCGCCTCGGGGTTCTCATGGCAGATCGTCAGGACACGCCGCGCGCCGCGCAGCCGCTCCACGACTTCATCCGGCACCGTGCCGAGGTAGGCCGACAGGTCGACCGTCGGCCTACCGTCGGCCCGCTCGCTCGGGCTCACTTCTGCCTCCTGCGCGGATCAGGCTTGCCGGCTCGACTTGCGCCGTGGCCGCCACCGGGGCGGTCGCCGTTTCGCGGCCGCCGCGGTTCGGGCCTTCGGACCCCCTCGGGTGCGGGGACGGGCGGGAGATCGTCGACCGTGTCACCTTCGAGCCGCAGGCGCGGCACCGGGTTTGGCAGCGACTCGGCGTTCGTGTCGGGAAGGTCCGGGATCTGCCCCGCCTCAAGGTCATTGATGATCTTGAGAACGCGCGTTCCCCGCTCGATGGAGTCGTCCAGTCGGACCTCCAGCTCGGGAATCCGCCGGAGCTGAATCTTCGTGCCTAGAGTGTGCCGGATGAACGGCATCGCCCGCCGCAGAGCCGCGAGCGTTTCCTTGCGCTTCTCATCCGACCCGATGACGCTCACCCAGACGCGGGCGCGCGACAGATCCGGGACGGTCTCGACGCTCGTAACGGTCACGAATCCGATGCCGGGGTCCGTGACCTCGCGTTCAAGCGCCCGGCCGATCTCCTGGCGAAGAAGCTCGTCGATCCTTTGAGTTCGCTGAGTCATCGAGTCGCGTTACTCCGGCTCAACCGGCCGCCCGGCTCACCATTTGCTGGGTGAAGCACTCGATGACGTCGCCCTCGACTAGGTCGTTGGTCCCGGCCAGGCCGATACCGCACTCGAAGTTCGTGGCGACTTCGCGGACGTCGTCCTTCATGCGCCGCAGCGATTCGATACGGTCCGTGACGATGACCTTTCCGCCGCGCCAAACGCGAACGTTGCCGCTTCGCACGATGCGACCGTCGGTGACATAGCAGCCGGCGATGACCGCAACCTTGCCGACCCGGAAGATCTTCCGAACTTCGGCTCGGCCTTCGATCGTCTCGACCTGCTCGGGCTCGAGCATGCCGCGGAGGGCCGCCGAGATGTCGTCGGTGAGCTTGTAGATGATGTCGTACTGGCGGACGTCGACCTTCTCAGCCTCCGCCGCACGGCGTGCCGTGTCCGTCACCTTCGTGCTGAAGGCGACGACGATAGCGTTGGATGCCGCGGCCAGCATGATGTCGTTGTCGGTGACGTCTCCGGCGGCCTCGTGCAGGACGTTGATCCTGACTTCATCTGTGGACAGCTGCTGGAGGGCGTGCGTGATGGCGCCCAGCGAGCCCGAAACGTCCGTCTTGAGGATGATCCGGAGTTCCTTGGTCTGGCCGGCCTGGATCTGGGCGTACAGGTCTTCCAGGGTGGCCTTGCCGGTTCCCTCGCGCCCGGCGGCGGATGCGTTCTTGCGCTCCTCCACCATGGCTCGGGCGATCTTTTCGTCGGCAACGACGCGCAGGATGTCGCCGGCCTGGGGCACGTCGGCGAGTCCCAACACCACGGCCGGGCTGGAAGGTCCTGCCTTGGTGATGCGCTTGCCGAGGCCGTTTTCGAGCGCTCGCACCTTGCCGTATGTCTCGCCGACGACAATCACGTCGCCGACGCGCAGCGTGCCGGTCTGAACGAGAGCCGTGGCAACCGGGCCGCGACCCTTGTCCAGCTCCGCTTCGACGATCGTGCCGATAGCGGGCCGCTTGGGGTTGGCCTTCAGTTCGAGCAGGTCTGCCGAGAGCATGATCATTTCGAGCAGCTCATCGAGGCCCAGCCGTGCCTTCGCCGAAACTGGAACCATAGGCACGTCGCCGCCGTATTCCTCGACGACCACTCCGGCTTCCGCCAGGCCGTTCTTGACGCGGTCCGGGTTGGCATCCGGCTTGTCGATCTTGTTGAGGGCGATGACGATCGGCACCTTTGCCGCTCTCGCGTGGTCGATCGCCTCGAG
>PMJT01000159.1:0-3431 GCA_003158495.1 Chloroflexota bacterium | reverse complement strand
GTGGCCCATGACGGTCACGATCGGCGCGCGCGGCTGGAGGAGGCTCGCGTCGTCCTCTTCGTAGAGCTGTTCCTTGGTAGCGGCGCTGACCGGGGCAGACTCGCCGGCGGTGCCGTCGCTGCTGGGCGCTCCACCGACGACCTGGACGGTCTCGGAGACCTCGTAGCCGAGTTCCTCGGCGACGAGGGAGGCCGTCTCGCGGTCTATTCCCTGGTTGATGTTGGCGAATATGCCGCTCTTGATCAGCTCGCGAATCACGTCGGCCGGGTTTACGCCGAGGAGGTCCGCCAGGTCCTTGACCGTGATGCTCGACGGAAGCTCGATTGCGCTGCGCTCCTGCACGCCGCCCGACGCAGACTGACCGCCCTGGATGCCGAGGTCGCGGCGCGGCGGCTTGCGAGGTCCACGACGGCCCCGGGTGCCGCTCCTACTCTTGGCCACGATTACCTCCTGATTCGATGCTGCTCGCCTCCCCTGTCAGCTCGGCCCGGAGTTCGGCCGGGATCGGCACTTCCAGCGCTCGCTGGAGCGATCCTTTGTCCAGTGCCCCACTTCGGCACTCGGGTTTGTCACACACGTACGCGCCACGACCCGGCATTCGCCCGGTCCTGTCGATTTCGATACGACCGTCCGGCGTCCGAACGACCCTCAGCAGGTCGCGCTTTTGCTGCGCCGTCCGGCAGACGACGCACGACCTGGTCGGATACCGCCGCGGAGGCGCTCCCCGGGCTACGGGGACACCCCCTCGACGTCATCGGTTTCGGTCGACTTTGCCGTCTTGCGTCGCTTGGCCTTGGCCGGAGCTTCGGTTGCGGCGTCGACTGCCGCGGCCGCCACAGGCGCCGATTCCGGAGTCATCGGGTCGTCGATTGACGGCGCGACCACGGCCACGGCCGCCTCATCGGCGTCCTGAAGCGCTACCACGACCTGGGCAGCCTCCTCGGCCTCAGCAGCTTCGGATGCGGCGACCTTGGCGGCCTCGGCAACCGACACGTCGCTGCGGATGTCGATGCGCCAGCCGGTCAGCTTGGCGGCCAGGCGGGCGTTCTGGCCCTCACGGCCGATCGCGAGCGACAGCATCCGCTCCGGCACCACGACGTTCGCGATGCGNNTCGATCTTCTCGCCGCCAAGCTCCGCCACGACAGCCTGGACGCGCGCCCCGCGCTGCCCGACGGTTGCCCCGACCGGATCCAGACCCTGCTGGCGCGACGCCACGGCAACCTTTGATCGGCTGCCGGCTTCGCGGGCGATCGCCTTGACCTCGACTGTCCCGGCATGGATCTCCGGCACTTCCAGCTCGAAGAGGCGGCGCAGGAAACCNNTTTACGTTCTGGCCGATGCGGTAGTGCTCGAGAGGCGACTGCTCCGTGGTGGCCAGGATGGCCTCGGCCTTGCCAACGTCCAGGACGATCGCTCGGGGCTCGACGCGCGAGACCGTGCCGGTGATCAACTCGCCTTCGCGGCTGGCGTACTCGTCGAAGACGACGTTCCGCTCGGCTTCGTGGAGGCGCTGCAGTACGACCTGCTTGGCGGTCTGGGCGTGGATGCGGCCGAAGGCTTCCTGGTCGAGCTGTTCGGTCTCGACTAGCTCGCCAACCTCGGCGTCAGGGCGAACCGCCTGAGCTTCGGCGAGGGTCATCTGGGCTGTGGGATCGTCTATTTCGTCGACTACGAGCCGGGCACGAAAGACGCGCACTTTGCCCGATTCGNNGACGGTCCTGATCAGCTGTTCCCTGGAGACACCCTTTTCAGCGTTCAGCTGCAGGAGGGCGCCAACGAAATCTCGACCCACTTCGCGCCTCCTGTTCGCTACGCTCGGTCACCTTCGACCGCGACCGACCTGGACACCACATCCGGTCGACCAGGCCGCCGGCCCGCTGCCTTCCGCTCAACAAAAGACGTGGGGGTCACCCACGTCACGAGCGGCCGGTAGATTGCAGGAAGTATACACGGCACCCCTTTCCCATCCAACTGCGGGCGGCAGCGTTGTCCAGTGGGTGACGTTGCCCGCGGGTCGGGTCGGGGAACACCTCAGCCGGAGGCCACGAATACTTAGGGTCAGTACGCCCGAGCGAAGAGCACGCGGCGGGTGGAATTACCGCCACATAGCATGCACGCACCGGATTCTTCGGGAGAATCGAAAGGGATGCAGCGGATCGTGGCGCCGGTCTCGTCGTTGACCTTCTTCTCGCAGGCCGCGTCGCCGCACCACGGGGCCAGGAAGAAGCCGCCGTCGGTCTCGAGGCCCTGCTTGAATCCCTCGTAGCTGTCGACCTTGTGTGTGTTCTCAGCCCGGAAGTCGAATGCCCGCTGGAACAGCTCGGCCTGGTAGGCGCGGAGTCGGGCCGGCAGCTCGATCGCCAGCTGGTCGAGCGGCACGGGTTCCTTCGACCGGTCGACGCGCTTGACGAGCATGCCCTGACCCGCGGCAACGTCGCGTGGCCCGATCTCGAGCCGGAACGGCACGCCGCGCAGTTCCCAGTGGTTGTATTTGAAGCCGGGCGAGTCGTCGCGCCAGTCGACCTTGACGCGGACGGCCTTGCCTTCGGGTGTGGCGGCCAGCTTCGCCGCAAAGCCCTCGATCGCCGCCGCGACGGCCACCTTCTCCTCGTCCTTGCGGAAGATGGGGACGATGACGACCTGGAAGGGCGCGACGTTGGGCGGCAGAACGAGGCCCGAGTCATCGCCATGGGTCATGATCGTGGCCCCGACCATCCGGGTTGAGAAACCCCACGACGTCCCGTACGGGTTCTTGCGAATGTTGTCGCTGTCGAGGAACTCGATGCCGGCAGCCCGAGCGAAGTTCTGGCCGAGCATGTGGCTCGTGCCGGCCTGAAGGGCCTTTTTGTCGCGCATCATGGCTTCGATGCACCACGTCCAGTCCGCGCCCGGGAACTTCTCGCTATCGGTCTTGCGACCCTTGATCACGGGGATCGCGAGCCAGTCCTCGGAGACCTGGCGGTAGCCTTCGAGACCCGTGGCGACTTCGTCGGCCGCTTCCTGTTCGGTGGCGTGGAAGGTGTGGGCCTCCTGCCAGAGGAACTCGGTGGTGCGCAGGAAGAGCCGCGTCCGCAGCTCCCAGCGCACGACGTTGTTCCAGATGTTCATCAGGAGCGGAAGGTCGCGATAGGACTGGATCCAGTCCTTCACGCTGTCGGCGATGATCGCCTCCGACGTGGGGCGGATGGCCAGCCACTCGTCCAGGGCTTTGCCGCCGGCGTGCGTGACCCACGCCACTTGCGGGTTGAAGCCCTCGACGTGCGAGGCTTCCTTCTCGAGCAGGGACTTGGGCACGAACAGCGGGAAATAGACGTTGCTGTGGCCGGTCGCCTTGATATAGCGATCCAGCTCCGCCTGCATCGATTCCCAGATCGCATAGCCGTAGGGCCGGATGATCATGCATCCACGAACCGGGGAGTAGTCGGCCAGC
>PMJT01000258.1 GCA_003158495.1 Chloroflexota bacterium | reverse complement strand
GGCGTCCATCGCGCCTTCGGCCGCCCCGGCGCCAACGACGGTGTGGAGTTCGTCGATGAACAGGACGATCCGGCCCTCGGCGTCCTTGACTTCCTTGAGGACGGCCTTGAGCCGCTCCTCGAACTCGCCGCGGAATTTCGCCCCGGCGATCAGCGCGCCGAGATCCAGCGAGATGACCTTCTTGTCCNNTCGCGGCCGATGACCGGATCCAGCTTGCCCGCCCGTGCCTCCGCCGTGAGGTCACGGCCGTACTTCTCGAGGGCCTGGTATGTGGTCTCGGGGTTCTGGCTCGTCACGCGCTGGCTGCCGCGAACGGTCGCCAGGGCTCCGAGGATGGCCTCCTTGTTCGCTCCGTTGCGATCCAGGATGGCCTGTGCTTCGCCGCCTCCCTCGGCGATCGCCAGCAGCAGGTGCTCCGTGGAGACGTACTCGTCCTTGAGGCGGCGGGCTTCGTCACCCGCGCGCTCGATGACGTGGCGGAAACGCGGATCCGCGGACAGCGAACCGCCCTGGATCCGGGCGCGCTTGTTGAGCGCGGCCGCGACTTCTCCGCGGAACGCGGGCAAATCTACGCCGACTCGCCGCAGCGTCTCGGCCGGGATGCCGTCGTCCGGCTCCACGAGTGCCGCCAGCAGGTGCTCCGAATCGAGCACGGGNNGTAGTCGCCGGTCGACCGGTGCACGGAGCGGGCGAGCGAAGCCGGCACGTTGGCTCGCGCGCTCCTCGCTTGTGCGCGTCAAAGCGCGCTCGCTCCGGTGCTCCGAGACGCCCGGCCCCGAATCCGGTGGCCCGGCGACGGGCACTCGTCACATGGACTTCAACTTCAGTCATAGCTTGGCTCGCGGGTTTGGCTGGATGATCTGCTTTAGAAATTCCTCGGCCGCTTTCCGCTGGCGACCCTCCAGTTTGCCGGGCAGGACGACCCTGATCCTGGCGTACAGGTCGCCGGCACCGTTGCCCTTGAGGCGCGGCATGCCCTGGCCGGNNACCTCGCCGCCGAGGATCGCCTCGCCCAGCGTGATCGGCAACTCGCGGGTGAGGTCCGCGCCGCTGCGCGTGAAGACGGGGTGCGGCATGACCTTCGCAATGAGGTAGAGGTCCCCCGCGTCCGGGCCCGAGCCGGCCTTACCGCTCAGGCGGATCTTGCTGCCGGTCTCCACGCCTGCCGGGAGCTTGACCTCGAGCCGGCGGTCGCCGACCTGGACGAGCCGCGCCGAACCGTGGAATGCCTCTTCCAGACTCAGGTCCACCTCTACGTCCACGTCCTCGCCCCGGCGCGTGCCTCGGCTCCGGGGAGTGGGTCCGTCGGCGCCGTTCGCGGCCGCGCCGGTGCCGCTCGCGCCGTCCGGGCGGAGCCGTGAGAAGAGGTCCTCGAGCGGCCGGCTGCGACGGCCGCCGCTCCCCGCCGTGCCTGTGGCTGTCCCCGTGCTGCCCGCGGTCTCCGTGGCGCTGCCTGCGCCACTCCCCGTCGCACCTGCGGGCCGACGGGTGGTTGTCGTCGTCGTCCGGGCCGCCTCACCCGGCGCCGCGCCGCCGAAGAACATGCGGAAGAAATCCGAGAAGTCGTCGCCGCCGGCCGAGTGGAACTCGTAGCGAACGTTGCCGCCCTGTCCAGCCCCGCCGTACCCGGCGAACGGCCCGCCCGGCCCGAACGGATCGCCGCCTCCGAAGGGGTTCGCGCCCGCCTGCCCCGCGGCCCCGGCCCCTCCGCCGGCACGCGAGAATTGGTCCCAGTTGGACCCGAGCATGTCGTACTGCCCGCGCTTCTTGGGGTCCGCGAGGACCTCATGCGCTTCGTTCACTTCTTTGAACCGGGCCTCGGCCTTCCTGTCGCCCGGATTCTTGTCAGGGTGAAGCTCGCGCGCCAGCTTGCGGTACGCCTTCTTGATGTCGGCGGGCGTTGCGCTTCGCTCCACGCCCAAGGTCTTGTAGTAGTCCTTGTATTCCATAAGGGACCCTCTGTGTCGCCGCTCGGGCGCCCGTTGGTTCGCTGGGTCCTGCGCTCGCTCGCTCACGGACCCGTCAGGCTTGACTGACGCGCGCTCGTTCGCGTTCGCCAGGCTTGCCTGGCGTCTCGGCCCTGCCCCGCCCCGTAAGCCAGGCCTACCTGGCCTCGCCGGAGCGGCGTCACGCTGTCTCGATGTTCCTCGCCGATGCCGCGCGCCGTGGCGGCGACACTGGCAATTCGCTTGTGGCCCGCTCGGCCTTCCTGCCGGTCCGGGCCGCTAGAGATTCGGCCGGCGTTTCCGCCGGCCGACTCCTGGACTCGCTCACTTGCTCAGTGGTTCGACCACGCCTCCAACCGGGGCTCGGGAGTGGCCATGGCCGGGGGCTGATCGACCGGCGGCGGGAAGTGCCGGCGAACCGGGGTCTCCGGCTCAGGTTCCTTGTCCGGCTCCTTGCCGCCTTCGGCGGGCTTGACCGGGTCCGCGATGAGCGGCACCGGCTTGCGCCGGAGAGCCGCCTCGAGGACCTGCTCCATGTTGTCCACCAGGACGAGCTTGATCTGCTTGCGGATCTCCTCCGGGATGTCCCGCAGATCCTTCTCGTTCTTACGCGGCAGGATGATCATCTTTGCGCCAGAAAGGTGCGCCGCCAGGATCTTGCTCTTGAGCCCGCCGATCGGCAGGACCCTGCCGCGGAGGGTGATCTCGCCGGTCATGGCCGCGTCCTTGCGGACCGGGATGCCGGTGAAGGCACTGACCATGGCCAGGGTCATCGTGATGCCCGCCGACGGGCCGTCCTTCGGGATGCCTCCGGCCGGAACGTGGATGTGCAGCGTGTTCCTCTCGAAGACCTCGCGCTTGATGCCGAGATCGCGGGCGTGGGCCCGGATCCACGACAGGCCGGCTCGAGCGGACTCCCGCATGACCTCGCCGAGCTGGCCGGTCAGGATGAAGTCTTCCTTGCCTTCCATGAGCGTGACTTCGATGGCGATCACGTCGCCGCCGACTTCGGTCACGACCAGGCCGGTCGCCGAACCGATCTGATCCTCGGCCTCGAGTTCACCGTACTCGAACCGCGGCGGGCCGAGGTACTCGTTCAGCTTCTTGACGTCGACGACGGTCTTGCGCTTGCGACCCTCGGCGACTGCCCGGGCCACCTTGCGCATGACGTTGGCGATCTCGCGCTCGAGGTTGCGGACGCCGGCCTCGTGCGTGTACGAGCGGACCAGCTCCACCATCGCTTCGTCCGTGATTGCGATGGTCTTTTCGCTCAGGCCGTGGTTCTTCATCTGCTTGGGGATGAGGAACCGCTTGCCGATGCCGATCTTCTCGGTCTCGGTGTAGCCCGGCAGTTGGATGATCTCCATGCGGTCACGGAGCGGGGCCGGGATTGGGTCGAGCAAGTTGGCGGTGGTGATGAAGAGCACCTTCGTGAG
>PMJT01000253.1:5182-5304 GCA_003158495.1 Chloroflexota bacterium | reverse complement strand
CGACCCAGCGGATCAAGCGCGAACTGCCGTCGGCCGGGATCATCGTCCTGGCCGTCAGCGAAGACGAGGACGCCCTCTTCGACGCCATCAAGGCCGGTGCGGCGGCGTTCATCCTCAAGGAC
>PMJT01000253.1:0-5163 GCA_003158495.1 Chloroflexota bacterium | reverse complement strand
GTCAAGAACCACATGTCCAGCATCCTGCGAAAGCTGAGCGTCAACGACCGCACCCAGGCCGTCGTCTACGCCATGCGCCAGGGCTGGATCCGCATGCCCGAGGACTGATCCGCAAGTGGCCATCGAACCCATACCGCTCCCGCTGTTAGAGATCGCGGAGCGGGCCCGACGCGAAGTCGACCTCCTGTCGAGGGAGATCGGCGAGATCGAGATGCTCGTCAACCAGGCTCGCACCGAGGCCACTCGGCACGAGCAGAAACGCTCGCAGGCGGCGGAAAAGGCTAAACCGTCGGGCGGCGACGCCGAAGGCGAGGAGGACGATCAGTCCGCCCAGCTTGTCGCGCTGACCAAGCGCTCGGCAATCATGGAAGCCCAGGTCGACATCCTGGAGGGCAAGCTCAAGATCCTGAGCCGGTTCCGCGAAAGCCTGCGCCGCTACAGCGCCGAGCTGGATCGGGCCTCGATGGGCGGCGCCGTGCCGCAGCACACCATGGAGAAGCTCGACACGAGCACACCGCTCCCACCGGCTGTCTCGCGTCTCGTGCTTGCCGCCCAGGAGGACCTGCGCCGCGAGATTGCCCGAGCCATGCACGACGGCCCGGCCCAGAGCCTGACCAACATTGTTCTCCAGGCCCAGATCGTCGAGCGGCTGCTGGAGCGAAACCCGGCCCAGGCCAAGGCGGAGATCGGCGCGCTCGTCGACATGGTCCAGCACACTCTCGACGCCACCAAGACGTTCATCTTCGACGTCCGGCCCATGGTCCTCGACGACCTCGGGCTGGTGCCCACGCTGCGCCGCGTGTCTCGTGACAGGGGCAGGCGGTCGCAAGTCCCTATCGAATTCGAGTCTTATGGCACGGACCGGCGGCTGCCGATGGACATCGAGAGCGCCCTCTTCAGGCTCATCGACGAGACCCTCACGGGCTTCCTATCGTGCCATCCGGATCGGATCTCGATCCGCTTCGAATGGGCCGCGGACAGGACCGAAGCTCGTATCTCCGCGCGGCGCGACGACGTGGATGACGTCGTCGTTGCTGTCGATGAGAGTCCGACAGTGCCTGGTGACAAGCGCAAGAAGGGCCCGGAGCGCGAGATCCCGGAGGCGCTCCGGGCCATGATCGACGAGACGCGCGCTGCAAAGGCGAACCGGGCGGCGCGGGCTCATAAGCCGCTCACACTCCCGGCCAACACGTGGCGCGAGGTCCAGCAGCGCGCGGACACTATCGGCGTGAGCGCGCAGCTGGTCGATGAGGACCGGGAAGTCGTCCTGGTCCTGCCGGCGAGTTGAAGCGGCTGCCGGCGTCGAAGTCGTCGATGGCCGTAGCCGCGCACGTCGGCCTTCCGATGGCCGTGTGCCACGGCTTCCAGAGGCCGAAGCATGCCGGCCAGGGGATCATTGAGTACGGGCTCATCCTCGCGATCATGGCAGTCGTGTGTGTAGTGTCCTTGCTGTTCTTCGGCGACCAACTGTCATCGCTGCTGAGCCTGGTCGCGGCGGCGGTATAGGTGGTTCCCGGCAGGCAGCTGACGGCTCACAACTTCCACATGAGCCGGCAGCGGTGCGTGTCGACGCCGCGTATGTCGCCACTCCACCCCCGGGGACTCCTTGCGGGCGCGGTGAACCGTGGCAGTCCCATGACCATCTGCCTAGTGGCGCTCCCAGTGGAGTGAGGCCAATATTGGGCCACAACCTCCGTCTGGAGGACGTCCTCATCAGGAGAATATTTAGATGCTCGCCCTGTACAACCTATTCACGTCCGTCTGTTATCGCATCGAAGCCCGCGTCGAGCAGCGCGGTCAGGGTCTGGCCGAGTACGCGCTCATCCTCGCCCTCATCGCGATCGTCGCGGTCGTCGCCCTCCTCTTCCTGGGCGGCGTGATCAAGACCGTCCTCAGCACCGTCGGCACGTCTCTGTAACCCTCCGCCGCCACACAAAACGGGCCGTGCCTATGGCACGGCCCGTTATTTTTACCCTTCGCGAGCAAGAGTTAGGCCGAATCCGACGATCTTGCGAGAGAATCCTTCCTACAGACCCTAGCCCATTGGTATAGTCGTCGTTAGGGTGACCGCAAGGCTATCGTGGTGACACCTGTCACATGTCTTCGGGAGTAACGTCGTGAAGCGCTCCAATCGTCTGTTGATCCTGCTCGGACTGATCGTGGCCATATCGGGGGCCGTGGCCGCTGCCGTTGTCGCCAACGGCAGCGGAGGCGGAACCACGTCGAACGGGCCGAGCCCGACGACTTTACCGACCCCAACGCCAGAGCCGACCGCCCAGGTCGTAGTGGCAAAGCAAGACATCCATGCCGGCGACACGATCACGGCTGCAATGCTGACCCTCAAGTCGATGACCCTGTCCGAGCGCGACGCGCTGGGCGGGGGCACATTCGCCAGCGTCGATCAGGTCGTGGGCCGGATCGCCGGCTCCGACATCAGTAATGGCAAGGCGATAGTAGACAGCCGGGACTTCGTGACCAACGGAGGAGCCGCCGTCGAAGGTGCGGACCTTGCCGGATCGATTGCGCAGGGCATGGATGCCGTATCGATGGAAGTCGACCAGGTGACGGGCGTCGGGACGCTTCTCGTGCCCGGCGACCACGTCGACATCATCCTCAGCGTATACGTGGACCAGCTCGCGATCACGGGCGTCAAGGCCGGCACTACGACGGTGCTCAACTTCCCTGCCTCGCCCCAGGTCACGACGAAGATGGTGATCCGCAACCGGCGAGTCCTGGCGACGCTGCTGGCGCCGGCGGCGCCCGAGGGGGCAGCCGTGACCAACACGGCAGCCCCGCTGGTTACCCCGGCCCCGAGCGCTCCGCTCGTGCAGTTCAACCAGCGCCACATGCTGGTGGTCGTCGAGGTTATGCCGGAAGAGGCGGAGGTCATCAACTGGGCCCAGCGGGCCGAACTGACGGCCGCGCGTAACTACATCGACCTGTCCGTGGCCCTTCGGTCACGGTTGGACGACGCCGCCAAGGCGTCACACACCGATACGGGCGGCATCACCTACTACCAGCTGGTCCAGAACTACGGCGTGCTGCCGCCCGATCCGCGGGCCGTGATCCCGGCCAAGCTCGGCTTGGTCATTCAATGGTAGAACGCCTCATCGGCAGGCTGAACCGGAGAGGCGGTCGTCCGCTCCGCCTCTCCCGAACTCACGAGGGAATACACCAGGGGCGACTTTTCTAAATGGCTGACCGGATCCAGGTTCTCATCGTCGACGACATCCCCGAGACGCGCGACCATCTGGCGAAGCTGCTCGGGTTCGAGGTCGACATCCACGTGATCGGCACGGCGGCATCCGGCGCCGAAGCGATCGAGCTGGCGACCCATCTGCTGCCCGATGTCGTCCTGATGGACATCAACATGCCCGACATGGACGGCATCGCAGCCACCGAGCTCCTGTCCGCCCGGGTGCCCAGTGCAGCCGTGGTAATGATGTCCGTCCAGGGTGAAGCCGACTATCTACGCCGCTCGATGCTGGCCGGGGCCCGCGAGTTCCTCGTGAAGCCCTTCAGCAGCGACGAGTTGACGGCCTCGATCCGGCAGGTCTACTCCCGCGAAAAGGAGAAGGCCGGCCGGGCGGCCGCGGTGACCCTGGCAGCACGGACGAAGGATCCCACGGAGGAAGGCCAGGTCGTGGCCGTCTTCAGCCCAAAGGGCGGAGTCGGACGGACTACTATCGCGGTCAACCTCGCCGTGGCCGCCGCGGAGCTGGGCAAGAAGGTGACTCTAGTCGATGCGTCCTTCCAGTTCGGCGACGTGGCGGTATTGCTCAATCTCAATCCCAAGGACAAGTCCATGGCCGAGCTCGTACCGGAGCTCGAGGCCGGCCGGGATCCGGACTCCGTGGAAGCGTTCACGCTGACCCATTCGTCGGGAATACACGTGCTCCTCGCGCCTCCGTCTCCGGAAATGGCCGAATTGATCACTCCCGCGGGGGTCAAGCACGTCATCGAAATCCTCCGCCAGCACAGCGAGCTGGTCGTCATCGATTGCGCAGCGTGGTTCAACGACACACTGTTGGGTATCCTCGACCTGGCGGACGTCGTGCTGACCGTGCTGACACTGGAAATCACCAGCATCAAGAACATTCGGCTTTTCCTGGAAGTAGCCGAACAGCTCGGTTACTCGCACAAGATCCGCCTGGTCCTCAACCGCGCCGACACAACGCTGGGAATCAGGGTCGCCGACGTCGAGAACTCGATCGGCAGGAAAGTCGACCACACGATCGTCAGCGACGGACGGGCAGTCGTGTACGCCCTTAACCGGGGCGTGCCCTTTGTCCTGAGCAACCGGGAAAGCCAGGTGTCGCAGGATGTACTACGTCTAGCCACGTCTATTGTCGGAAGCCGAGAATCACGCGAAGAGGAAAAGGGCAAGTCGCCCCAAAAGGGCAGGTCGCTCTTCGCATGGAGATAGCTGCCCGGCGTGTGGGCCAGCAAGGGGTGTAGGCGATGTCCCTTCTGAAGAGAATCGAGAGCGCGCGACCGGGCGTGGCGCCCGGCGCTCCGGGCGGTCTGCCATCGGCGCCGCTGGCGCCTCCGGGAGCCCCTCAGGGCCCGACGGGTCAGCGTCTTCTGGGCCAGGCGCCCGTACGCGAGTCGCTGCGCGAGGTCAAGTTCCGGATCCAGACACGCGTGATCCAGGACCTGGACCCAAAGCTCGACCTGGCGAACCAGGTCGAAGTTCGGCGTCATATCGAGGAGATCTTCGGCCGGGTCATCGACGAAGAGGGACTCGCCCTGACTCGCGCCGAGCGAGTCCGGATGCTCGAGCAGATCACGGACGAAATCATCGGGCTCGGTCCGCTGGAGCCACTCCTTCGCGACGAAACCGTGACTGAAATCATGGTCAACGGCCCTCGCCAGGTCTACATCGAGCGCAGTGGCCGCCTCGAATTGACGAACGTCGTCTTCCAGAACGACGACCACGTGATGCGGATCATCGACCGGATCATCGCTCCGATCGGCCGGCGCATCGACGAGTCGAGCCCAATGGTGGACGCGCGCCTGACGGACGGGTCACGCGTCAACGCCATCATTCCGCCGCTTTCATTGATCGGGCCGGTCATCACCATCCGGAAGTTCTCCGCATCGCCGTTCACTGTCGATGACCTGATCCGGTTCGGCACTGCCACGCCGGAGATGTTCGACTTC
>PMJT01000004.1 GCA_003158495.1 Chloroflexota bacterium | reverse complement strand
CCGCGCCAGAGGCTCGCCGACAGGGCACGGGCCCTCGAGGTAGTCATGAACGCCCACGCCCTGCTCACGGGCGGTGTCACGTCCCGGGTCCAGTCCGAGAACGTGAACGTGAACGTCGACGTCGATCCCGAGACCGGCCTCACTCCCGCCGAGAAGGCCGATCTTCGCAAGTGGCTCGACTCCATGGAGGCGCAGCATCCCGAGCTGTTCGCCGACGTCAACGCCCGTGTTACCCAGATGGAGGCCGACCGTGGATGACTACCCGCCCCGCAACCGTCACCGCGAGGATTGGGACTTCCTCGAGGGAAGAGGCACCCCACCGCCGGGCACCCCATCCAACGTCGTGAGGTTCCCGGTCGAGCCTCCTGCCCATATCGCCACGTCGCAGCGCATCGCGGCAGAGGCCGGCATCCTGCCGGCGATCACCGTCGTCACGACTCCCGAACCGACGCCCGATGCACCGATCCCGGACGAGCGCGGCGAGGCCCTGCTCGTCAAGTTGGTCGCCCACCTCACCGGGCGCGGCAAGCCTCCGCGGGAGCCGTGGGAATGACGCACGGCATCGTTCGCCAGTCTCCCCGCCACGCCGTCTGTCCCTGTGGCGAACCCCTCCCCGCCGGCCGCCGGTGCGACCTGGCCTACTGCTCGGTGCGCTGCCGGGTGTCGGCATACCGGCACAAGGCCCCTGTAACGGCTCCTACCCATCGTGGCGCCATGATCCCCCGTCGAGTGGCGCCAGTACCCACGGAGGCCATTCCATGACCATCCCGCCCCGCAAGTCGAAGCGCCCGAGCCCCAAGCCCAAGCCGGCCCCGCCGGCTTCGCCTCCGCCGTTGCCCTCTGGCCTCCACCTATCGGACGAGGCAGCCGCCGAGATGGTGGCCGCCATCACCCGCACGCGGAAGGAATGGCAGCGAGCCTTTGACGAACAGGAGTCGAAGTGGTCGCAGCACACCGCCCGGAGCGCGCAGGGCGGAGCGGAGGCGGCCGCCCGGTACCTCTCGGAGCATCCCGAGAAGATCGGCTCCAAGATCCGCGTCGTGGCCTACGTGCACCGCGACCCGGCCACGAACGCGGTGGTGGGAAGCGGCTACTCGATCGTCGAGGACGTGCCGCGCGAGGCCAGCGATGAGCCGTGAACAGGACGCCCAGACGATCATCGCGGCCATCGAGGACACGCCCGAAGCGCTCGAGCTCCGGCTCCGGGTCGCGGCGGCCATCCGGAACCGCGGCAGGAGCGATCCAGCCGGCGTCGAGCAGGAGGCCTTGAAGCTCTGCGCCGAGGCCGCATGGGCCGTGCTCGACTCCCATCCCGAGATCGCGCACGTCTTGGCCCCACCGCCGGCCGCCAGTCTCGGCGCCTACCTGCTCCGCTCCGCCGCCGCGGTCGGCGTCGGATCGCCTCCGGGCTCGAGCTGGCTCGTGGAGCTAGACCTCAGAGATAGGAGTCACGAAAACTAGAACCCCATGCACATCTGCACCATGTGCAGGCTTGCACGTATGGCGTAGGATCGTCGCGGGAACCGTGCTTCTCACGTCTCACGGCTCCCGGAAGAAATGACGCGGAGCCCTTCGGCTGAACCCTGCCACGCATGCAAGGCGGGCGCCGGCCGGAGGGCGCCGAGCCCGAACCGAATAGCGCGACCTTTTCGACAGAACCCCGGTCCAACCCTGCCAAGCGTGGCGGGCGCGGACCAGGCGCCGGAAGAGCGAGCGACCAGGCACTACGCGCCCGGTCCCGTCTCCCGGCCCGGGCGACTTCGAAAGGTCGCTTTCCATGTCCGAGTACGTCACCCAGGCCCAGTTCCAATCGCTCAAGGGCGCCCTCGAAGGCGTCATCGAAGGCGTGCAGTCGTTCGCCGCCGAGAACCGCTCCCCGTCCAAGGCCCTCCCGATCGGGCAGGGCGGGCGCACCGTCACCGACGCCGGTTCCGGCTTCTTCAAGGCCATCGCCGACGCGCGCAGCTCCGACGCAACCGCCCAGGCGAGCGGCAAGGCCGCCCTCGAGTTCATGGGCTCCCGCTGGGCCGAGGCCGATCCTCAAAAGGCCACCCTCGGGACCAGTGGCGCCGCCGGTTCCTGGATTATGCCGAACGCGGTCGTAGATCGGCTCGTCACCATCCAGACGGCAACGAACCCATATCGCTCGCTTCTGACCGTCCGCTCCGGCGTGGCGACCCCGTCCGTGGCGATCCCGGTCGAGGCGTCCGCGCCGACCCGGGCGCTGGTCGCGGCCTGGGGCACGCTGAAGGACAACCGAGACATCACGTTCGCCCAGTACACGGCGACGTTCTACACGCTGGCCCGCATCCACGACGTTGCCAACCAGCTCCTGCGCTACTCGCAGGGAGCCGCGGAGCAGGACATTCTCGACCGCGGCGCCCGCTCGATGGCGCTCGGCGAGGCCTACTACATCACCCAGGGCTCCGGCACGAACGAGCCCACCGGGCTGCTCACGGCGCTCGCCTCGATCGGCGGCTTCGACACCACCAAGAGCGCGCCGACCACGACGGTCGGGACGAGCATCGCTGGCACGATCGTCTCCGCGCTCAAGGCACTCGCCGGCCGCGCGGTCAAGGCCGACGCCATTGTCTTGGATGTCGCGAGTTACTACACGGCGCTCACGGAGAGCGTCGCCACCTTCAGCGTCATGGGCGCCCTTGGCGGCAACGTCGCGAGCGCAATCCCCACGACGGGCGCGGACGGGCAGCTCCGTCTGTTCAATCTCCCACTCGTGGCCGACCTAAACCTGCCGGCCAATACCGGCATCGTCGGGGAGTTCTCGGCGGCCACGCTGTACACCGGCGGCGCGCCGAGGGTGGACGTGTCCGACCAGGCTGGCGAGCGATGGGACCGCAATGAGACTGGCATGAGATTCGAGGCCGAACTGGCATTCAACGCGCTCCCGTATTGCGCGGCTGGCCGCTTCCAGCGGCTCCTGTCGCTGAACACCTAAGGCGGACTGAGAAACCGCCTCCCTGGCCCGCTCGGACCCTCCGCCGGGCGGGCCTAAACATACGGCGGGTGGGGCCCCGCCTCTCTGGCCCGCTCGAGTTCTCCGGCTCGGGCGGGCCTACTCACGTCCGCGTTGTGACCCGTCCCCCGGGGGCGTAGGCTGAGCGCGAGCGGAGTTGTAGACGCTCGGAACCGAATACGATGATCCCGCCCTCGGTGCCGACTGCAACCGGCCCCGGGGGCGTCGTCATTCGGGAGGGCCAGAGATGGCCGAAGAG
>PMJT01000127.1:6637-7003 GCA_003158495.1 Chloroflexota bacterium | reverse complement strand
CATCTTCACGTGCTGCCATCCCGCGCTGCAGCTCGATGCGCGAGTGGCGCTGACCCTGCGGACGCTCGGCGGCCTCACGACACCGGAGATCGCGCGCGCCTTCCTCGTGCCGGAGGCGACCCTTGCCCAGCGCCTCGTTCGGGCCAAGCGCAAGATCCGCCAGGCCGGTATCCCGTACCGCGTGCCGCTCGGCGACGAATTGCCGGAGCGACTCGACAGCGTCCTGGCCACGCTGTATCTCGTCTTCAACGAGGGATACCTCGCGTCGAGCGGCGCGGCCGCCGTCCGGCACGACCTGTGCGCCGAGGCCATCCGGCTCGCCGAGTTGCTCGTGGAACTGATGCCGGACCGGCCGGAGACACACGG
>PMJT01000127.1:2571-6582 GCA_003158495.1 Chloroflexota bacterium | reverse complement strand
TCGATTGCCGCCGAGCACGCCCGAACGGTCGACGGACGGCCGACCGACTGGCGGTCGATCGCGACGCTCTACGAGGCGCTTGCCAGGCTCGATCCTTCGCCGGTCGTGGAGCTGAACCGGGCAGTCGCGGTTGCGCAGGCGGAAGGGGCCGCGGCCGGCCTGGCGCTTCTCGACGACCTGGCGGCGAGCGGAGAACTCGCCGGCTACCACCTCATGCCGGCCGCGCGGGCGGACCTGCTGCGCCGCCTCGGCCGCCTCTCGGAGGCTTCCGAGGAATACGCCCACGCGTTGGATCTGGCGGATAACGACGCCGAGCGTCGATTCCTGCAACGCCGCCTGGCGGAGACATCCGGCAGATGAACAGGGGCGGACTCCCGCAAGAGCGAGGGTCCGCCCGATTGTTCGAGCGTAGGGAGTGGCGCCGCGACGAGGCCGCGTCACTCGTCGGCCTACATCAGGCCAACGACGTGGCCTTCCGGGTCGGCGAAGAGCGCGATCGTCGTCTCGGGGGCGACCTGGGTGAGCGGCATGATCACCTTCCCGCCCAGCTTCTCGATCTTCTTGAGCGTGCCCGCCGGGTCGTCGGTGTGGACGTAGAAAGTGACCTGGCCGTCGCCGCCCATCGGCGCCTTGCCGATGCCGGCCGTGAGGCCGCTCTCTTCGCGGTGCATGCCGTAGCCTTCGGGGTTGTTCGTGTCGAGCGTCCAGCCGAATGCGTCGGCATAGAACTTCTGGAGCTTGGCTCCGTCGCGGCCCACCACCTCGACGTGAATGACGTGAGTTGCCATTTCGATCTCCTCGCCTGGATTGGGTTCGGACGACGTTGCGAGGTCGTCCTGCCCAACCGACGACGCGACACGGCCCAAATCGACAGGTCGGCCGATAGATAAGCCGCGTGCTTCGATCCTGTCGTCTGGGGCTCGCCTGGTGCGACAAGCGTTGAGAGTCAGGGCCGAGGAGCGACTGCATCCGGACCATCGGTCCATGGAGATTAACTCGGCCGATCCGGCTGCCGGGAGGGTCACGATCCAGCGTCTGGAAACGCTCTCGACCGATGCCGAATTGGCGGTTCGAACGCTTCTGTGGGCCGCGTTTGGCGATGGCGAAGACGCGATGACCGAGGAGGACTGGCGGCACGCCCAGGGTGGCGTCCACTTCCTGGCGGAGATCGACGGCGAGATCGTGGCCTACGCTTCCGTGGCCGAGCGAACACTCGGCGTGGACGGGCGGCTCCTGCGGACCGGCTATGTCGAGGCTGTGGCTACTGCGGTGGGTCGCCAGGGCCGCGGGATCGGCTCGCGGCTGATGCGCGAGGTGAACGCCTACATCTGCGGGCAGTTCGAGCTCGGCGCCCTCGGCACGGGGCGGTTCGGCTTCTACGATCGGCTTGGCTGGCAGATCTGGCGTGGCGAAACGTCCGTCCGGACGCCCGACGGCTTGCGCCGCACGGCCGACGAGGACGGCTACATCATGGTTCTTCCGACGCCGACCTCACCCGCGCTCGACCTCGCGGCGGCGATCTCCTGCGACCCTCGATCCGGCGACGCCTGGTAGTGGCGCGGCGATGCCCGCGCGCGTCCATCCAGCGTTCTAGCGAGCCTGCTTGGCTCGGCCGAACCACCCTCGCCCCGCCGAACCTGGAGCGCCCGTTCCCGCGACGAGCGGGCTGAACGACGCCGCTCGAAGCTCGAGGAGAGCCCTCACCTCCGCGGTCAGGCGGCGGCCGATTGCCGTCCGAACCAGCCACTCGAGGTAATCAGGGTCGCTCTTGACGACCTGGGCGACGGACCACCCGGCATACCGCCCGAAGTCGAGAACGCTGCTCGTGTCGTGGATCCCTCTCGGTGGCAGGTCGATCTGCCCGCTGTCCCCGGCGCGCCGCGCGAAGGGGCCCGACGCGGTCGCGGCCGGAGTGGCCGGCTGTTTTCGCTCGATGTCGTATGCGGCTCGAAGAATCGGGTTGCCGAGCACCGCCCACGCGTCGTTGAACTCGACCATCAGCTTGACGTCGCCCCCGGCATCGGGGTGGTACTTGCGAGCGAGAGCGTGGTAAGCCGCCCGGATAATCTCCGATTCGGCCTGCGGGTCGACCTGCAGCTTCTTGTAGTGGTCTTGCATGTCGCGCCTAGCCTGCCCTGGAAGAGGCCGGCCGAACCGCCAACAGGTCGCCGGCTCGGGCCATCCCGGCGCGGCGGGCGCGGTGGCGTCTCTGATGCGAGGACTCGAGGCCAAGGATGATCAGCATCCCGACGGCGAGGATCGCGAGGGAGAGCCCACTCATCGAGGCCGGCGAGTCGCCGCTTCCGGAACTGGCGAATCCCCTGATTGAGTCCAGGGCCGTGATGACGCTGGCGGCGGCTGCGGCGGCCACCAATGCGGCAAGGAGCCAGTGGCTTCGCGTTCGGTTCATTTCTTGGCCTGGCTGCGGCAGCCATTTTCGGGATGCGGGGCCTGTGTCCCGCCGGGAGGCACTCCGGCTTTCGGCTGCCTCTCCAGTCAACTCCTAACCGGTGCAGAGTCAACAGTCGGTGGCTCGTACTTGCACGCCTCCCGCCTGGGGGCATTGGTAGGTGCCCGGGTCATCCTTTCTGGTGAGGGCCCCCACGACCGGGACCGGCCTCGGTGCCCGATCTATGCCTGCGCCGTTACCCGACGAGGCGGACTTGTATCGGCCACACGAATGCCGTGCAGGACTGCCCGGCGCATGCCGGCCGAATGCGGACTTCCGGCAAGCGGGGCGCCGATTGCGACGCGCGCCTGGTCCTTAGTCGTCGCCGGCTTCGTCCAGGCGCATGCGCGTCCACGCGGCGCCGATGAGCAGCACCTGGAACGCGAGATGGAGCCAGGCCAGCGCCGCGAAGACGGCCGCCACGCCCCCGAAGACGGACAACGCGCCGGTCAGCAGCGGCGTGATGTAGACCAGCAGCTCGGTCAGGCCCGTGAGAACGAGGCCGGCCACGAGGGTCGGCAGCCACAGGACCCGGATCGGGACCTTCGTGTTCGGCACGACGCGATAGAGGACGCCGACCGAGACGACAACGACGACGGCCGTCAGCATCGGGAAGGCAAGCTCGGAGGCGATCCGACCCGCGTCGCCGGTCGGCCCGACGTCGAACCTGCTGGAGACGATGGCCTGGATCGCCGAGAGCGCGATCCCGGACAGGAGCGCACCGACCAGCACGAACACCGACACGAACTGGCGCACGATGCGATCGAGGGTGCCGCGAGCGGGCGCTCGAGCAAAGACCCGGGAGATGGCCTCGTCCAGGGAGCCGTAGAAGTGGCTGGCTCCCCACGCCAGCCCGATGAGGCCGAGGATCGAGAACCCGCCCGCATTCGAAGCGAGGCTCCGCAATCCGTCGCGGGCCACCGGGGCAAGCGGTGCGAGCTGGCCGGTCAGGCCGTTCACGAGCCGCTGCCGATCCGCCTCGCTCGGGACCAGGTAGCCCAGCAGTGCGACGGCGAGGAGCAGGCCCGTAAGGCCGGCGAAGAGAGCGCTGTACGCCAGCCCCTCCGCTAAGAGCGAGCCTCCAGCCTTGGTATAGATGCCGAAGACCGAGTTCACCCGGCGGAAAGGCGGAATGGCACCGATGAAACCGACGAGGCGGCCGATGATCGAAACCGACTTCTGTGGTTGCGTCGGCCCGGCTGGCTCGACCATCCAATTCCTCCGCGGGCGGCGTCGAGCCATGCCGGCTCGACAGGGACTGTTACCTGACTCGCCTCAGATACCCGTTCACATTGAACGTCGAGTTCTTGCCAAACATGTTGGACCATCTTTGCTCGATGGCAAACGATGGGTTCGCGTCCGTGAACTCCGTGATGGCTCGAAGCGGCCCGCCATTGAACTTGGCCGGGTCCTCGATCTTCTGGTCCGCAAGATCGGTGATGATCCCGTCCTCGACTATGAAATAGGAGTTCGGGGCGACCTTGCGAGAGAACTTCTCGAGCGCTCCAAGCACATGTTCATACGTGTGGGATCCATCGTCGATGACGAGGATGTTCTTGAAG